>VBHE01000233.1:25100-25474 GCA_005889515.1 Chloroflexota bacterium | reverse complement strand
CTCGACACCACGACCTACGCCGAGGTGGCCCGCCGCCTCGCCGGCATCGCCGCGGAGACCGCCGGCGGTCGCACCGTCTGGGTGCTCGAGGGCGGCTACGACCTCGACGCGCTCTCGGCGTCGGTGGCGGCGACCCTGAGGACCCTGGGAGAGGGGAGGGGAGAGCAGCGCGCATGAGACGCGGCGCCGCCGTCCGCCTCGCCGCCGCGCTCGCGGTGGGCGCGCTCGCCGGCTGCGGCTCCGGGGGCACCACCCCGGCGCCGTCCACACCGCGCCCGTCGCCGTCGGCCAGCCCGTCGCCGACGGCGACCCCGGGGGCGGTGGCGGTCGGCTCGACCCTCACGATCATCGCGCCCCTCGGCCTCCGGCTCCAC
>VBHE01000233.1:21065-25004 GCA_005889515.1 Chloroflexota bacterium | reverse complement strand
GACCGGCTGGATCACCGACGACCCCGGCTACAGCAGTCCCCGCCACTTCGAGCTCTACCAGTCCGACGCGCACGGCTTCAGCGCCCTCTACCTCGACACCTGGGCGTTCACCGAGGGCGCGAGCGCGGTGAGCTTCCGTCCCCAGAGCGGCGGGTACCCGAGGATCACCGCGGCCGCCGGACCGACCCTCGACGCGCTCGGCGCGGCGGGGATGGAGGGCTACGCGACCGTCGAGGTCGACTCCGCGGAGGTCTTCGGGATCACCGGGGTGCTCAAGCTCTACGCCCGCGGCGGCACCGCGCCCCCGGCGACGCCCGGGGTGCAGCCGCTCCCCCCGCGGCTCGCCGAGCTGCTCGTCACCCTCGACGCGAAGCGGGCGATGCGCCTCGACTTCCTCTACACCGCCTCCGACGACCTGCGCACCTTCCGCGACTTCTACGGCTCGATCATCGTCCCCCAGCCCGCCTCTCCCGGGGCGGCGCCGGCGACCCCGAGGCCCGGCTGAGGTGCTCGGCCGCGATCTCCGCGTCGACACCTCGCGGCGCCGGGTCGTCGACGTCACCGACGAGGCGGCGGCTCTCGCCCGCGAGGCGGGCGGCGACGGCCTGCTCAACGTGTTCGTCCCCCACGCCACCGCGGGCATCGCGATCATGGAGACGGGCAGCGGGTCGGAGCCCGACCTCGTCGAGGCGCTCGAGCGCCTGCTCCCCCGGGACGATCGCTACCGCCACCGCCACGGCTCCACCGGCCACGGCGCCGACCACCTGCTGCCGGTCCTGGTCTCGCCGTCGGTCACCGTGCCGGTCCGGCGTGGCAGGCTGGAGCTCGGCGTCTGGCAGCGGCTGGTGGTCGTCGACCTCAACCCGGACAACCCCGAGCGCACCCTGCGGCTCTCGTTCCTCGGCGATGTCTGAATCCTGAGGGGCCGTTCGACGCCTTGATAGGGGACCGGTCGAGGTCCCGCTTCCGACGACACCGAGGAGAGACGACGATGCGGTTCATGGTTCTGGTCAAGGCGAACAAGGACTCCGAGGCCGGTGCGCTCCCCAGCGGGGAGATCCTCGCGACGATGGGCGCGTTCAACGAGGAGCTCGCCAAGGCGGGCGTCATGCTCGCCGGCGAGGGGCTCCAGGCGAGCTCGAAGGGTTGCCGGCTCCGCTTCGACGGCGGCGGGAAGCACACCGTGACCGACGGGCCCTTCACCGAGTCCAAGGAGCTGATCGCCGGCTTCTGGATCATCCAGGTGCGCTCGAAGGAGGAGGCGATCGAGTGGATGTCCCGCGCCCCGTTCGGCGAGGGCGAGGAGCTGGAGATCCGCCAGGTCTTCGAGGCGTCGGACTTCCCCCAGGACATCTTCCCGGCGGAGGCGCAGGAGGCCGAGCAGGAGCTCCGCGACCGGCTGCAGGGGCAGTACTCGAACAGCTAGCGGGCTTGCCCCGCCGAGGGGCGAGCTGGTCAGATGGGTGGCCGTGACGGCGTCCGACACGGCCACCCATCGCGCGATCGACGCGGTCTGGCGGATCGAGTCCGCCCGGGTGATCGCCGGGGTCGCCCGCATGGTCGGCGACGTCGGGCTCGCCGAGGAGCTCGCCCAGGACGCCCTGGTCGCCGCCCTCGAGCGGTGGCCGCGCGAGGGCGTCCCGCGCAACCCGGGGGCCTGGCTCATGGGCACCGCGAAGCACCGGGCGATCGACCTGGTCCGCCGGCGGCAGCGGCTCGATCGCAAGATCGAGGAGCTCGGCGAGGAGCTCGAGGGGGAGGAGCAGGCGGCCGGGTCGGAGTTCGACGCCATCCTCGACGAGGCCGCGATCGCCGACGACCTGCTCCGTCTCATGTTCGTGTCGTGCCACCCGGTGCTCTCGACCGACGCCCGGGTGGCGCTCACCCTGCGGCTGCTCGGCGGCCTCACCGTCGGGGAGATCGCCCGGGCCTTCCTCGCCTCCGAGGCGGCGATCGGACAGCGCATCGTACGCGCCAAACGCACCCTGGCGGAGGCCAACGTCCCCTTCGAGGTGCCGGAGGGGGAGGAGCGGGCCGCCCGCCTCTCATCGGTCCTCGAGGTGCTCTACCTCGTCTTCAACGAGGGCTACTCGGCGACCGCGGGCGACGACTGGATGCGGCCGGCGCTCTGCGAGGAGGCGCTGCGCCTCGGCCGGGTCCTCGCCGAGCTGCTCTCCGGGGAGCCCGAGGTCCACGGTCTGGTCGCGCTCATGGAGATCCAGGCGTCGCGCTCGCGCGCCCGCACCGGCCCCGGAGGCGAGCCGATCCTCCTCCTCGACCAGGACCGGGGGCGGTGGGACCACCTCCTCATCGGCCGCGGCCTCGCCGCGCTCGAGCGCGCAGTAGGGCTCGGCGGCGCCCCCGGGCCGTACGCCCTCCAGGCCGCGATCGCCGCCTGCCACGCCCGGGCGCGCACCCCCGAGGAGACCGACTGGTCGCGGATCGTCGCCCTCTACGGGACCCTCGCCGAGGTGGCGCCGTCGCCGGTGGTCGAGCTGAACCGCGCGGTCGCGGTGGCGATGGCCTCGGGTCCCCAGGCGGGGCTCGACCTCGTCGACGCGCTCACCGCGGAGCCGTCGCTGCGCGACTACCACCTGCTGCCGAGCGTGCGCGGCGACCTCCTCGCCCGGCTCGGCCGCAACGACGAGGCGCGCGCGGAGCTCGAGCGCGCGGCGTCGCTCACCCGCAACGCGCGCGAACGCGACCTCCTCCTCGCCCGCGCCGCCGCGCTGTGCTGAGCTCAGGCGGCGGCGCGGTCGAGCTCGTCGGCGAGCTCGACGAGGGTCCGCACCACCATCCGCGGCGGCTCGGCGAGGGTGTCGAAGAGCCCGTTGCCGGAGCGATCGATCCAGGCCCCGCGCATCCCCGCCGCCTCGGCACCGATGACGTCGAAGGGGTTCGCGGACACCAGCCGCACAGTCTCGACGGGGCGGCGCAGCCGCTCCGCCGCGTGCAGGTACACCCTCGGCGACGGCTTGTAGACGCGCACCTCGTCGACGCTGACGATGTCCTCGATCGGTGGGCGCAGACCCGCGTTCAGTGACANNGTGGGGTGCCGTTGGAGAGGATCGCGAGGGTGTGCCCGGCGGCGTGGAGGCGGTCGAGCCCCTCGGCGACGTCGGCGAAGCGCTCGAGGCGGTCGTACGAGGCCATCAGCTCGTCGACCGCGCCGGCGGAGAGCTCCAGGCCCGCGACCGCGAGCGCGTGGTGGAGGGAGCGGTGGGTGACCCACTCGAAGTCCTCGTACCGCTCCATGACGCTGAGGCGGAAGGTGTACTCGAGCTGCTTCTGCCGCCAGGTCTCGGCGATCCGCCGGGCTGCGTCACCGGCGTGGCGCTCGAGCTCGGCGGCGATGCCGATGGGGTCGACGAGGGTGCCGTAGACGTCGAAGGCGAGGGCCTCGGGGGTGGCCATGTGCCGCAGGCTCCGGTGGGATGGGGTAGAGCCGCCCATTCTGCCAGCCGCGACCGGGTCGGCTATGCTCCCGGCGCACCGGGGGTAACGACGTGGCGGGATACATCCTCGACCAGAGGTGGGAGCGTGAGTCCGAGCGCCTCGACGCCCTGGAGCGCTGCTGCGACCCGCTGACCGTCACCCAGCTGGAGCGCACCGGGGTCGCTCCGGGATGGCGCTGTCTCGAGGTCGGCGCCGGCCACGGCTCGATCGCCCGCTGGCTCGCCGCCCAGGTCGGCGTCCACGGCGCGGTGCTCGCCATCGACCTCGACACCACCCTGCTCGAGCCCCACCGCGGTCCGCGCCTCGAGGTGCGCCGGCTCGACATCCTCTCCGACCCACTCCCGGCCGAGGCCTTCGACCTGATCCATGCCCGCCACGTCCTCGGCCATCTCTCCGACCGCGCGGGGGCTCTCCACCGCCTCGCCGGCGCACTGCGTCCCCGCGGCTGGATGGTGATCGAGGACTTCGACTACGGCTGGTTGG
>VBHE01000233.1:20041-20943 GCA_005889515.1 Chloroflexota bacterium | reverse complement strand
GCCGGCTGCCCGCGGCGATGCGCGCCGCCGGGCTCGACGCCGTCGCCGGTGAGGTGCGCGCCCTCGTCGACGACCGCGCCTTCGCCGACTGCATGCGGCTGTCGGTGCTGCGGCTGCGCGAGCAGGTCCTCGCCCAGGGTGTCCCCGCCGCCGAGATCGACCGCTGCTCGGAGGTGCTCATCGACCCCGGCACCTGCGTCGTCGCGGCGCCGCTCGTCTCGGTCCGGGGGCGCCGGGCGCCGGACTGAGACGGGTCGGTACACGGGTGTCAGCGAGGGCCGCTGCGGCCAGCCGTTGATGTTCCCGATGAGCTGCCAGTAGCGCCCCGCTCGAGACGTCCATGCCCGGCGCCTCGAGGTCTCCCGTGGCTGAGAGTCAAGGCCGTCATCGCGCCGTGACCCGCTGGGGGAGGGCTTCTCAGAGTTGCCCGGGCGAGCTCAGATACTCATGATAATGCATATTCTCATGAGTATCTGATCGAAGGATGCCCATAGGGGGCACCCCATCGCCTCCGCCCCGCCGGGAAGCGGCGCGACCTCAGCCGGGACGGCGCCAGGCGGTCGCGTAGCCGGGAACCGGCGTCCGTGCCGGGTCGGCCGCGTCGGAGACCGGCGCACCGGCGGACAGGCGCAGCGGGATCTCTCCGGCCCACACCGCCAGCCCGAGGTCCTCGGGATCGTCCTTCGGCCCCCCGGTCCGCACCTTGGCCGAGGCCTCGTCGAGCGGGACGCGCACGACCCGGGTCACCCGCAGCTCGAGGTCGGTCACCGGCCGGGCGTCGGCGCCGCGCCCGGGGACGACGTGCTCGACGACGGCCTCGAGCGCCCGGCGCTTCTCCGCGGGGTCGGTGACCTCGACCGCGGTCGCGAAGACCACCACCGAGCGGTAGTTCACCGAGTGAT
>VBHE01000233.1:19389-20008 GCA_005889515.1 Chloroflexota bacterium | reverse complement strand
CGGCGGCGCCGTGGAGGTACAGGTCGTCGCCGTCGCGGGCGTAGGCGGTCGGGATCACCACCGGGCCTCGGACGTCGGAGAACCCGACATGGCAGACGAACCCGTCGTCGAGGATCGCGTCGATGGTCGCCCGGTCGTGGCGCCCGCGCTCGCGCAGCCGTCGCAGCCGGGTGCGCGCGCTCGGAGCGCCCGGGTCGCCGGTCTCGAGCTGCTCCAACCCCCACACTCCTTGTGCCATACGTTATAGTACGTAATTACTAATATGGCATTACAATACCAGATCGCCGGCGGAACGGCGCGAGAGCTCGAGGCCAGCGTCGAGGACGCCATCCGGGGCGGAGTCCTGGGCCCCGGCGAGGCGCTCCCCACCGTCCGGGGGCTCGCCTCCCACCTCGGGCTGAGCCCGGCGACGGTCGCCGCCGCCTATCGCGAGCTGCGCAGGCGCGGCCTGGTGTCGGGAGCCGGGCGTGCGGGCACCCGGGTCCGGGCGGCGCCGCCGATCGCCGCGCGGCCTCCGCTCGGGGTGCCCCCCGGGGTGCGGGACCTCCGCACCGGCGGGCCCGACCCCGCCCTCCTCCCCTCCCTCCCCCCTCTCCCCCCCTCCGGGCGCCTCTACGGC
>VBHE01000233.1:15122-19358 GCA_005889515.1 Chloroflexota bacterium | reverse complement strand
CGGCGGACGGGATCGACACCGGGCACATCGCCGTCGTCGGCGGCGCCCTCGACGGGGTCGAGCGGGTGCTCGGCGCCCACCTCCGCCCCGGCGACGTCGTCGCCGTCGAGGACCCCGGGTACGGCGCGGTGCTCGACCTCGTCGTCGCCCTCGGCCTCGAGGTGGCGCCGCTGCGCGTCGACGACCGCGGCGCCCTCCCCGACGGGCTCGCTCGCGCGCTCGACCTCGGCGCCCGGGCCGCGGTGCTGACGCCCCGCGCCCAGAATCCGACCGGCGCCGCCTGGGACGCGGCTCGGGCGGCGGAGCTCTCCGCGGTGCTGCGCCGCCACCCGGAGGCGCTCGCGATCGAGGACGACCACGCCGGGCCGGCCGCGGGGGCGCCCGCCCTCACCGTGTGCCGCGGGCTCGACACCTGGGCGACGGTGCGTTCGGTGTCGAAGTGGCTCGGGCCCGACCTGCGGGTGGCCGTCCTCGCCGGCGACGTCGCCACGGTGAGCCGGGTCGAGGGCCGTCAGGCGCTCGGCGCCGGCTGGGTCAGCCGCCTGCTCCAGGACGCGGTGGCCCACCTCTGGGACGACCCCGCGACCGGCGCCCTGCTGGAGCGCGCCGCGCAGACGTACGCGCGCCGGCGCCGGGCGCTGCTCGCCGCGCTCGCCTCCCAGGGCATGGCCGCGACCGGGTCCTCGGGCCTCACCACCTGGGTGCCGGTGCGCGACGAGCATTCCGTCGTCGAGGGCCTGGTGGAGCGCGGATGGGCGGTGACCCCCGGCGAGCGGTTCCGCGTCGCCTCGCCCCCGGGCATCCGGATCGCCTTCGCCACCCTCGTCGAGGCCGAGGCGCCCGAGCTCGCGAGCGCGCTCGCGGACTGTGTCCGCCGCCGCCCGGTCCGCACCGGATAGGGGTCGCCTACCGACGCACCGGTGGGTAGTACGCCCCCGGCGGGGTGGCCTCGATCGCGGCCGCGTACTCGTCGTCGTAGGGCCAGTCCTGGCCCTCGAGCGGTCCCTGCCAGAAGCGCCGCAGCGGACCCTCGGGACCGTTGAGCGACCACGCCTGCCGCTTGTACGTCCAGTTCTCCGGCTGGAGCCGGTGCGCCTCGCGGAAGTGCGCGACCGCGGCGGTGGCGTCGCCGGCACGATGCAGGTGCTGGGCGAGCTCGAAGTGCGCGGCGGCGCGGGCGCCGTCCGGAGAGCGCGGCGTCGAGCGTCGCACCACCTCCTCGGGGCTCAGCGCCCAGGCGCTGGCGTCGCCCTTCGCCACCCAGTCGCGGAGCGCGGCGACGTAGCCCTCGGGGTCGATCTCCTCGGCGAGGGCGCGGGCGATGATCCGCTGGAGACGCTCGGGGGCCTCCTCGATCCCGGCGGTCATCTCGGTCCGCCAGCGGCCCGCCGCCCAGGCGGGCTCGGCGGGCCGGACGATCACCCCCCGCTCGTCGATCCAGATCCCGCTGGGGATGTTCACCACCCCGAAGAGCTCGCCCATGACGTGGGCGGCGTCGACGAGCGAGGGATGCTCGGGGGCGGCGACCATGGCGACGGTGACCACCTCGAGGCCCTGGGGATGGAGCTCGGCCCGCAGCGCCTGCCACACGGGCAGGTCGAGGGCGCAGCCTCAATACGGTGCCCAGGCGACGAGGGCCACCTTCCGGCCGCGCAGCGAGGAGAGCGAGAAGGGCCTGCCCTCGACGTCCGGGAGGGTCAGCTCCGGCGCCTGGGCGGAGAGGAGGGCCCGGCCCTCGGGCGCGGCCGGACCCAAGGCCCAGAGGCCGTGCCCGGCGTCGTGCACCAGGGGCATGCCGATCCGCGAGGCGAGCTCGGCGACGTCGAGCCGGTCGGCCCCGGGGTCGGGCAGGGGCACGCAGCGCTCGCCGTTGCAGGCGCCGCGGGGGGTGATCGCCCAGCCCGTGCCGGCCTCGAACGCCGCCGGGGTGAGCTCGAGCGAGGTGAGGATCATGGGTCGCCCTCCTGTGCACCTCGGAGCCTATGCGACGGTGTGCCGGGACCGCTCAGCCGACCGGCACGCTGCGCTCCGCCGCCTCCTTGATCCGCGCGAGGGTCGCCAGCATCCCGGCGCGGTTGTGGGCGGCGCGGTCGCCCACCCCGGTGGCGAACCGCCCCATGCTCCGGATCAGAGCGCCGCGGGCGTCGGTCCAGGTTTCGGTGACCCGGCAGCCGCCCGGGGTCGGGGTGACCGCATACCGCCACTCGGCGACCGGCAGCCCGAGCGAGCTGACCCGGAACGCGAAGATCCGGCCGGGATCGGCGGCAACCACCGTCGAGACCGTCGACCAGCGGCGCAGGCCGTTGCGGTTGTGGCCGCGGAAGCGCGCCCCGACCGTGGCGCCGGCGGCGCCTCCGAGCCACTCGCAGCGCACGCACTCGGGGCTCCACTCCCCCATCCGGCGCACGTCGGCGACCATCGCGTACACCGCCTCGGCGGGGGCGGCGACGTCGACGCTCACCTCCACCGGCGGCGGACCCGGCTCCGGGCTCATCCCGCCCATGTCCTGCCCTCCTTGTCTCGCCGTCTGTCAGTGTGCCGCTCCGCCCCCCGCCTGGTCACGCCAGACGTTGCCGAGGACCCGGACCTCGCCGGCGAGCCCCTCGCGGCAGCATCGCAGCACCTCGGCGCCGATCGGCGGATACATCTCGAGGGTGGCGAGGCCGTCGACCGGCTCCCAGGCGGCGTCGACGAGACGGCCGTCGAGGCCGGCGCGCAGGCTGCCGCCGCGGATCTCCCCGGCGAAGACCAGGTTGACGAGGTGGCGGCCGCGCGGCTCCAGGGACTCGCAGACGAGCAGCAGCCGGCCCACCACGATGTCGTACCCGGTCTCCTCGCGGAGCTCGCGCAGCGCCGTCTCGGCCAGGGTCTCCCCCACCTCGACGCCTCCCCCGGGCAGCAGCCAGTAGCGGCGGCCGTTCTTGAGGTGCTGGACGAGGAGGATGCGATCGCCGTCGAGGATGCAGACCGCGACGCGGATCCGGACCTCGCGCGCGCCCATGGGCGAAGTCTACCCGGGGGAAGCGCCGCACCCTGTTGACTCCGAACGCCTGTTCGTGTACGCTCGCTGCGCGAACAGGCGTTCGCCACAGGCAACGACCCCCCACAACCGCCATGACCGACTTCCTCCACGACTTCGCCCCCGCCAACGCCCGCCGTCGCCGGCGCCGGATGCGCGCCATCGAGCGCCGCATCCTCCTCGCCCTGGCGGGGGCGCTGGTGCTCCTCGTCCTCCTCGGCAACGTCGTCTACGGCGGCAGCAGCGGTGGCACCCAGACGGTCACCGTCGCCCCCGGCGACACCGTGTGGAGCATCGCCGCCTCCCGCTACCCCGACGACGCCGACCTGCGCCAGCGGGTCGACGACATCGTCTCGATCAACCACATCCGTGGCGGGTCGGTGGTGCCGGGCCAGGCGCTGACGATCCCGCCGCCATAGGCGGGGGAGGGCGCGCCCGGCGCCGACCACGCACGCGGCCG
The DNA here is from genome assembly GCA_005889515.1 of Chloroflexota bacterium. GTDB lineage: Bacteria > Chloroflexota > Dormibacteria > Aeolococcales > Aeolococcaceae > CF-96. Next base: position 15,879 of record VBHE01000233.1, on the reverse strand, counting down.
GATTCACCTCCTCCGCGTTTCGCACCGCGGCCCCTCCCCTGCTCTCAGCGGCCCCGCCGGACCCCGGTGCAGATGGCCCGGCGCCGCCCGCGAACCGGCGGCTCCTCGCGGAGCCGCGGGCCGTCGAGGAGGCGCAGCCATGCCGGGGCGCCGGGGCGCACCGGCGTCGGCGCGTCGCGACCGTCACCCCCGCCGCTGTCGTCGTCGACATCACCGTCCGCGCCGCCGGGCTCGAGCATCCGCCAGAGCACCACGCTGAAGGCGGCGAAGAGGGCGAGCTTGCTGAGCACCGCCATGCAGGCGCCGGCGAGCTGCTGATCGGTGAGCGGGTTGACCCCGATGCTCCGCGCCGCGTCCGCGTAGTCGGCGTAGAAGGCGCGGTGGGCGAGGGCGAAGAGCAGACCTGCGAAGGTCTGGGGGATGGTGGCGAGCAGGATGAAGCCGAGCTTCCCCCACGACCCCATGCACCAGCGACCGCAGCCTGACGGCTTGACGATCGGCCACCAGAAGCCGAGCGAGACCAGGAGCAGGCTCACCTGCTGCACCGCGTAGAGCTCGGGATGGAGGAGGCAGGCGCGGTAGAGCGGGCCGAGGTGCCAGCCGAAGAAGACGGCGTTGACGAGGAGGATCGCCAGCACGGGGTGCGCGACCCACTCCATCCGCCGCCCCCAGCGCGATCCCCGGGCGGTGGCGGGGTCGGCGGCGAGCAGGACCAGGGGGGGCACGAAGCCCATCACCAGGGTGACCTGGACGAGGT
>VBHE01000233.1:6251-15088 GCA_005889515.1 Chloroflexota bacterium | reverse complement strand
GAGGAGCGCGGCGCCGTTGCGCCAGCCGATCACCGGCCGGCCCCGCGGCCGGGAGGTGACGACCCGCCAGCAGAGGGCGGCGGCGACCACGCCGAGGGCGCTGACCAGCACCGGACTGACGGTGAGATCGGTCGCTGCGGGGCGGACCATGATTCCAGAACCGTAGCAGGCCCCGCCCCCACAGACCAGCGGGCAGTGGCCACGGGGCGCGGCGCATACCCGCGACCGCTTGGGGCAGGATAGGCCACCGTGAACCGGACGCCCGAGCGCCACCGCGGCGCGGAGCCGACCATCTCGTACCAGCTGTCACGGCGCACCAGCCGTGACCCGTCGCGGGTGCTCGCCGACATCGCGTCCCTGGAGGCGCCCGGGATCGAGGTGGTCGCCCGGGGCGCGACCCAGCTGGTGCTCGCGCCCGGGCCCCCGTCCCGATACGGCGCGGGCTCCGCGGTCACCCTGGGCGCCGTCATCACCCTCGCCGTGCTCGTCGCCGCCGCGGCCTCGGTGCCGCTGATCGCCCTGCTCCCCGCGGCGCTCCTCCCCGGGGTGCCGCTGCTCCGGCGTCGCGAGCCGCGCCTTGCCGTCGGGGTGCTCGACGACCACGAGGTCGGCGACACCGTGGTCACCGTCGGCGGCGACATGTGGAGCGCGCTCGCGGTCGCACTCCACAGCTACCTGTCGAGCCTCCCGTCCTCGCGCACGATCGACGCCGCCACCCCGACGCCCCCTCCCGCCGGGGCGGTGGCGGCGCAGGCGCCGCCGAAAGAGCCCGACCCACCGGCACAGCCGACACCGGACGAGTCCGCCGCCTCCTAGCCGCGACCCGGTCCCTGCCGAGGGCCGCCGTCAGCGGAGGACGCGCACCACGGCGACGACGACGCCCTCGAGGTGGACGTCACGCGTGTAGATCGGCTCGAGGGCGCTGTTCTCGGGCTGCAGGCGGATGCGTCCGGCCTCGCGGTAGAAGCGCTTGACGGTGACCTCGTGCTCGCCGGTCTGCTCGTTCTCGATGCGCGCCACCACGATCTGACCGCTGGCGGCGTCGCGCTGCGGGCGCACCACCACCATGTCGCCGTCGTGGATGCCCGCCTCGATCATGCTGTCGCCGCGGACGTGGAGAGCGAAGGCGTCGTCGCCGCCCGCGATCTCCGGACCGAGGACGATGTGGTGCTCGATGTTCTCCACAGCGAGGATCGGACCACCGGCGGCGACGCGGCCGATCAGCGGCACCGAGAAGCTCCGCGACGCGGTGGCCGCCGGGGACTCCTCCCCCACGACCTCGACGGTGCGCGACTTGGTCGGGTCGCGACGGATGTAGCCCTTCTGCTCCAGCGCGTTGAGGTGGTTCTGCACCGTCGACGACGAGCTGAGCCCGACCGCCTGCCCGATCTCCCGAACGGTGGGCGGGTATGCGTGATTGCGCGAGTGAATCCTGAGGAATTCCAGGATCTCCCGCTGCCGCGGATTGAGGCCCTCGACCATGAATCTGTTCCTCTTCGGCTGGCGCGCTGGGGAATGTAGCACGCGCGCATGGGGAAGCGCAAACGTTTGTTCCCGGACTTTCGCGAGATCTGTCCGCGGTGGTGCGCGGCGCCCGCCGATGGTCAGCCCGCGAGCGCGCGGATCCGGCGGCAGGCCTCGTCAATGCGGTCGTCGGGCGCGGTCAGGGACACGCGAAAGAACCCCTCGCCACCGGGGCCGAAGGCGATTCCCGGGGTGACGCTGACTGCGGCGTCCTCGAGCAGGCGGGTGGCGAAGGCGCGACTGTCCCCGTCGCCGGGAACCGGCGCCCACAGGTAGAAGGTGGCCCGGGGACGGGGCACGTCGATCCCCAGCAGCGCATTGCGCGCCGTCAGCGCCTCGGCGGGCTCCTCGAGGGCGGCGAGCGCGGCACGCTGCACCACCGTGAAGATGCCGCTGTCGACATTGCTCTTCACCTGGCCGAGGAGCGCGATCGCCTCGGCGCCGCCCACCGCCATCCCCACCCGCCAGCCGGTCATGTTGTACGTCTTGCTCAGCGAGTGGAACTCGATCCCCACCTCGAGCGCCCCCGGCGACTGGAGCAGGCTGGGAGCGCGATAGCCGTCGAAGGTGATCTCGCTGTAGGGGGCGTCGTGGGCCAGGAGGATGCCGTGCTCCGCGCAGAAGGCGACCGCGGCGTCGAGGAACCCCGGCGGCGCCACCGCCGCGGTGGGGTTGTTCGGATAGTTGAGCCAGAGAAGCCGCGCCCGGGCCGCCACCGCGTCGGGCACGGCGCCGAGGTCGGGGAGGAAGCCGCGCTCGGGACGCAGCCGCATCGGGTGGGGCTCGCCCCCGGCCATCAGCGCCCCGCTGGTGTACACGGCGTACCCGGGGTCGGGGACCAGCACCACGTCCCCGGGGTCGACGACGGCGAGGGGGAGGTGGGCGATGCCGTCCTTGCTCCCCAGCAGCGGCAGCACCTGGGTGTCGGGATCGAGCTCGACGCCAAAACGCCTCCGGTACCAGCCGGCCATCGCCGCGCGGAGCTCGGCGAGCCCGCCGTACGAGGGATAGCGGAGGTTGCGCGGGTCGTGCAGTGCCGAGACCGCCCGGGCGACGATCTCCGGCGGGGTGGGCAGGTCGGGGTCGCCGACGTCGAGCCCGGCCACGTCGACCCCCTCGCCACGGAGCCGCGCGACCCGGGCGCGCATCTCCGCGAAGAAGTAGGGCGGGATCCTCCCAAGCCGGGTGGCGGCGCGGCTCCGGGCCGTACTCACCGCCCGCTCGCCGGACGGACGATGCCGTGGACAGGCGGAGGGAGGGTGCGCTTCAGCGACCTCCCGACGCCGGGGACGTGGCCGCTGAACACGGTCACCGCGGGCCCGGTCATCAGCACCGGCGACCCCGGCTCCCAGGCGATCGTGAGCACCCCGCCGCGCAGCTCGACCTCGAGCGGATGGTCGGCGAGCCCGAGCGCGGCGAGCGCCACCGCGGTGGCGCAGGCGCCGGTGCCGCAGGCGTCTGTCTCCCCGACCCCGCGCTCGAGGGTGCGCTGCCGCACCCGGCTTCTGGTCACAAGCTGCACGAACTCGACGTTCGCTCCTGAGGGGAAGCGTGGGTGACGCTGGATCACGGCGCCGACCCGGGCGACGGGGTACGAATCCAGGTCGTCGACGAGAACCACGCAGTGGGGGTTGCCCATCCCCACGGCGCTCACCCGCAGTACCTCGCCGTCCATCTCCAGGGGCCACCTCGGCAGGGGCGAGCCGCGGCGGCCCCATGTCGACGCGGACCGTGCCGTCGCCGAGAAGCTCGGTGGTCACCAGCCCGGCCGGGGTCTCCCAGCGCACCACCTCGCCGGCGATGCTGATGCTGCGGACGAACACCGCGGCGCAGCGCACCCCGTTGCCGCACATCTCCGGCTCGGTGCCGTCGGCGTTCACCACCCGGAGCCGGAAGTCGGCGGACTCCGACTGCTGGATGAGCAGGATGCCGTCGGCGCCGACGCCGGTGTGGCGGGCGCACACCACGGCTGCCAGCGATGCCCAGTCGACGGCGTCCGGGTTACGGTCGTCGACCACCAGGAAGTCGTTCCCCAGTCCGTGCATCTTGGTGAAGAACATCGATGACCTCGCCGGCGAGCCTGTCCACGGGTCGGGCGTCGCGCTCCAGCCAGCGGATCCGACGGTCGCGCCGGAACCAGGTGCGCTGCGCCTTCGCATATCTCAGGGTACGACGCACCAGCAGGTCGACCGCGCCATCGACATCGGCGACGCCGTCGAGGACGGCGAGCGCCTCGCGGTAGCCGATCCCCGCGGCGTCGAGGGCGGAGCGCCCGACCCCGCGGGCGAGCGCCGCCTCGACCTCGGCGAGCAGAGCGCCGTCGCCGAGCAGCCGGCGGCTGCGCTCCTCGACCAGCCGGCGGTGGAGCTCGGCGGGTGCGTCGAGGGCGAGAAGCGTCGCCGGCAGCCCGCCGCTGCGTCCCCGTGCCGCCAGGGTGCCATGGGCGTCGAGGATCTCGAGCGCCCGCACCACCCGGCGCGGGTTGCGCCGGTCGACGCCCGCCGCTCCGGCGGGATCGCGACGGGAGAGCTCGGCGGCGAGCTCGGAGAGGCCCTCGGGCCGCTCGGCGAGGGCGAAGCGCCACTCCCGGGTCACCGGGTCGGGCTCGACACCGGCGAGGTCGAGCCCGTCGACGAGGGCGCCGATGTAGAAGCCGGTGCCGCCGACGACCAGGGGCAGCGCGCCGCGGCGGTCGATGTCCTCGACGGCGGGGCGGGCGAGGCGCAGCCAGGCGGCGACAGTGAAGGGCTCGCCGGGGTCGCGCACCGCGAGCAGGTGGCAGGGCACCCCGCGCAGCTCGGCCGCGGTCGGCGCGCAGGTCCCGACCACGAGCCCCCGGATCACCTGGCGGGAGTCGGCGTTCACCAGCTCGACCGCGCCGAGGCGTTCGGCGACGGCGACGGCGAGCGGCGTCTTGCCCGTCGCCGTCGGACCGCAGACGACGAGGAGGTGCGGCGCGCCGCTCACGGACGGCGGAAGGCGCGGCGCAGGGCGAGGTCGTCGAGGAGCACGGCGGTGGGGCGGCCGTGGGGGCAGGTGGTGCCACCGGGGGTCTCGACGAGGCGGTCGAGGAGCCGCTGCTGCTCGGCGGCGGCGAGCGGGTCGCCGAAACGGACCGCACTGTGGCAGGCGAGCAGCGCGGCGACGCGGTGGCGGCGCTCGGCGGCGGCGCCGCGGTCGGTGTCGTCGAGCGTGTCGAGGAGCTCGAGCAGAAGCCGTCCGACCTCGGCGCCCGCGCAGGCGGCGGGCACGGCGGTGCAGCGCAGCGTCCGCGGGCCGAACTCGTCGACCGCGAAGCCGACCGCCTCCACCTCCCCGGCGTGCTCGGCGAGCCGCGCCATCGCGCCGGCGTCGACCTCGACGAGAACCGGGAGCAGGAGCAGCTGCGACCCTGCCGGGCCGGGCCGGGGCGCCGCCGCCCCCTCCTCCCAGCCGGCGAGGAGCTCCGCGTACAGCACCTTCTCGTGGGCGGCATGGGGGTCGACGAGGACGACGCCGAGCGGCGACTCCGCGACCATCCAGGTGGTCCCCACCTGGCCCAGGCTCCGCAGCGGCGAGAGCGCGGCGACGCCGCCGGGGGGCGCCGTCCCCCCGGCGAGTGCCGCGGCGGCCTCGGCGCAGACGCCGGGGGTGCCGCCGGCCGCCGGGGCCGGAGGCCGGGTCCACGGCGCGGGCCGCCCTGCATACCCGTGGACCCGGGGCGCGTCGTGCAGAGCGAGCGCGGCCAGCGGCCGCGCCCCCTCGCCGAGCAGCCCGTCCCAGTGCGCCGCCGCGCTGTGTGGACGCCCCCGCTGCACCGCGGCCCAGCAGGCGCGCTGCACCGCCGCGAACACCCGCCCCTCCTCGCGGAAGCGCACCTCGCGCTTGGCGGGATGGACGTTGACGTCGACCTCGGCCGGATCGAGCCGTACGACGACGACGCCGAAGGGATGGCGGCCTCCCGGGAGCAGGCCGCGGTATGCCTCCTCGACCGCGACGGTGAGGGCGCGGTTGTGGACCCGGCGGCCGTTGACGACGAGCACCACGCCACCCCGGGCGGCGCGGTGGGCTCGGGGCTCGGAGATCGCGCCGCCGACCTCGACGTCGCCGTCGCCGGCGATCTCGATCAGCTGCCCGGCTGCCTCGCCGCCGAGCACGCCGCGGAGCGCGTCGTCGAGCCCGCCGCCGGGAGTGCGGAGCACGCTGCGTCCGTCGAGGCGGCAGCTGAAGGCGACCTCGGGGCGGCTCAGGGCGAGGTCGGACACGGCGCGCGCGCACGCCGCCGCCTCGGCGCGGCGGCCGCGGAGGAAGCGCAGCCGCGCGGGCGTGGTGGCGAAGAGGTCGCGCACCTCGACGGTGGTGCCCTCGGCGTGGGCGGCGGGACCGTGCTCGAGCGTCTGCGACCCGCGGACCCGGAGTCGCGACCCGGCGTCCGCATCGCGCCGTCGCGAGGTGAGGACCACCTCGGCGACCGCGGCGATGCTCGCCAGCGCCTCGCCGCGGAAGCCGAGGCTCGCCACCGCCGCGAGGTCGCCGACACCGGCGATCTTCGAGGTGGCGTGGCGCGCCACCGCCAGGGGCAGCTCGCCGGCGGCGATGCCCTCGCCGTCGTCGCCGACGCGGATCCGCACCACGCCCCCGTCCTCGACCTCGACGTCGACGCGCCCGGCGCCGGCGTCGAGCGCATTCTCGGCGAGCTCCTTCACCACCGAGGCGGGACGCTCGACGACCTCGCCGGCGGCGATCGCGTCGGCGACGGACGCGGGCAGCAGCCGGATCACGGTGCGCTCACCCGCTGCCGCCACTCGGCGAGCTTGTTCAGCGCCGCCAGCGGGGTGAGGCCGTCGAGGTCGATGCGGCCGAGCTCCTCGACCACCGGATGGGGCGTGGCGGGGAGCGGCAGGGCGAGCTGCGCGCTCGGCGGGGTCCGGGGACCGAGCGGGCGCTCGCTCTCGAGCTCGGCGAGGAGCTCCCGGGCGCGCGCCACCACCCCGCCGGGGATGCCCGCGAGCCGGGCGACGTGGATCCCGTAGGAGCGGTCGGCGCCGCCCTCGACGATGCGGTGGAGGAAGGTGACGCTCTCTCCCTCCTCCACCACCTCGACGCGCGCGTTGCGCACCCGCTGGAGGCGCCCCGCGAGCGCGGTGAGCTCGTGGTAGTGGGTCGCGAAGAGGGTGCGGCAGCGCAGCTGCGGGGCCTCGCCGAGGTGCTCGACCACCGCCTGGGCGATGCTCATTCCGTCGTAGGTCGAGGTCCCGCGTCCGATCTCGTCGAGGATGACCAGGCTGCGCGGGGTCGCGGTGTTGAGGATGACCGCGGTCTCGGTCATCTCGACCATGAAGGTGGAGAGGCCCGCGGCGAGGTCGTCGTGCGCGCCGACGCGAGTGAAGATGCGGTCGCAGACGCCGATCCGGGCGCGGCGCGCGGGGACGTAGCTGCCCACCTGGGCGAGGAGCGCGATCAGCGCCACCTGGCGGAGGTAGGTGGACTTCCCCGCCATGTTCGGGCCGGTGAGGATGACGATCGGGGTGGTGCCGCCGTCGAGGGCGCAGTCGTTGGCGACGAAGGCGCCGGTCGGGAGGCTGCGCTCGACCAGGGGGTGCCGTCCCGCCTCGATCTCGAGCACGGTGGTGCCGTCGACGTCCGGCCGCGCCCAGCCGAGCTCGTCGGCGGTCTCGGCGAGCCCACGCGTGACGTCGATCTCGGCGACGCAGCTCGCGGCGGCGAGCAGCGCGGGCGCGTGCCCGGCCACGAGCGCGGTGCACCCCTCGAGCACCTCGAGCTCGCGGGCGACGGCGCGCTCGCGGACGCCGAGGACGATGGTCTCCTGCTCCTTGAGCGCCGGGGTGATGTAGCGCTCGGCGCCGACCAGGGTCTGCTTGCGGACGTAGTCGGCCGGAACCAGGTCGCGGTGCGCGTTCGGCACCTCGAGGTAGTAGCCGAAGACGCGGTTGTAGCCCACCCGCAGCGAGCGGATCCGGGTGCGGCGCCGCTCCTCCTCCTCGAGGCCGGCGATGTACGCGCGCGCCCCCTCCCCGGCGGCGAGCAGGTCGTCGAGCTCGGGGTCGGCTCCGGGCCGCACCGCGCCGCCGTCACGGGCGTGCGCCGGGGGATCGTCGACGAGCACCGCCGCGAGCCGCTCGGCGAGCCCCTCGGGGGCGGCGCATCCCGCCGCCGCGGCGGCGAGCACCGCCCCCCCGCCGGCCGGCGTCGCCGCCGCCACCCGGGGCAGCGCCTCGCACGCGGCGCGGACCGCGGCCAGGTCCCGGGGTGAGGCGAGCCGCTGCACGCACCGCCCCACCAGCCGCTCGAGGTCGCGCACCCCGGAGAGGGCGGCGCCGAGCCGGTCGCGGCCGTCGCGGGCGGCGGTGAGGGCGGCCACCGCGTCGAGCCGGGCGTCGATGGCGGCGACCTCGATGAGCGGTTCCTGGAGCCGGCTGCGGAGCAGGCGCGCCCCCATCGCGGTCTTGGTGCGGTCGACGAGCTGGAGCAGGCCGGGGCCGGAGCCGCCGAGGGGTCCGAGGAGCTCGAGGTTGCGCCGCGTCGGCGGATCGAGGCGCATCACCGCGCCGAGCGCCCGCGGCCGCACCCGCAGCCAGCCGCCGTCCACTGCGATCCGCGAGCGCTCGCAGTAGGCGAGGGCCGCACCCGCGGCGGCGCACCCCGCGTGCAGGTCCTCGACCCCGAGGCCGCGCAGGCTCGCCGTGCCGGTGGCCTCGCGGAGCCGCTCCGCGGCCCGGGCGGTATCGAAGAGCGGCCGGGGCAGCGAGGTGCGCACCGCGCCGGGGACGAGGGTGGCGGGCGCCTCGCAGCCCTCGGGGAGGAGCAGCTCCGCGGCGGCCAGCCGCTCGCACTCCTCGGCGAGCGCCGCGGTCTCGAGCCCGCCGGCGAGCTCGCAGAGCTGGAGGTCGCCGGTGCTCACCTCGAGCGCGGCGAGACCGACGCGCCCCGGCAGCGGGGCGAGGGCGACGCAGCGCACCGCGTGGGCCGGATCGAGGAAGGCGTCCTCGAGGACCATGCCGGCGCTGAGCACCCGGGTCACCTCGCGTCGCACCAGGCCGCGGCCGTTCGGCTCCTCGACCTGGTCCCAGAGCACCGCCCGCTGACCGGCGTCGAGCAGCCGCCGGAGGTAGCCGGGCAGCGCGTGGACGGGAACACCACACATGGGCAACCGTCCGGCGTTGCCGAAGGCACGCCCGGTGAGCGCCACCCCCAGGATCGGGGCGGCGCGTTCCGCGTCCTCGCCGAAGAGCTCGAAGAAGTCGCCGAGACGGGCGAGGACGATGGCGTCCGGATGCCGCTCCTTGACCGCCCGGTACTCGCGGAGGATCGGG
>VBHE01000233.1:4752-6224 GCA_005889515.1 Chloroflexota bacterium | reverse complement strand
CGCGGTGTCGCCCGCCGCGGCGTGCGGCGCCCCGCCGCGGCGTCGGCGGGTCACGACGCCCGCGCACCCCCCGCCGCGGACGGCGGCTCGGCCACCAGCTGCCAGGCGGTCGCCGAGCGCACCACCGCGCGCACCAGGTCGCCGGCGGCCGCGGTGCTCTCGGGCAGCCGGGTCACCCGGTTTCCACGGGTGCGCCCGTAGGGCCGCCCATCCTCGGTCGTCCCCTCGACGAGCACCTCGACCTCGGTCTCCCGAAGCGCGAGGTTGCGCGCCAGGGCGATGTCGCGCTGGAGGGCGAGCAGGTGGTTGAGCCGCCGCTTCTTCTCCTCGAGGGGGACGTCGTCCTCACGGCGGGCCGCCGCCGTCCCCGGCCGGGGCGAGTACGCCTGGAGGTGGACGACGTCGAAGCGCACGTCGCGGAGCAGCCGCTCGGTGCCCTCGAGCTCCGCCTCGGTCTCACCGCAGAAGCCGACGATGACGTCGGTGCTCAGGGTCAGGGCGGGCACGGTCGCACGCGCCCGCTCGACGATGGCGCGGTAGTCGGCCACCGTGTACACGCGGCGCATCCGCCGCAGCAGCGCGGCGTCGCCCGCCTGGACGGGGAGGTGGAGCTGCTCGCAGGCGGTGGGCAGGTCGCGGATCGCCGCGAAGAGCGCCGCCGACGCGTTGCGCGGGTGGGAGGTGAGGAAGCGCTGCCGCCAGAGCCCGGACACCGCGTCGACCGCGGTCATGAGCTCGGGGAGCCCGGCGCCGGAGTCGGGATCGCGGTACGAGTTGACGTTCTGCCCCAGCAGGGTCACCTCGCGCACCCCCCGCGCGACCAGGCGCTGCACGTCCTCGACCACCGCGCCGACCGGCCGGCTGCCCTCGCGGCCGCGGACGAAGGGCACGATGCAGTACGAGCACATCTCGTTGCAGCCACCGATGACAGGAACGTAGGCGCTGAGGCGGTCGGAGGCGGGCAGCGGCAGCGGACCGTCGAGGTCACCCGCCCAGATCGCCTGCAGCCGCGCCAGGAACCCCTCGGGCTCGCGGACGTCGAAGAGGTAGTCGAGGCCCGGCAGCCGGTCGAGCAGCGCCGAGCCGTGCTCCACCCCCATGCAGCCGGTGAGCGCGATCGCGCGCCCGGCGCGCGCCCGCTTCCAGCGCATCAGCTCGCGGAAGCGTCCGTACACCTTCTGCTCCGCGTTCTGCCGCACCGCGCAGCTGATGATGATCGCGAGATCGGCATCGTCGAGCGGGACCTCGGGCACGCACCCGATCTCCGCGAGCTGCTCGGCGAGCTGCTCACGGTCGGCCTCGTTCATCTGGCAGCCGATGTGCCAGAGGTGCACCCGCGGCGCCCGCCCCAGCGCCGGGGTGATCGGCCGCCGCCGGTTCTCGGCGAGCGGCACCGGCCGGAAGTGCGCTGCGGAGGGGCTGAGCGGGATGAGCGCGGGCACGACCGGGAGTCTAGGGGCTCGAGCCGGCGC
>VBHE01000233.1:2141-4670 GCA_005889515.1 Chloroflexota bacterium | reverse complement strand
CGCTCCTCGCCGTCGATCGAGATGTCGATGAACGAGGGGATGCAGACGAGATCGATGCCGCCCGGAGCGACGTAGCCGCGAGAGATCGCGATCGCCTTGATCGCCTGGTTGATCGCTCCCGCGCCGATTGCCTGGACCTCGACCTTGTGCGAGGTGCGGATCACGCCTGCGATCGCTCCGGCGACGGCGACGGGCTTGGAGGTGGCCGAGACCTTGAGGATTTCCACGGGGCCGATCCCCTTACCTAGGACGTTGCGAGAACGGCTGGCGGACGTGCCGGGACGGTCGCGCCCCGGCCGGAGAGGAGTGGTGCGAGCGGATTCTCTGGAGCCAGGAGCGGAAAGTCAATTGGGGTCACTTGGCGTACTCGACGCAGCGGGTCTCGCGGAGCACGGTGACCTTGATCTGCCCCGGGTAGGTGAGCTCCGTCTCGATCCGTTTGGCGATGTCGCGGGCCATCACCACGGCGGTGTCGTCGTCGACCCGCTCGGGGCGGACCATGACCCGGATCTCGCGGCCCGCCTGGATGGCGAAGGTGCGCTCGACCCCCGGCATCTCGTTGGCGATCGCCTCCAGCCGCTCCAGCCGCTTGATGTACGAGGCGAGCGTCTCCCGCCGCGCCCCCGGCCGGCCTGCGGAGATGGCGTCGGCGGTGAGCAGGACGAAGGCCCCGATGGTGCGCGGCTCCTCGTCGTAGTGGTGGGCATGGACGGCGTGGACCACCCCCGCCGGGCGGCCGAGCCGGGCCAGGATCTCGGCGCCGATGGCGGCGTGGGAGCCCTCGATCTCGTGGTCGACGGCGCGGCCGATGTCGTGGAAGAGGGCGATCTCCCGCGCCTCCTGCTCGTCGGCGCCGATCTCGGCCGCGATCATCCCGGCGAGGGCGGCGACCTCGGTGCTGTGGACGAGGACGTTCTGGCCGTAGGAGGTGCGGAAGCGCAGCGTCCCCAGCAGCTTGACGAGCTCGGGGTGGACACCCTGGATCCCGGCGGCGAAGCAGGCCTTCTCCCCCTCCTCCTTGATCAGCAGCGCGATGTCGCCGCGGCTCTTGGTGACCATCTCCTCGATGCGCGCCGGGTGGATGCGCCCGTCGGTGAGGAGCTTCTCGAGGGTCATCCGGGCGACCTCGCGGCGCACCGGGTCGAAGCCGCTGAGCACCACCGCCTCGGGGGTGTCGTCGATGATGAGGTCGACCCCGGTGGCGGCCTCCAGGGCGCGGATGTTGCGGCCCTCGCGGCCGATGATGCGGCCCTTCATCTCGTCGCTGGGGAGCTGGACCACGGTCACCGAGGTCTCGCCGGACTGGTCGGCGGCATGGCGCTGCATCGCCGCGATGAGGATCTCGCGGCTCTTCTGGTCGGCCTCCTCGCGGACCCGCTCGGAGGCGGCGCGGATCCGGCTGGCGATCTCGGGGGTGAGCTCGCCCTCGACCCGGGTGATGATCTCGGCGCGGGCCTCGCCCTGGGTGAGCTCCGCCACCCGCTCGAGCTCGCTGGCGATCGAGGTGCGCTCCTCCTCGAGCCCGTGCCTCTGCTCCTCGAGCTCCTGCTCGCGGCGGCCGAGCCGGTCCTCCCGGGAGTCCATCTCCTGGGAGCGCCGCTCCAGGGTCTCCTCGCGCTGCGCGCTGCGCTGCTCGAGACGGGCCACCTCCGCCCGGCGCTCGCGGTTCTCGGTCTCCACCTCGGAGCGCAGCCGGAGCGCCTCCTCCTTGGCGGCGAGCATCATCGACTTCCGCTGCTGCTCGAGGTCGGCGACGGTCTCGCGGTGCCGTTCCTCGTCGGCGGCCCGGGCCACCTTCTCGCGTTCGAGCTGCTTCCTCGTATAGAGGACCGAGCCGGCGACGGCGACCACGGCCACGGCCAGCCCGATCAGGGCTCCCAGCATTGGAAAGGGGACCTCGTGGTTGTGCGGATGTGAGGTGCTCGCCACCTCGCGAGGACGTTTGCGTTCCCAGGGGCGTGGGGCGGTGTGCGGGGCGGGGACGCAGAGGTCCGGTGCTCCGTCGGCTGGGTATGCCGACGCCTCCCTCCGGGTAAGCCCCGCCATTGTACGAACGCGTAAAGGGGTATGAGGGTGACCCACCCGGCGGGGGTGGTGGGGACGGCGGGGTTGTACCCTTCCCCCGTGCCCCGCAGCCTGCGTCCGGACACCGGCGCACCGGCTGTGCCGGCGCAGCCCGGGCCCGAGGAGCCCGCCGGCCGCCTACCGCCACCGGCGGGACGGAGCGCCCGCGAGCTCGGTGCCCTCCTCGTCGGCTGCGCCCTGCTGCGGGTCGGGGCCGCCGGGGCCGGGCAGGCGGTCCAGCTCGACCTCGTCGACCTCGGCGGCGGCCGGGCGAGCCACGTCGTCGTCGGCGTCGTGGGCGCCGCCCAGGCGGTGCCGGAGATGGTCCTCGCGTTCGGCCTCGCCCGCCTCGCCGACCGCTTCGGCCGCCGGCGTTTCCTCATCGGCGGCCCGCTCCTGGGCATGTTCGCGGTGCTCCTCCTCGCCAGCGCGGTGCACCCCGCCCAGATCGGCATCGCCCGGCTC
>VBHE01000233.1:1522-2121 GCA_005889515.1 Chloroflexota bacterium | reverse complement strand
TCGGCACCATCGCGGCGGCGACCTCCTCCGACCGCGCGGTCAGGGCACGCGCCAGCGGCGCCTTCGAGGGCGCGACCCTCACCGGCTACGCCGGTGGCTTCCTGGTCGGCCCGCTCTTCTACCACTCGGTCGGACAGGGCTGCTTCCTGGTCCTCGCCGCCTTCTACCTCGCCGCGGCGCTCGTCTGCCTGCGCTTCGTGCCCCGGGTCCCGCCGCTACCGGTGAGCCCGGTGGCGGTGATCATGCGGGTGATCACCGGGCCGGGGCCGATCCGGGTCTTCATCCCCGCCTGGCTCGCGGTGAACACCCTCGTCGGCGGCTGGTACTTCAACCTCGCCTCGCTGCTCCGCCAGTCGCGCGACCCCTCGCAGACCCTGGTCAACGGATTCGACGACCGGGCGATCGCCGGCATCCTGCTCGGCTGGGTGCTGCTCCTCATCGTCGGCATCGTGATCTGGACGCCGGTGCTGCGCCGCCGCGGAGGACCGGCCACGATGATCCGCGCCGTGCCCGGCGTCTACCTCATCGGCGCGGGGGCGCTGCTCATGAACCACCTCCCGCTCGCCGCCGCCCCGGCGCTCCTCCCGATCGCCGCGCTC
>VBHE01000233.1:0-1442 GCA_005889515.1 Chloroflexota bacterium | reverse complement strand
CGCCGGCGGCGGGGCTCTCGGCTCGGTGCTCGGCGGCCTCTTCGCGAAGTGGCTGCTCCTCGACGGCCTCGTCGTCCTCGGGGTGCTCTGCGCGAGCGTCGCCCTGGTGTCGCTCCGGGCCGTCGTCCGCTACGAGCGGGGACGGGCCTGACCCTCCTCCGGAGACTCAGCCGGCGGTCGGTGCGGGCGTCGCGGGCGCGGTGCCGTTGGCGGTCGGGGTGTCGGTGGTGGTGGCCGTCCCCGAGGCGGCGGCTCCGGGCTCGGCGGGGAGCAGGCTGGCGCGCACCCGCTGGGTGATCTCGGCGAGCAGGTCGGGGTTCTGGCGGAGGAAGTCGCGGACGTTCTCCCGACCCTGGCCGAGGCGCATGTCGCCGTAGCTGAACCAGGCGCCACTCTTCTCGACGATCCGGGTCTCGAGGGCGACGTCGAGCACGCTCCCCGCGTACGAGATGCCCTCGTCGTAGAGGATGTCGAACTCGGCGGCGCGGAAGGGCGGGGCGACCTTGTTCTTCACCACCTTCACCTTGACGCGGCTGCCGACCACGTCGAGGCCCTGCTTGATGGAGTCGATCTTGCGGATGTCCATGCGCACCGACGCGTAGAACTTCAGCGCCCGGCCGCCGGTGGTGACCTCGGGGTTGCCGAACATCACCCCGACCTTCTCGCGCAGCTGGTTGATGAAGATGACGCTGGCGTTGGAGCGGCTGATGGCGGCGGTCAGCTTGCGCATCGCCTGGGACATCAGCCGGGCCTGGAGGCCGACGTGGGTGTCCCCCATCTCGCCGTCGATCTCCGCCTTGGGGACGAGCGCGGCGACGGAGTCGATGACGATGACGTCGACGGCGCCGCTGCGCACCAGCACCTCGACGATCTCCAGCGCCTGCTCGCCGGTGTCGGGCTGGGAGATGAGGAGCTCCTCGGTCTTCACCCCGATGCGCCCCGCGTACTGGGGGTCGAGGGCGTGCTCGGCGTCGATGAAGGCGGCCACCCCGCCCCGCTTCTGCGCCTCGGCGATGATGTGGAGGGTCAGGGTGGTCTTGCCCGACGACTCCGGCCCGTAGATCTCCACCACCCGGCCGCGGGGGACGCCCCCGACGCCGAGGGCGATGTCGAGGGTCAGCGCCCCGGTGGGGATGGCCTCGACGTTGCGCTGCGCCTCCGCCGCGCCCAGCCGCATGATCGCCCCCTTGCCGTAGGAGCGCTCGATCTGGCCCAGCGCTGTGCTCAGCGCGCGGTCTCGCTCGGTCGACACCGGCTCGATCTCCTTGGGGGCGGCGCCACGCCGCCCGCTGCCTGTGGTGTTCCGGAGTGTCCCACTTTCCAGTGTGTTTGTCAATGCTTCAACTCCGGGGTGGTCGGACCGAACATATGTATGCTAGCGGGCGCGCTCGGGGGCGTGCATGGTCACCCTCGGGCGGCCCTCCCGGCGCTCCGTGCCGCCC
>VBHE01000232.1 GCA_005889515.1 Chloroflexota bacterium | reverse complement strand
CTGAGCTGGCGTCCGTCGATCTCGCCCTTCACCAGGTAGTCCTGCGCACCCTCGCGCAGCGCCTCGAGTCCCAGGTCCTCGTCGGCGTATCCGGTCAGCACGACGACGGGGACATCCGGCGCGGCGAGGCGCACCGCCCTCAGCCCGTCGAGGCCCTCGGCGTCGGGGAGGGCGAGGTCGAGGAGGACGCACGCGGCCTCCTCGAGGAGCGGCATCGCGTCGGCGAGGCTCGGCACCGAGGTGACGTCGAAGAGCTGCCGCACCGCGCTGCGTCGCAGCAGCGCCTGCACGAGCTCGGCGTCCCCGGGGCTGTCCTCGATGACGAGCAAGGGAGCACGCTCGACGGCCGCGGGTCTCGGGGTGCGCCGCGACTCGCCGGGGAGGTGAATCACGATCCCCTCCTGTTCCACGGGATGGCGAAAGCTCACTCTTCGGTGCTCCGCGCCGAGTCGTGCGTCGCACCACCCCGCGGCCGCGACGCACGACACCTCTCGGATTCGGTCAGGCAAGCATAGATACCGCCGACCGTTGCACGTGTCAAGCGATTCGCTGAATCTTGACGGTACTGACGAAGATCTCGGATGAAATCCGGTCACCGGCGCGCGTCGTGTCGCGCGAACACACCCGGTCTGTAGTGCAGACGCGTCAGTGCGGCCGCACAGACGCGGCAGTGCGCTACCGGACGAGCGCCGTGATGTGCCGCACCAGCGTCGCAGGGGTCGCGTGCTCGGCGGCATCGTGGCCCAGGATGACGAGCGGGATGCCCGCGGTACGGGCCTCGTGCTGGAGTCGCCGGCACGCCGGCGCCTCCCAGGTCAGCAGGAAGGCGTCCACGACCACGACATGCGGCCGCAGCGCCAGCAGGAGATTGGCCGCCTGTTGCGGATCGCCGGCGGTGGCGACCCTGTAGCCGTGGGCCTCGACGTCGAGCCGTCGTGCCCGGAGCTGGTGCCGGTCGGCGCCGATGAGGAGCACCTCGGTGCCCCAGTGCGCGCCGCGCCGCGCGCGCCGCACCGGGCGTCCGATGAGCGTGGCGCTGCCGGGGGGGTCGGGGTCGGGAGTTGCGGCCATGGTCGTCCTCGCAGTGCTGGGGTTCGCGGTCCGTATGACGCCGGACTGTGCGAAAGGTTGCGCGCTGAGGCACGAGCGAGTCGAAGACTGCACCGCCGGACCAGCCGGTGTGGTGCAGGTGCGCCATTGCGGGCGTCGCAGGTGGGTGTCACACTCGGGTGCGGTGCATGGGCTGCAAGCACTCAGGCACCACGGCTGCGAGACGACCGCCACCGTCATCCGCACCCGATCTCCCCCAGGGGCCAGGGGGCGGGTCCCACTCCCGCTCCCTGGCGATCGCGGGAGGTGCCGCCCGGGAGCGACTCCCGGGCGGCGCCCGCAGCTCATCCCTTCGCCGACACCTAGGACGTCGGTGTCTGGATTACGCCCTCGCGAAGCGCCATGGAGACGGCCTCCAGCTTCGAGTGGGCATCGCACTTCCTGATGATGTTCTGCACGTGATTGCGCGCGGTGTGCACGCTGATCCCCAGCTGTGCGGCGATGAGCTTCGTCGACGTCCCCCTGGCGAGCAGCCGCAGGACCTCGATCTCGCGTGCGGTGAGCCCGAAGGCGGTGCTCGTCGACGCGCTGCTGAGCCGCGCGACCATGTGACGCAGCAGCGGCGGGGGGATCACGGCGTCGCCGGCCGCGGCCGCGCGGGTCGCGTTCACCAGCTCCCCGAGCCCCCGGGTCTTCACCACGAAGCCGGAGCACCCCGCGTCGATCGCCTCGGCGAGCAGGATGTCGTCGTCGGTCGCGGTCACGATCACCACTTTCGTCGACGGACGGTCCGCGCACATCTGCTGGGCCGCCCTCGTCCCGGTGCCGTCGGGAAGCCGGTAGTCCATGAGGACGACGTCCGCGTTCGTCTCCCCGAGCATGCGCCGTCCCTCCTCCGCGGTCGTCGCCACGCCGACGACGGTGAACTCGGGAAACGTCTCGAGGGCCTGGGCGACCGCCTCGGCGAACATCCTGTGGTCCTCGACGATGAGAACGCGGATCGCATGCATCGGGTGCACCACCGATGGTCTCCTCCCCCTCGTCATGACGGCGAATGGCGCCGGTACAACGCGATGGGTGTGGGAAATACTGCATGCGTCCACCCCATCGCCGACCGACGTGATGCAATCGCATCACGTGGATGGTCGTTCTGCGGGTCAGACGGTGCCCGGACGGCCGAGCGACCGGCACAGCTCGAGGCAGCGAGCACGGGAGAAGCGACGGTGGCCGCCCGCCGTGCGCCAGGTTGCGATCAGGCCCAGCCGGGCGGCGCGTCGAATCGTGGTCGCGGACACTCCGCAGATCTCCGCCGCCTGGCTGACGGTGAGCGCCTCGTCGCGGACGTCGGTGGCGGGATCGAGCGGGGACGTGCCGTCGTCGCCGGCGAGAGCGTCTGTCGTCATGCTGTCCGTTTCAACTGTCGCACCCGACGGGGCGTGCGGAAAAGATGTGATCGGACCGTTGCACGTGACGCATCTGCGCCAGGTGCGAGTGGTCCGAGTGACAGGCGAAGCTTGACAGGCCTGTCAGGAATGGCTAGCCTCAGGGGCCCAGACTCACGAGACGGGACGTGCGGATTCCTCCCCCAACGGCGTCCGGGCCGGTGGCCGGCGCTGATCCTTCGCGATATGGCCGGTGTGCGGCGGGTGGCGGCACGCCCGAGCGGAGGATCCGGGTCCTGATCGTCGAGGACCACCGGATGTTCGCCGAGGCGGTGGCGAAGGCACTCGCCACCATCCCGGACATGGCCGTGGTGGGATCGGCGTCGACGGTGGAGGAGGGGCGGCGGTTGGTCCACGAGACCCACCCCGACGTCGTCCTCATGGACTATCGGCTTCCCGATGGCACCGGGACGAGGGCCGCACAGCAGATCTGCGCCGAGCGCTCGTCGACGAAGGTCGTCATCGTCACCGCCTCGGACGACGACGTGCTCCTCCACGAGGCGGTGGACGCCGGCTGCTCGGGCTACGTCGTGAAGACGAAGGGCCTGGAGGAGCTGGTGAACGCCACCCGCACCGCGGCCGCCGGGGACGCGGTGATCCCGCCGACGCTGTTGCGCGGCCTGGTCGCGAGGCTCAACGGTACGGCGGGGAACAGCCCCTTCGGGCTCACCTCGCGGGAGAACGAGGTGCTCCGGCTGATGGCCCACGGAGTGTCGAATCGGGGCATCGGCGAGAACCTGGGCATCAGCCTGAACACGACCCGCAACCACGTGCAGAGCATCATCCGAAAGTGCGATGCGCACTCGAAGCTGGAGGCGGTCTCGACCGCACTGCGGGAAGGCGTGATCCAATCGCCGGCACCCGGACGCGGACCGGCGCCCCCATCCTGACCTCCGTGGAGCGTGGCGCCGTCCAGGCCACCGCGCTCGCCGCCCTCAGCCGTCGCGCGCTCGTCGTCGACGACGTCTCCGAGCTCCTCCGCGAGGCGGCGACAGCGGTCGCGAGGGCTCTCGACGCCGACTGCGTGACGATCCACGAGCTCGGGGGCGTGGACGACGAGGCCGTCCTCCGCGCCGAGGTGGGGCCCCCGGGCCAGCTCGGCTGGACCGTGGTCGGCGACGACGTCGTCCTCCGGGGGCGGGGCTTTCGCAGCACGCTGGGCTCCCGGGTGCGTCCCAACGGCCGGGTGTGGGGGGTGGTCTCGGCCTTCGCCCGGCGTCCCGAGGCCTTCGACCGGCAGGACGCCCTCGTCGTCGAGAGCATCGCCAACCTCCTCGCCACCGCGATCGACCGCAAGAGCGCCGGGGATGCCTACCGGTCGCGGGAGGAGCGCTTCGCCGCGGGCTTCGAGAGCTCGCTGCTCGGAACCCTGCTGGTCGGGCCGGACGGCCGCCTGCTCGAGGTGAACCGTGCCTTCGGTGAGATGCTCGGCCACGACCCGGCGCAGCTCGTGGGCGTGAGCTTCCTCAGCATCACCCCGGCCGAGGATGCGGCGGTGAACGCGCTGCAGTTCCAGGGGATGCTCGACCTCTCCGAGAACCGGGTGCAGACCACCAAGCGGTTCGTGCACCGCGACGGCCACATCGTCCGGGTGGAGCTCAACGTGGTGAGCATCCATCCGCCCGAGGGCGGGCCGCGATGCTTCTTCGTCCAGGCGCAGGACATCACCGACCGGCTCCGCGCCGAGGCGGCCCGGGCCGAGGCGGAGCGGGCGCTGCGAAGCAGTGAGCTGACCTTCAGCCAGATGTTCATGGGCAACCCTCTGCCGATGTGGCTCTACGAGCTCGGCACCGGACGGCTTCTCGAGGTCAACGCCGCCGTCACCGAGAAGTACGGGTATGGCCGCGACGAGCTGATGGCGATGCGCGTGCAGGACATCCGGGTGCCCGAGGACGCCGCGCGGCTGGAGGAGTTCATGGCGGCTCTCCGGGCGGACGGATCCGCCTACTCGGACACGGGCCTGTGGACCCACCGCCGACGGGACGGGACCGCGATGGAGGTGAACATCTACTCCCATCGGGTGCCCTATCGGGGCCACGACGCGGGCCTGATGATCGCCTACGACCTGACCGCGCGGCGGGAGGCGGAGAACGCACTGCGGGAGAGCGAGGAGCGTCTGCGCACCCTGGTGGTCAACGCGCCGGTGGTGATCTTCCTGCTCGACCGCGCGGGGAGGCTGATCTCGGCCGAGGGCAGGGCCCTGCGCGCACTCGGCCTCCGGCCGGCCGAGCTCGTCGGCCGCTCGGCGTTCAGCGTCTACCCCGGCAACGCGCAGGTGCGATCCGTGCTCACCCGTGCCCTCGGCGGCGAGGAGTTCACCAGCGTCACCGAGATCGGTGAGGTGACCCTCGAGGTGGGCTTCCGGCCGCTGCTCGACGACCAGGGGAGGCTGCGCGAGGTGATCGGCGTGGCCACCGACATCAGCGAGCGCACCCGCGCCGAGACCGAGCTGCGGCAGAGGATCGCCGAGCTCCGCCTCGCCGACGAGGAGCGCCGGCGGCTGCTCGGCCACCTCGTCACCGCGCAGGAGGAGGAGCGACGCCGGGTCGCCAACGACGTCCACGACGAGGCGCTGCCGACACTCGCCGCCGCCATCATGCTGGTCGGTCAGCTCTCCGAGCAGCTCCCGGGGCCGGAGGAGGCGCAGACGCTGCGGAGCATCGACGAAGCGCTGGGGGCGGCGGTGGAGCAGCTGCGACATCTCATCGGAGGCCTGCGGCCGCCCGGTCTCGACTACGGCAGGCTGGTGCCGGCGATCAGGAGCGCCGCGCGGAGCACCTTCCCCGGCGACGTCGAGGTGACCGTCACCGGAGAGCTGGCCACCGAGCCACGTGGCGCGGTCCGGGCGGTGATGTACCGGATCGCCCAGGAGGCGCTCGCGAACTGCCGCACCCACGCCGGCGCGACCCACGTCGAGGTCGACCTCGCCGAGGTGGACGGCGGCGTCCGGGTGACCGTTCGCGACGACGGCAGGGGCTTCGACGCCGCCGACATCGCGGAGAGCCCCGCCCTGGGGCACCTCGGCATCATCAGCATGCGCGAGCGCGCCGAGCTGGTCGGGGGCAGGTGGCACATCGACAGCCGGCCGGGGACCGGCACGGTCGTCGAGTACTGGATCCCCTCGTCCGGCGCAGGC
>VBHE01000395.1:2045-2311 GCA_005889515.1 Chloroflexota bacterium | reverse complement strand
TCGAGGAGCGCCCCCACCAGGGTGGAGAGTCGCTCGCCGCGCTCGTGCCCCCAGGAGCCGAGGTCGACGCCGGTGAGCACGAGCTCCCGGTGGCCCTCGGCGAGGGCGGCGTCGGCGTGCCGCAGCACCTCGTCGAGGGGCAGGCTCCGTGACACCCCGCCGCGCGCCCGCCACACGATGCAGTAGGTGCAGCGGTGATCGCAGCCGTCCTGCACCTTGAGGAAGGCGCGCGACCGGCGCGGCGACGGCGCGGCGACGACCGGCTC
>VBHE01000395.1:0-1887 GCA_005889515.1 Chloroflexota bacterium | reverse complement strand
CTGCCGGGTGGTGGCGTCGGCCTGCACGGTCACGGTGCAGGAGTTGAGCACGCGGACGTCGGCCGGCTCGTCCTCGCCGACCAGCTCGATCCCCGCCGCGGCGAGCCGGCCGGCGAGCTCCGCCATCTCAGCGTAGTTCACCTTGCAGCCGAGCGCGGTGAGCGCCGCGCGCACCGGCCTCGTCATGCGCGGACCGGGTCGCGCGGCGGCGGAGCGGGCGCCGCGTCGAGGTCACCGAGCCGGGCGAGGAGGATCCCCACGGCGACGGCGCCGGCGAGCCGGGCGCGGAGCACCCGCGGGCCGAGGTGGACCTCCTCACCGCCGGCGGCGCGGATCTCGGCCAGCTCCTGGGGCGCGAGGCCGCCCTCGGGCCCGATCACGAGGGCGAGCGTGCGCCCGTCGCCGCTGACGGAGGCGAGCGGCGGGGCCGCCCCGACCGAGCACGCGAGCACCCGGGTCCCGGTGGGGAGGGCGGCCAGGGCGCCCCGCCTCGCGCGCGATCGCGGCCCAGCGCTCGACCCGCCGGGCGGCGCGCACCGGGTCGGGGCGGGCGACGGCCCGGCGGGTGAGCACCGGCCACACCTCGGCGGCCCCCACCTCGGCGAGCGCCTCGACGGCGGCGTCCATCCCCTCGGCGGGAAGCGCCTGGAGCACGTGGACGCGAGCGGCGGGCTCGCCGGTCGCGGGCCGGCTCCACTCGACCCGGCCGCGGGCGAGCGTGGGGCCGATCTCCTCGAGGACGAGGCCGTGCTCGACCCCGCCGGCGTCGACGACGGTCACCCGCTCGCCCGGCCGGGCGCGGAGCGAACGCGCCAGATGAGCGGCGTCGGCGCCCTCGATCACAGCGCTCCCGCCGTCGAGGGCGCCGGCGGGGAGGAAGAAGCGGGGCACGGTCGACAGTGTAAATACGGGGTGGTGAGCGAACTGCGCGCCCGGACCGCCGACGGGACCGAGCTGGCGGTGACGGTGACCGGCGACGGTCCGCCGCTCCTGATGATCCCCGGGCTCGGGGCGTCGCGCCGCGTCTACGCCCCGGTGATCCCGCCGCTCGCGGAGCGCCTCAGGGTGGTGGTCTTCGATCCTCGCGGGGTGGGGGAGTCGGGGTTCAGCCCCGGCCCGTACACGATGGCCCGGCTCGCCGCCGACGCCGCTGCGGTGCTCGACGCCACCGGGCACGGGCAGGCCGCGGTGTGGGGGGCGTCGATGGGGGGCATGGTCGCCCAGCACCTCGCCCTGCTCCATCCCGACCGGGTGTCGCGGCTGGTCCTCGCCTGCACCACCTGCGGAGGGCCGCATGCGGTGAAGCCCACTCCGGAGGCCGCAGCGGCGCTCCTCGGGAAGGGGGCGCGGACCCCCGGGGAGGCCTACCGGCTGGCCTGCACCGTCCTGTACGCGCCGGAATTCCAGGCGGCGCATCCGGAGTTCATCGAGGCCGAGGTCGCCGAGCGCGAGCGCCACCCGGTCCGTGGCGGCGTCTTCGCCGCCCAGCAGGCGGCGGTGCGGGGACACGACACCTTCGACGCTCTTCCACGGATCAGTGTGCCGGTGCTTGTGCTGCACGGTCTGCTCGACGCCGTGGTTCCTGCCGAGAACGGCCGGATCATCGCGGCGCGCATCCCGGGGGCTCGCCTCTCCGTTCTGGACGGTCGCGGGCATCTGTTCTTTCACGAGGCGCCGGCGGAGGCTGCGGAGGTGGTGCTGGGGTTCATGGGGTGAGGGTCGCTCCGTGGGGCGTTCTCACGGACCGGCCCTGCTTCGGGGCCGCTTCCAGTGGCCTCCGGTGGCGGTGCCGATGAGCGTCCCGCCGCGTCTCAGGAACTGCAGGTCGCCGTCGCGGGTCCGGCGGATGTCGAACTCGCCCTCGTGGTGGCGGTTGTGGTGGTGCTC
>VBHE01000231.1:11591-11942 GCA_005889515.1 Chloroflexota bacterium | reverse complement strand
CGGTCGACCAGCGCAAGCAGCAGAAGCTCCGCAGCCTGATGGAGACCTACCGGCTCGCGACCAAGCGCCAGCGCCAGCCGTGCCGTATCGACGTCCTCGGGCTCATCCTCGACGACCGCCTCCAGGTCACCCGCTGCGAGCACATCGCCAACGCCGTCGGGGACGGCACCTAGCCGATGGTGAAGCTCGCCGAGGTCGAGACCGGGTAGCCGGAGAAGGCCGCCCGGGCGTGGTAGCGCCCCGAGGCGGCGGCCTGGCCGGCGCCAGTCCCCTGGTTGGCGACCTGGTTCCAGCTGATCGGATAGGTGCTCATCTGCCCCGGCGCGAGTGGCGCACAGCCGCCGGGCGGGC
>VBHE01000231.1:1546-11402 GCA_005889515.1 Chloroflexota bacterium | reverse complement strand
TGTCGCCGCGACCGCGGAGACCACGGGCGCGGTCGGGGTGGCCGCGGTGGTCGGCCGGGGCGTCGGAGTCGGGGCCGGGGAGGTGCTGACCGCGGCGGTGTGGGCCGAGGTGGTGGTGGTGCCGCTCCTCGTCACCGTGGCCGCGCTCGAGCCCGACGGGCTGGCGTGGGCGATGGGCGCCCCTCCGCCACAGGCGGCGGCGAGGAGGCCGAGGACCGTGACCGCCACCGGGCGGGCGACGCGCATCGCGCCACTGTACGGGTTCGGCATAAGCACGGTGTTCAGCCCCGAGCAGCGGTGGGCGCGGCATCATGGACGCTCGGTCACCCCACCCGCTACACCCCCCACCCCCCCTTTGCAGAGGATCCCGCATGTGCCGGAGCATCAAGACGCTGCGTGGGCTCGAGCCGCCCGCGAGCGCCGACGACGTGCAGGCCGCCGCGCTGCAGTTCGTGCGCAAGGTGAGCGGCTACCGGGTGCCGTCGGCCGCCAACCGTGAGCCCTTCGAGGCTGCGGTGGACGAGGTCACGGCCGCGGCGCAGCGGCTCCTCGCCGACCTCCGGCCGGGCTACGCCGCGACCCGGCGGACGCCGGGTCGCCGCAGCCGGGCGTCGACGTAGGTCAGCAGCCCGAGGGCGGCGCGGCGTGACCGGGCATGGGCGTCGCGCTCCCCGGCCGCGGCCGCGCCGAGCGCCGCCTCGAGCTCGCGGACGTCGGCCAGGGCACGGAGGTGCGGGTCGTCGCCTGCGGGCGCGGGCCGGGTCGCGGGCGCCGGATCGGCGGCGGGTGGCTGGCCGCGGACGGTGATCAGGGTGTCGGCGAGGGCGTCGCGCACCTCGCGATGGACGAGCACGGCGCGCACCACCCGCTCCTCACGGCGGCTGCCGGCGAGCATGTCGAGCCCCGCCTCGAGGTGCTCGCGGAGCTGGCGGACGCGGCGGGCGGTGGCGCGGAGGACGGCCGCGTGACGCTGGCTGGCGGTCTGGTGGGCCAGGGTGGCCCGCAGCGTCGCGTACCGGTCGGTGGCGGGTGACGGCGCCGGCCGGGGCGGAGCGGGACGCGCGATCGCCGGCACCCCCAGCCGGGTGAGCAGCAGGTGCTCGGTGCTGCAGTGCCACACCCCCTCCACGTCCCGGGCGGCGCAGGCGGCGCCGCAGTGGACGCAGGTCCCCGCCCGCTCGATCACTGCCGCCATGACCGTCTCCTCCTCGGATCGCACGGCTCACCGGTCCAGGCCAGCGTAGGGGGGGCCGGGCGGCGGAGCATCACGGAGATCCGTGATTCTTATGGAGGTGACCTGCGGGCGCGTTACCACTGGTCTGTGTGATACACTGACAAGTATGACTGCGAGCGCCACATGCTGCGCGATCCAGGGCATCGCCGGCGTGCCGGTCACCGTCGAGGCCGACCAGAGCAACGGCCTGCCCGGGTTCACCGTCGTCGGCCTCACCGACCGCGCCATCCAGGAGGCGAAGGTGCGGGTGAAGGCCGCGGTGCAGAACTCGGGGTTCGGCTTCCCCACCCGCAAGCTGACCGTCAACCTCGCCCCCGCGGAGCTCCCCAAGGAGGGGACGGGGTTCGACCTCGCCATCGCGATGGCGGTGCTCCGCTGCGGCGGTCACGACCTGCCCCGGCTCGACGGAACCGCGCTGCTCGGCGAGCTCGCCCTCGACGGCGGGCTCCGGCCGGTCGCCGGGGTGCTCCCCATGGCCCGCTCGCTGCGGGCGGCCGGGGTACGCCGGCTGGTGGTCCCGGGCGGCAACGCCGCCGAGGCGTGCCTCGTCGAGGGCCTGGAGGTGGTGGCGCCGGGCACCCTGCGCGCGTGCGTCGAGCACCTCGACGGCACCGCGCCGCTCGCGCCGGCGGCGCCGGGGCCGCCCCCGGAGGAGGCGCCGTCCGGCTTCGACCTCGCCGACATCCGCGGCCAGCCCACCGCCAAGCGCGCCCTCGAGATCGCCGCCGCCGGGGGCCACAACCTCCTGATGGTGGGTCCTCCCGGCTCGGGGAAGAGCATGCTCGCCCGCGCCCTCGCCTCGCTCCTCCCCGACCTCGGCGTCGAGGCGAGCCTGGAGGTCGCCGCCGTCTACTCACTCCGCGGAGCGCTCCGCGACCGCCCCGCGGCCTCGCTGCGGCCGCCCTTCCGGTCGCCGCACCACTCCATCTCCCGCGCCGGCCTGGTCGGCGGCGGCGCCGGCCTCGCCCAGCCCGGGGAGATCAGCCTCGCCCATCGCGGCATCCTCTTCCTCGACGAGCTCTGCGAGTTCTCCCGCGCCCACCTCGAGGCGCTCCGCCAGCCGCTGGAGGAGCGGGTCATCACCGTCACCCGGGTGCGCGGGGCGGTGCAGTTCCCCGCGTCGATCACCCTCGTCGCCGCCGCCAACCCGTGCCCCTGCGGCCACCACCAGGACCCCACCCGGCTCTGCACCTGCGAGCCCCGCGCCCTGGCCGCCTACCGTGCCCGCCTGAGCGGCCCGGTGCGCGACCGCATCGACCTGGTGGTCCGGGTCCCGCGCCAGCCCTACCGCAGGCTCTTCGACGCCTCGCTGGAGGAGCCCTCGGCGGCCGTCCGTCTCCGGGTCGAGGCGGCGCGCGACCACCAGCGCGAACGCCTCCCGGATCAGCGGGAGCCACCGCTCAACGCGCTCCTCGCCCCCCGCGGCCTGGTCGGAAGCTGCCTTCCGACCCGGGCGGCGACCCGGCTTCTCGCCGCCGCCGGCGAGCGCCTCGGGCTCAGCGCCCGCGGCTTCCACCGCGTGCTGCGTGTCGCCCGCACCATCGCCGACCTCGCCGGCGACGAGCGGGTGGGGGAGGACGCCCTCGCCGAGGCCCTCCGCCACCGCGGCGAGCCCGGGCTGTGAGCGCCACAACACCGAGGTGCGTGCTCCGGCTGCCCCGCGGCGCCCCGGGCTGGCCGGCGGCACTCGAGCATCTCCACGAGCCGCCCGCGGAGCTCTGGCGGCGGGGCCGGCTGTGGCCGCCGCCGGTCGCCGCCGTCGCGGTGGTGGGGGCGCGGGCGGCGACCCTCTCCGGGATGGAGGTGGCCCGCGAGCTCGGACGTGAGCTCGCCGCCGCCGGGGTGGTGGTGATCAGCGGGCTCGCCCGGGGCATCGACGCGGCGGCCCATCGCGGCGCCCTCGAGGCGGGCGGCCCCACCCTCGCGGTGCTCGGCTGCGGCGTCGACGTGTGCTATCCGCGGGGCCACGAGCGCCTGCTCGAGGCGGTCTGCGACGCCGGCGCGGTGATCTCCGAGGACCCGCCGGGCACCGAGCCCGCCGGCTGGCGCTTCCCCCGCCGCAACCGGCTCATCGCCGCCCTCGCCCTCGCCGTGGTGGTGGTCGAGGCAGGGGAGCGCAGCGGCGCGCTGAGCACCGCCCGCCACGCCGCCGACCTCGGCCGGGAGGTGCTCGCCGTCCCCGGGTCGGTGCTCAGCCCCCAGAGCCGGGGCACCAACCGGCTGATCCGCGACGGCGCCGTGCCCCTTCTCGAGCTCGACGATCTCGCGTCCGCCGTCCCCGAGCTCGGGCTGAACCCGCCCCGGCCGCGGCGCGGCGGTGGCGCACGGGCTCCCGACGACCCCGCGCTCCGGGCCCTCCTCGAGCTGCTCGGCGACGACCCCCTCCACCCCGACCAGCTCGCCGAGGCCACCGGCGCCAGGGCCTCCGAGGTCGCCGTCCGGCTCTGTGCCCTGGAGCTCGGAGGGTGGGTCGCCACCCTTCCCGGAGGACGGATCACCCGTGCGGGAGGTCGTTGACCCCGGCCCGGGATCTCGGCGAACCGCTGCTATGATCGGCCGCACGCCGCGGCCGGCGAGTTTGACTGGGCGCGACCGCGGAGAGACTTCAGCGCATGGCCAACCGCCTCATCATCGTCGAGTCACCGAGCAAGGCGCGCACGCTCAGCCGGTTCCTCGGTTCCGGCTACACCATCAAGGCCTCGATGGGCCACGTCCGCGACCTGCCCAAGTCCAGGCTCGGCGTCGACCTCGACAAGGGCTTCGAGCCTCAGTACGAGGTCACCAAGGAGGCGCAGATCAAGGATCTGCGCGCCGCGGCCAAGAAGGCCGACGAGGTCATCCTCGCCTCCGACCCCGATCGCGAGGGCGAGGCGATCGCCTGGCACCTCGCCGAGGCGCTCCGCCTCAAGGACCCTCAGCGGGTGGTCTTCCACGAGATCACCCGTGCGGCGGTGAAGGCGGCGCTGCTGGCTCCCCGGCCGATCGACCGCGACCTGGTCTTCGCCCAGGAGGCGCGGCGGGTCATCGACCGCCTCGTCGGCTATCAGCTCAGCCCCTTCCTCTGGAAGAAGGTGCGCACCGGGCTGAGCGCGGGCCGGGTCCAGTCGGTCGCGGTCCGGCTCGTCGTCGACCGCGAGAACGAGATCGGCGCCTTCGTCCCCGAGGAGTGGTGGACGGTCGAGGCCCAGCTCGCGACCCAGCAGGGGACGACCTTCGGCGCCCGGCTCTACGCCCGCCGCGGCGAGACCGGCGACGGCGACGGCGACGACCTCGAGGTCGCCGCGAAGCCGGCGGAGCCCGGCGACAGCAAGCTCAAGCTTCCCGACGAGGCCGCGGCGCTCAAGGTCATGGCCGAGCTCGGGGTCGACGAGGAGGGAAAGCCCGGGCCCGGCGTGCCGCCCTTCGAGGTGGCCAAGGTCACCGCCCGCGAGTCCAACCGCTCCGCGCCCAACCCCTACACGACCAGCACGATGCAGCAGGACGCGAGCACCCGGCTGCGGATGGCGCCGAAGAAGAGCATGCAGATCGCCCAGGACCTCTACGAGGGGGTCGAGCTGGGCAGTGAGGGCCCGGTCGGCCTGATCACCTACATGCGCACCGACTCCACCCGGATCAGCGACACCGCTCGCGACGCCGCCCACGCCCACATCGAGGCCGCCTACGGGAAGGAGTACGTCGGCCGGGGCGCCCCGAGGGCCGCGAAGACCAAGGCGCCGGTCGCCGCCCAGGACGCCCACGAGGGGATCCGGCCCACCGACCCGGCGCGCACCCCGGACTCGATCGCCTCCCACCTCAGCGCCCCCCAGCTCAGGCTCTACGAGCTGATCTGGCGCCGCTTCGTCGCCAGCCAGATGAGCTCGGCGCGCTTCGACACCACCCGCGTCGACATCACCGCCGGCGACTACGTCTTCCGCGCCACCGGCTCGGTGCTCCGCTTCGACGGCTTCCTCCGGGTGCTCCGCCGCGAGGACGACCAGAAGGACCGGAGCCTGCCGGCGCTCACCGAGGGCGCCCTGCTCGCGCTGAGGCAGCTGAGCCGGGAGGGGCACGTCACCCAGCCGCCGCCGCGCTACACAGAGGCGTCGCTGATCAAGGAGCTCGAGGAGCGCGGCATCGGCCGGCCCTCCACCTACGCGCCGACCCTCGACGTCATCCAGGAGCGCAAGTACGTGCGCCAGGAGGAGCGGCGGCTGCATCCGACGGAGCTGGGCAAGACCGTGGACGGCGTGCTCCGCGCACAGTTCCCCGACATCGTCGACGTCGCCTTCACCGCCGACCTCGAGAAGCGGCTCGACGGCGTCGAGGACGGCCACGCCGCCTTCGAGACGACGATCCGCGACTGGTACGTGCCCTTCGCCGACACCCTGGAGAAGGCCGAGGCGAACGTCGAGCGGGTGCGGGTTCCCACCAAGGACACCGGCGAGGAGTGCCCCGAGTGCGGCGAGGGCCGCCTGCCGGCTGCTCCCGCTACCCCGACTGCAAGTACATCAAGAAGGAGGGACCGGCGCCCGAGCCCACCGGCGAGCCCTGCCCCGACTGCGGCCGCCCCCTGGTGGTGCGACAGGGCAAGCGCGGACCCTTCGTGGGCTGCTCCGGCTATCCCGACTGCAAGTACCTCCGCGACGAGGCGGCGAGGCCGGCCGGCGCCGAGGGCGAGGCGGCCTCCGAGGAGCTCGGCGCCTGTCCCGAGTGCGGCAAGAAGCTGGCCCGGAAGAGCGGCCGCCGTGGTCCCTTCGTCGGGTGCTCCAACTATCCCGACTGCAAGTACATCCAGCCGCGCGGCGGCGGCGAGGCGGGCTCGCGCCCGGCCGCCCAGCCGACCGGCGAGAGCTGCCCCGAGTGCGGCAAGCCGCTGGTGACCCGCATGGGCCGGCGCGGCGCCTTCGTGGGCTGCTCCGGCTACCCGAAGTGCCGCCACATCAAGGGCGACGCCCCCGCGGAGGCCGACGCCGCCCCCGCCGGCGGCGAGGCGGCACCGGCTCGAGCCCCCACCCCCCCGGCGGTGCTCGACCCCGAGCTGGGCGCCTGCCCCGATTGCGAGCGCCCGCTGGTCCGCCGCCAGGGCCGCTTCGGCGCCTTCGTCAGCTGCTCCGGCTATCCCAACTGCCGCTACCGACCGCCCAGGACGACGGCGGCGAGAACCGCCGCCGGGTGAGCATGTCCAGGGCGCGGCCGCATGCCACCACCATCGTGGCGGTGAAGCGGGGAGGCCAGGTGGCCATCGCCGGCGATGGCCAGGTCACCGTCGGCGACGTCGTCATGAAGCACCGCGCCGGCAAGGTGCGCCGGCTCTTCCACGACGAGATCATCGTCGGCTTCGCCGGGGCGGTCGCCGACGCCTTCACCCTCTTCGACAAGTTCGAGCAGCAGCTCGAGAAGCACCAGGGCAATCTGCTCCGCGCCGCCGTCGGGCTCAGCCGGGAGTGGCGGACCGACCGCTACCTCCGCCACCTCGAGGCGATGCTCCTGGTCGCCAACTCCTCTCAGCTCCTCCTGCTCAGCGGCGATGGTGAGATCATCGAGCCGGACGACGACGTCGCCGCCATCGGCAGCGGTGGGCCCTATGCCCACGCCGCGGCCCGCGCCCTGGTGCAGAGCACCGAGCTCACCGCTCCCGAGGTGGCGCGGCGAGCCCTGGAGATCGCGGCCAGCCTCTGCATCTACACCAACGACCACATCACCGTGCAGACCCTCGACACGATCGAGCCTGAAGCCGACGCCGACCTCAACCAGGTCGTCGGGGGAGCCGTTCCATGAGCGACACCCGTCCCAGTGGCGCCCAGGACGACCGGCGCCCCGCCCACCATCCCGACCCCGAGCCGCCCGTCACCCCCGCCGTGCGCGGCGAGCGCGAGGCCGCCGAGGTCGCCGACGCCACCCTGCCGTTGGGTCCGGTGCCCGGCGAGACCCCGGGGGCGACCGCCCCCGGTGACGGCGATGACCCCGGCGCGCCGGCGCCGGCGGAGACGCCGCCGGGGGTCGACGACCTGCGGCCCGCCCAGATCGTCAAGCGGCTCGACGAGTTCATCATCGGCCAGGAGAGCGCCAAGCGTGCCGTCGCGATCGCGCTCCGCAACCGCCTCCGCCGCCAGCGCCTGCCCGAGGCGATGCGCCAGGAGGTGATCCCCAAGAACATCCTCATGATCGGCCCCACCGGGGTGGGGAAGACGGAGATCGCCCGGCGGCTCGCCCGGCTGACCCGCTCGCCCTTCCTCAAGGTGGAGGCGACCAAGTTCACCGAGGTCGGATACGTCGGCCGCGACGTCGAGGCGATCGTTCGCGACCTCCTCGAGCAGACGATCACCGAGGTCCACAACGACCGCGTCGCCGAGGTCGAGGCAAGCGCCCGGGACACCGCTGAGGAGCGGATCCTCGACGCCCTCGTCGAGGCGGAGACCCGCGAGGCGAAGGAGGGCGGCCGCCCCGCCCGGCACGGCGGCCGGGGCAGGCCGGCGGCGAGCGCCGCCGCCGGCGAGGCCGCCGCCGCCGAGGCCGCCGGCGACCCCGAGGCCGAGGTCGAGACGGCACCGGCGCCCGGCGCCGACACCGAGACGGATCGCCGCCGCCGCCGCCTCCAGCGCCGCCGGCTGCGGCAGCGGCTGCGGGACCGCCAGCTCGAGGACCGGGTGGTGGAGATCGAGGTCGAGGAGCCCTATCAGCCGATGGTCGAGAACGTCTCGGGGGCGGGCTTCGAGGACATGGGCGCCACCCTCGCCGACTTCCTCTCCCAGCTCGCGCCCCCGCGCAAGCGGCTGAAGCGGATGACCGTCGCCGACGCCCGCACCGCCCTCGTCGACGAGGAGACCGACCGGCTCATCGACATGGACCGCGTCTACGACGAGGCGATCCGCCTGGTCGAGGACAGCGGGATGGTCTTCATCGACGAGGTC
The DNA here is from genome assembly GCA_005889515.1 of Chloroflexota bacterium. Taxonomy (GTDB): domain Bacteria; phylum Chloroflexota; class Dormibacteria; order Aeolococcales; family Aeolococcaceae; genus CF-96. The sequence continues at coordinate 3,278 of VBHE01000231.1, read as the reverse complement.
GACAAGATCGCCGGCCAGGGGTCAGAGCACGGCCCCGACGTCAGCGGGGAGGGCGTCCAGCGCGACCTCCTGCCCGTCCTCGAGGGCTCGACGGTCCACACCCGCTACGGCGCGGTCCACACCGACCACATCCTCTTCATCGCCGCCGGCGCCTTCACCATATCCCGGCCCAGCGACCTCATCCCCGAGTTCCAGGGCCGGTTCCCCATCCGGGTCGAGCTGCGGGCGCTGAACGAGGCCGACCTCGAGCGCATCCTCGTCGAGCCGAGCAACTCCCTGACCAAGCAGTACATCGCCCTGCTCGGGACCGAGGGCGTGACCCTCGACTTCACCCCCGACGGCCTCCACGAGCTCGCCCACCAGGCGGCCCAGGTCAACCTGCAGGACGAGAACATCGGCGCGCGCCGGCTCTTCACCATCCTCGAGAAGGTGCTCGAGGACGTGTCCTTCCGCGCCGAGGAGTTCGCCGGCACCACGGTGACCATCGACGCCCCGATGGTGCGCGAGCGCCTCGGCGACCTCGTGCGCAACGAGGACCTGCGCCGCTACGTGCTCTGAGGCTGCCGCCGTCCCCGCAGAGCGGTGTCCCCCAGCCGCCCGCGCCCTCCGAGCGACAGGCCGCCTTCGGGTACACTCCGCCCCATCACACACCCCCGGATGTCGCCGGCGAGGGTGACCCGACCCAGGTCGGGAATCGCCGGCGCGTGACGCCGGGGGGAGGCAGCAACCCCATCCTCTGGAGGGAACGGCACCGTGCCCGTCGCGACCCTGCGCCAGCTCCTGGAGGCCGGAGTCCACTTCGGTCATCAGACGAGCCGGTGGAATCCCAAGATGCGCCCGTACATCTTCGCGGCGCGCAACGGCATCCACATCATCGACCTGCAGCAGACCCAGTCGATGCTCGAGGAGGCCTGCGAGTTCGCCCGCGACCTGGTCGCGGGCGGCGAGAAGATCCTCTTCGTGGGGACCAAGAAGCAGGCCCAGGACACCATCGAGGAGGGCTGCCGCCGCAGCGGCCAGTTCTACGTGACCCACCGCTGGATGGGCGGCATGCTCACCAACTTCGGGGTCATCCAGCGCCGCCTGCGCAACCTCGCCGACCTGCGCGCCGCCCACGAGCGCGGCGACTTCGAGCGCATGGGCGCCAAGGAGTCGAACGTCAACCAGGACGAGCTCGACCGCCTGGAGCGCAACTTCGGCGGCATGGCGGGGATGAAGCGGCTGCCGGGAGCCCTCTTCGTGGTCGACTGCCGCAAGGAGCGGCTCGCCGTCACCGAGGCGAACAAGCTGCACATCCCGGTCATCGCCATCGCCGACAGCAACGTCGATCCCGAGCTCATCCAGCACGTCATCCCCGGGAACGACGACGCCATCCGCGCGGTGCGGCTGATCACCGGGCTGATCGTCGACGCCATCGTCGAGGGCCAGCAGCTGCTCGGCGAGCGCGAGATGCGCGAGCGCCAGGCCGCCGAGCAGGCGGCCGCCGAGGCGGCGGCGGAGCAGGCGCGGCTGGAGGCCGAGGCGGCCAACGCCGCGGCGGAGGCGAGCACCGAGATGGCGGGCGCGACCGCGGGTTCGGAGGAGGCGTAGGTGGCCGAGATCAGCGCCGACCAGGTCAAGAAACTTCGCGACATGACCGGGGCGGGGATGATGGACTGCAAGCGCGCCCTCACCGAGGCCGGTGGCGACGTGGAGAGGGCGAAGGACTGGCTGCGCCAGAAGGGCATGGCCA
>VBHE01000231.1:0-1497 GCA_005889515.1 Chloroflexota bacterium | reverse complement strand
CCAAGCAGGGCGCTCTCGTCGAGGTCAACTGCGAGTCCGACTTCGTCGCCAAGACCGACGACTTCAAGACCCTGGCCCGCGAGCTCGCCCTCCAGGTGGTGGGCGCGAAGCCGCGCTGGGTGCACCGCGACGAGGTCCCCGCTCACGTCGTCGAGCGCGAGACGGCGATCTACCGCGCGCAGGTCGCGGACAAGCCGGCGAACATCGTCGACAAGATCGTCGAGGGGAAGCTCGAGGCCTTCTACGCCGAGGTGTGCCTTCTCGATCAACCCTGGGTCAAGGACGAGAAGCGGAAGAAGAAGGTGAGCGAGCTCGTCACCGAGGCGACCGCCAAGCTCGGCGAGAAGATCAGCGTCGCCCGCTTCGCCCGCTTCGAGGTCGGCGAGAGCGGCGGCAACGGCGTCGCCGAAGCGCCGCCCGAAGCCTGAGCGTGGAGCCCGGTGCAACCCGCGTCGTCGAGGTGACCGATCCCGCGGCCGCCGCCGAACCCGGGCGCACCCCGCGCTGGCGGCGCGTCGTCGTCAAGCTGAGCGGCGAGGCGCTGATGGGCACCTCGCAGTTCGGCATCGACGCCGCCACCCTCGGGCTCATGGCCCGGCAGGTGGAGCGGGTCGTCGCCGTCCACCACGTCGAGGTCGCCATCGTCGTCGGCGGGGGCAACATCGTCCGCGGGCTCGAGGTGAGCTCCCAGGGGGTCGACCGGGTCACCGGCGACTACATGGGGATGCTCGCCACCATGATCAACGCGCTCGCGCTCCGCGACGCCCTGGAGCGGCGCGGGCTCGACTGCCGGGTGCAGACCGCGATCGAGATGCACCAGGTCGCCGAGCCGTACATCCGCGGCCGCGCCATCCGCCACCTCGAGAAGGGACGGGTGGTGATCCTCGGCGCCGGCACCGGCAATCCCTTCTTCACCACCGACACGACCGCGGCGCTGCGGGCCGCCGAGATCGGCGCCGAGGTGGTGCTCAAGGCCACCAAGGTCGACGGCATCTACACCGCCGACCCGCACAAGCATCCCGAGGCGGAGCGGCTGCCCCACCTCACCTACCTCGAGGTGCTCAACCGGGGGCTCGAGGTCATGGACAACACCGCGCTGACCCTGTGCATGGACAACCGCACGCCGATCGTCGTCTTCGACCTGATGGCCGAGCGGAGCATCGAGCGGGTGATCCTCGGCGAGGACATCGGCACGCTCGTGGACGACGGTGGCTTCACGGACGGTCGCTGAGGCGCAGCCGGAGGATTCCAAGGAGTGGCGGTGATGATCGACGACTGGCTGAAGGACGCCGAGATCCGCATGGAGAAGAGCCTCGAGGCGCTGCACAAGGAGCTGCAGAGCATCCGGACCGGGCGCGCGACCCCCGCACTCATCGACCGTCTCCAGGTCGACTACTACGGAGCCGCGACGCCGCTGCAGAGCCTCGCCTCGATCACCGCGCCGGAGGCGCGGCTGCTCGTCATCCAGCCCTACGACCGCGGCGCCATCACCGCCAT
>VBHE01000230.1 GCA_005889515.1 Chloroflexota bacterium | reverse complement strand
GCGGTCCGCTCGACGACGTAGCCCCGGGCGTTCAGCAGACGCTCGAGCTCGTCGAGGAAGACGTCGCCCCGCGGCTTGCGGATGTCGAGCAGGGCGATGCGCAGCCCCGCGGCCCCGTCGATCGGCGCCGCCAGCGGCCGGTCACCGCTCTCGCGCTCGGCGGTCGGATCGAGCAGCTCCAGGCCGTTCGCGGCTACATCCATGGCTCCACGCTCCTCGTGACCGGGGTCGAGCCGATCTCGCCCGACGCCCACATGCCGTACACCATGCTGAAGAGGCCGGCGCTCCCCCCGGCGTGGACGAGCCCGATCCGGTCGGGCCCCGCGAACTTCGGGATCATCCCGTCCGGGTTGCCGCCGAAGACCGCCGGGTCGAGCCCCTCGGGCGAGCCCCCGGCGCCCCGGAGCATGTCCCCGATCCGGCTCGTCGTCAGCCGCATCAGCTCTGCGCGGGTCCGGGCGCGGTCCCACCCCGCCTCGCGGAGGATCCGCCCGTGCTCGGGGCCGACGACGAGGAGCGCGTCCCAGATGAAGAGCTGCTTGGGATGGGCGACCGACTGGAGCGCGAGGGCGAGGCTGGCGCAGAGCCCCTCCGGGTCGCGGGCGATCTGGTCGACGATCAGCCGCGGCGCCTCCGCCGCCCAGAGGGTCACCGTCGTCTCCCCGGCGCCGAAGCCCCGGTCGACCGACAGCGGCTCCCAGGGCGAGCCCTCCTGGAGCTCGGCGAAGCAGGCCCCGAGCTTTCCCGGGTTGCCGTGCGCGGAGCGGTCCTCGATCTGCGGCCGCCCGCCGCCGATGTTCCGCACCACCAGCTGGAGGCTGCGCCCGATGGCGAGGTTCGCCCGGTTGCCCTGCCCCAGGCAGTTCCCCCGCGCGTTGAGCCCCGCCCGCTCGGTGAGCGGCCCGCTGGCGACGATCAGCGGCCCCGCCGGGTGGGTCGTCGCGAGCAGGCCGTGCATCGTGAACCGCTCCTCGCAGGCGGCCTCGACCGCCGCGAGCACGAAGGGCAGGTGCTCGGGGAGACACCCCGCCATCATCGCGTTCACCGCAACCTTTTCGACGGTCGCGGTGCCACCGTACGGGGGCACGATCCCGACCACGTCCTGGGGATGCCGCCGGGTGCCCTCGAGCAGCGCCACCACCCGCTCCGGGGTCGGCGGCACCACCGGCAGGCCATCGGTGAGGCCGCGCTCGTGGAGCGCCTCGAACGGGTCCTCGTGGGCGCCCAGGCGCAGGGTGCGCGAGCGCAGCCGGCCGTCGGCACGGGCGGCGCGCGCCGCCAGGGTGGCGGCGACCAGGGGGTCGCGGGTGCGGCTGGCGCAGCCGGGCCGGTGCGCGGGCAGGCCGTCGAGGTGGAGCGCGAAGCCCGCCTCGGCGGCGAGGTCGGCGATCCGGTCGCGGGCCAGCCCCTCGACCCGGCCACGCTCCTCGCCGCCGTCGAGCAGCAGCAGCGCGGGCACGGCGTCGGGGTCGTAGAGGGCGCTCAGCGCCAGCTCCTCGTCGATCTCCACCGGGGAGACGAGGCGGAGCCGCTCCCACAGCGCCGCGGTGTCGCCGCCGCCGGACTGGGAGACGATGCGCAGTGGGGCGCCGTCCTGGGCGGCGGCGTCGAGGGCGGGGAGCAGCTCGACGCAGACCGGGCAGTCGTGCTTGATGATGGCGACCAGCTCGCGTGCCACGCCCGGTCCCTCCTCTGCGCTGACTCGAGGTGATTATCCGCGCCCGCCACTGTCGGGCGGCGCGGGCCACTGCCCGCGGGCGGAGAGCGCGGCGATCACGCGGAGCCCGGAGCGCTCGGCGGCGGCGCGGTCGTCGCCGAGCCCGACCATCACGTTCACCGCGAGGGGTGCCATCACCTGGGTGAGGCCATGGCCCTCGTGGCCGAAGAACCCGGCGATCTCGAGCAGCACGTACCCGTGGGTCGCGCTCCAGATCTGACCCGTCGCCGCGACGGGGTCGACCGGTCCGATCCGCCCCGCCTCCCTCATGCGATCCACCGCCCGCACCAGGCGGTCGAAGGCCACCTGCGCCTCGGGGAAACGCGACACCGTGCCCGCGCCGGTCATGTCCCACTCGGCGTGCACCCGGTCGCCGCCGGTCAGCCCGAACATCAGCCTGTAGAGCTGCGGGTGGCGGAGCGCCCAGCCGCGGTAGGCCATCCCCTGGGCGAAGCAGTCGCTCACCGGGTCGTCCGTCGCGGGCACCTCGGCCACATGGCGGTCGAAGCGGATGAACCCCTCGCGCACGATCTCCCGGAACAGACCGGCCATGCCGCCGAACAGCGTGTACACCGCCTGGGTGGAGGTGCCGACCTCGGCGGTGAGCTGGCGTGCCCGGAGCGCCTCCGGGCCGCTCTCCTCGAGCCTGCGCACCGCCGTGTCGACGAGCCGGGCGCGGAGGTCGTCGGATGCGCTCCTGCGGGCCGGCATGGCGGGGGTTATAGCAGGACCGGGCCCAGGGTTGAACCGTGGTTGTAACGACGTTATACTAACGTCATAACCACGTTAGGAGGGGCCCACGATGACGACGCCGACGCCGCCGACGAGCGTCGACGCCGCGGCCGCCCGGGCGGCGCTGGCCTGCGTCGTCCCCCGCCTGACGGCGCTCATCCGATCCATCGACGACCCCGGCGCCCACGCCGTCGGCGAGTGGACCGCGGGCGACGTCGCCGTCCACCTCGCCCACGCCTGGGAGAGGCTGCCCGCCCTCGCACGGGGTGATGCGGACTCGCCGCTGCGCGAGCTGCGCGAGCTTGCGGCGCTCACCACCTCGCTGGTCCGCGAGGAGCCCGGCCGCGACCTCGAGGCGACCGCGCGGCGCATCGAGGCGGCGGCGAGGGCGTTCCTCTCCACCCCGGTCACCGACGAGCCCCGCCCCTGGCTCGTGCAGGGGACGGCCCTTCCCGCGTCCGCCTTCACCTGCCACCTGCTCAACGAGTCGCTGATCCACGGCTACGACATCGCGCGCTCGCAGGGTCGCCCCTGGCGGATCGACCCAACGCACGCCGGCATGGCGATCACGGGATTCCTCTTCCGTGCGCTCTCGGTCGTCGACCCGCGCTTCCCGGTCCGCCAGCGTCAGGCGGCCGGCGTCCGGGCCTGCTTCGACATCCGCGTCCGGCGCACCGGCAGGGTATACCTCGCCCTCGACGACGGGGCCCTGACCATCGAGCCCCCGTCCGGCAGGCCGGTCGACTGCCACCTCTCCGCCGAGCCGGCGACCCTCTTCCTGCTGATCTGGTCGCGCGCCGGCCAGTGGCCCGGAGTGCTGACCGGCCGCCTGTCGATGTGGGGACGGCGACCGTGGCTCGCGGCCAGGCTGCCACGAATGCTCCGCAACCCGTAGGCGCACCGGTCAGCGCAGAAGCGTTCCCGCATCGAGCGGCAGCACCGTCCCGGTCACCTGCCGGGCCGCGTCCGAGCACAGCCACACCACCGCGGCGCTCACGTCCTCGGGCTCGACGAGGTCGACCGGGAGCGCCGCCGTCAGGCTCGCCGCGAGCGCGGGGTCCTGCTCCAGCAGCTGCTGCATCGCGGTGTTCGTGCCCATGGGCGTGCGCACGCCCCCCGGCGCGACGCAGTTCACCCGGATCCGGTGCGGCGCGAGCTCCAGGGCCAGCGAGCGGGCCAGGCCCACGCAGCCGTGCTTGGCGGCGGCGTAGTGCGACATCCCCGCCAGCCCCTTCACCGACGCGGTCGAGGCGGTGATGACGATGGCGCCGCCCTCGCCCCCGGCGAGCATCGCCGGCACCGCCGCCCGGCAGCTCTTCCACACCCCGGTGAGGTTGACGTCGACGACCTCGTCCCACTGCGCCTCGCTCAGCTCCCACGCCGTTCCGTAGCTGATCACCCCGGCGTTGGCGACGAGGATGTCGAGCCGCCCGAGCTCGGCGACGGTCTCCTCGACGAGCTCGGCGAGCGCGCCGGCGTCGCGCACGTCGACCACGGAGGAGATGCACCTCCGCCCCTCCGCCTGCACCAGGGCGGCGGTCTCGCCGAGCTCCGCCACCGACCCCAGCGCATAGGGCACCGTCGGCAGCGTCCGCCCCAGGTCGCAGACCGCCACGTCGGCGCCGGCGCGCGCCAGCGCCACCGCGTGTGCCCGGCCCTGGCCCCGGGCGGCCCCGGTCACCAGTGCGACCCTTGCCCTCAGCGTGTCCACACCTGAGACGATAGGGGGGATCACCCTGAGGAGGCTCGAGCACATGGCAGCGCCCTCGTACGTCCACGGAGCTCACCCGGTGCCGCTGCTGGGCGAGACGATCGGCGAGAACCTCCACCGCGCCGTGCAGCGGTTCTCCGATCGCGAGGCGCTCGTGGTGCGGCATCAGGGCTATCGCGCCACCTACGGCGAGCTCTGGGAGCAGGCCGGGCAGGCGGCCCGGGGGCTCATGGCCCGCGGCGTCGGCCGCGGCGACCGGGTCGGGATCTGGTCCCCCAACCGCTACGAGTGGGTCGTCGTCCAGTACGCCACCGCGCGGATCGGCGCCATCCTCGTGAACATCAACCCGGCGTACCGCACCGCCGAGCTCGAGTACGCGCTCAACCAGTCGGGGGTGAGCTTCCTCATCCTCGCCCGCGCCTTCCGACAGGCGGACTACGTCGGCATGCTCGGCGAGGTTCGCGGCCGCTGCCCCGAGCTCCGCGAGGCGCTCGTCCTCGAGGACGGCTGGGACGCGCTGCTCCGCGACTCCTCCCAGGTCTCCGAGGAGCGGCTCACCGAGCGGGAGTCGACGCTCCAGTTCGACGACCCGATCAACATCCAGTACACGTCGGGGACGACCGGGTTCCCCAAGGGCGCGACCCTGTCGCACCACGGCATCCTCAACAACGGCTACTTCATCGGCGAGGCGCTGCGCTACACCGAGGCCGACCGGGTCTGCATCCCGGTGCCCTTCTACCACTGCTTCGGCATGGTGCTCGGCAACCTCGCCTGCACCACCCACGGCAGCGTCATGGTGATCCCCGGCGAGGCGTACGACCCCGAGGCGGTGATGGAGACGGTCCAGGCCGAGCGCTGCACCTCGCTCTACGGCGTGCCGACGATGTTCATCGGCGAGCTCGACCACCCGCGGTTCGGGGCGTTCGACTTCTCGTCGCTGCGCACCGGGATCATGGCCGGCTCGCCGTGCCCCGTCGAGGTCATGAAGCGGGTGCAGTCGGCGATGTGCATGCACGAGGTCACCATCGCCTACGGCATGACCGAGACCTCGCCGGTGTCGACCCAGAGCTCGACCGACGACCCGCTCGACAAGCGGGTCGCCACCGTCGGCCGGATCCATCCCCACGTCGAGATCAAGATCGTCGACCCCGAGACCGGGGCGGTGGTCCCTCGAGGCGAGCGCGGCGAGCTCTGCACCCGCGGCTACAACGTGATGCTCGGCTACTGGAACAACGAGGACGCGACCAGCGCGGCGATCGACGCCGGCCGCTGGATGCACACCGGCGACCTCGCGACGATGGACGAGGACGGCTACCTGAACATCGTCGGCCGGATCAAGGACATGATCATCCGCGGCGGAGAGAACGTGTATCCGCGCGAGATCGAGGAGTTCCTCTACGGGCATCCCGACGTCGCCGACGTCCAGTGGGTCAAGCGCCGCGAGGGCTCGACGGTGACCGACGAGCTGCTCGTCGAATACTGCCGGGGGAAGATCGCCAGCTTCAAGATCCCCCGCTACTGGAAGTTCGTCGACGAGTTCCCGATGACCGTCACCGGCAAGATCCAGAAGTTCAAGATGCGCGACGCCGCCGTCGAGGAGCTGGGGCTGCAGACCGCGGCGGGGATGCGCACCGCGTGACCGACCCCGGCGGCGGGCTGGCGCCGCCGGCGGTCGCTCCGGACCTCGAGCTGCTGCTCGGGCCGCTGCGCCTCGGCGGGCACCTCGCCCCGTCGCGGGTCGCCTTCACCGCCCACACCACCAACCTGGGCAGGGACGGCCTGCCGAGCCAGGCGCACGCCGCCTACTACGCCCGACGCGCCCGGGGCGGCGCCGGGCTGATCGTCATCGAGGAGGTGTGCGTCCACCCCAGCGACCACCCCCTCGACCGCTCGCTCCGCGGCCACGACCCCGCCATCGGCCCCGCCTACGCGCGGATCGCCGACGCGGTGCGACCCCACGGCGCGCTGCTCTGCGTCCAGCTCAACCACAGCGGGATGCAGGGCTCCGGACATCCGCGCCGGCAGGCGGTGTGGGCGCCCTCGGCAGTGCCCAACCCGTCGACGATGGAGATGCCCAAGGTGATGGAGCCCGAGGACATCACCGCCCTGGTCGAGGGCTTCGCCGGCTGCGCCCGGCTGGCGATCGAGAGCGGGCTCCACGGGGTCGAGGTGAACGCCGGCCAGCACTCGCTGCTCCGCCAGTTCCTCTCCCCGCTCACCAACCGGCGCGGCGACGGATACGGGGGAGACCTGGAGGGCCGTGCGCGCCTCCTGCGCGAGGTCCTCGCCGCGGTCCGCGAAGCCGTCGGGCCGTCCGGTCTGGTGGGCCTGCGCCTCTGCGCCGACGAGTTCGCGCCCTGGGCGGGGATCACCCCGGAGCAGGCTCCCGGCGTCGCCGCCCACCTCCTCGCCCCCGGCGGGGTCGACTGGGTCAGCGTGGTGGTCGGCTCCATCTACAGCATCCACGCCACCCGGGCGGGAATGCACACGCCGCCGGGCTACGCGGTCGAGGTCGCCCGGGCGGTGCGCGCGGTGAGCGGCGGCGTCCCCGTCCTCGCCACCGGCAGCCTCGTCGATCCCGCCGTCGCCGCCGCAGCGGTCGCGTCCGAGGCGGCCGACGCGGTGGAGATGACCCGGGCGCTCATCGCCGACCCCGACCTCGTCGCCCGGCTCCGCGAGGGGCGGGCCGACGCGGTGCGCCCCTGCATCCGCTGCAACCAGGACTGCGTGGTGCGGACCGCTCAGAACGCCGTGGTCAGCTGCATCCACAACCCCGCGGCGGGCCACGAGGCGGACTTCCCCGTCCTCCCGCCGGCGACCCGGCAGCGCCGGGTGCTCGTCATCGGCGGCGGCCCGGCGGGGATGGAGGCGGCCCGGCTGGCGGCGATGCGCGGCCACCGGGTCACCCTGGTCGAGCGTGGGCCGTCGCTCGGTGGCACCCCCCGCCTCGTCGCCACCGCCCCGCTCCGGGCTCCGATGGGCGAGGTCGGCTCCTGGCTCGCCGCCCGCCTCGAGGAGCTCGGCGTCGAGGTGCGGCTCGGCGTCGAGGCGACCGCCGAGAGCGTGCTCGACGCCGGCGCCGAGGCCGTGGTGGTCGCGACCGGCGCCCGACGGCGCCCGGTCGAGGGCCCGGAGGCGGCGGCCGGCGCCGCGGTCGTCGAGGTCCGCGACGCGCTCCGCGGCGTCCTCCCCGGGGACGGCCTGGTCGTCGTCGTCGACCGCGAGGGTGGCTACCCGGCGATCGACGCCGCCGAGGCCGCCGCCGCCGCCGGACGGCCGGTGGTGATGGTGAGCGAGGACGCCTTCGTCTCCAGCCGTCTCGGTCTCACCGGCGAGTTCTCGCCCTGGTACCGGCGCGCCGCCGCGCTGGGCATCGAGATGGTCCCCCAGGTGGTGGTGGTGGGTGCCGGCCCCGGCGAGCTGATCCTGCGCGAGCGCTTCGGCGACCGAACCCGGCGGCTCGAGGCCGTCGGCGCGGTGGTGGTCGCCGACCACGAGCTCGCCGACGACGCCCTCCACCGCGCCCTCCGCGGGCGGGTCGCAGAGCTCCACCGCGCCGGCGACTGCGTCGCCCCGCGGCGCGTCCTCCACGCCGTCCTCGAGGGCAACCGCACCGGCCGACTGCTCTGAGCCGTCCCCCGCGGGACGGGTTCGAGGCTGCCGCCCAAGATGCATAAGGCAGGTGCGCACCGCCTTTCGAATCGAAAGATTGGCGCTTGCCCATGCCCCTGCCCATGGCGGCGGCAGTCCGGCGCGGGGGCTCGTGCGTGGGCATGCTGCCCAGGACTGTGGGTGTCCTGCCTGGGGATGAGTGGAAAAACCTGTGGAATACCTGGACAACCCGCAGTCCGATGTCGGGAATCGGAAGCTGTCCAAGGGGTAGCGTCGAAAGCCTCGATGAAGGGGGCGTGAAGAGTCGGGTGTGGTGGATGGCCGCCGGCCGCCTCGCCCCATCGTCTTGCCGCATAGTCCACCCCATCTGGAGACGTGGAGGACGGCGCATCCGGCACCCCCAGTTCCCCTACCTCTTCTCCCCGCTGCGGCTCGGGTCGACCGTCGTCCCCAACCGCATCGTCTTCAGCGCCCACCTCACCAACCTCGCCGAGGACAACCGGGTCGGGCGGCGGCTCATCGCCTACTACGAGGAGCGAGCCGCGGGCGGGGTGGGGCTGATCATCACCGAGGAGCAGTCGGTGCACCCCACCGACCATCCCTACGAGCGGCTGATCAAGGCCTTCGACGAGCGCGTGATCGACGGCTACCGGCGGCTCACCGACACTCTCCACCGGCACGGCACCCCGGTGCTCGCCCAGATCAACCACAACGGCGGCCAGGCGGCCTCGACGTACACCCGGCTCCCGCTCTGGGCGCCGTCGCCGATCGCCGACCCCCTCTTCCGCGAGGTCCCCATGGAGATGGGCCAGGCGGAGATCGACGAGGTGGTGCGCAGCTATGCGCGGGTCGCGGTGCACTGTCGCGAGGGCGGCTTCGACGGGGTCGAGCTCCAGGCCTCGCACAGCTCGATGCTCCGCCAGTTCCTCTCCCCGGCGTCGAACCGCCGCGACGACGCCTACGGCGGCACCACCGAGCGGCGCGCCCGGCTGGTGCGGGAGATCCTCGAGGCGATCCGCGACGCGGTGGGGCGGGACTGGACGATGGGGGTGCGCATCCCCGCCGACGAGTTCATCGACGGCGGCCTCACCCTCACCCACGCCCTCGAGACCGCCCGGCTGCTCGACGCCGACGGGCTCGTCGACTACTTCAACACCTCGATCGGCACCGCGACCCACTCCCTCTACATGGTCGAGGGCTCGATGCACGTCCCTCCCGGGTACCAGCTCTTCGCCTCGGCGGCGCTGCGCGAGGTCACCGACCTCCCGGTGATCGGGGTGGGACGGATCAAGGACCCGGTGCAGGCCGAGCAGGTCCTCGCCTCCGGCGCCTGCGACCTCGTGGGGAT
>VBHE01000229.1:6506-9714 GCA_005889515.1 Chloroflexota bacterium | reverse complement strand
GTCACGTGGCCAAACCGGCATCGAGCCCGAGTAGGCGACGCGTCGACCATGATCGAAAGGACTGCCGAAGGATCGGTGTGCGACCCGGCCTCCGTCGAGCCTGCCCGGGGAGGCAGTCCGCAAGGTCGGCCCGTCCCCGGACCCGCCGGGAGCCTGAACCGCCCCTCCCGCGGATGAGGGGAGTACCCTTGCCCCGGAGCTAGGGGTCAGAACATTGCGCATCAGGGACGCGGGGAGGCGGGACCGGCCAGCAGTGCCTCGTGCCGAGTTCCATCCCGCGGTGTCGACGGTCGACCCCGCCCTCGTCGGCCGGCTGGCTGAGCTCGCCCTGCTCCACGCCGAGCTGGGTGCGGTGCGTGCTGGGCGTCCCCGTCTGATCATCGTGGAGGGGCCCGCCGGGGTGGGGAAGACCGCGCTGGTCGGCCGGTATCTGGGCGAGGCGGGCGAGCTCCGGACCCTTCGGGCGACCGGTGAGGAGGTGGAGGCCCTCCTCCCCTACGGGGTCATCGCGCAGCTGGTGCGGGCGGCACGGGTGGACGTACCCGATAGTCTCCGCGGTCTGGACGCGCCCACCAGCCGGTCCCGCGATCCCATCACCGTCGGAGCCGGACTGGTGGAGCTGCTCGGCACCCTGCAGAACGGGCCGCCGGTGGGGCTGGTCGTCGACGATGCGCAGTGGGCCGACCGACCCTCCCTGCAGGCACTCCTGTTCGCGCTGCGCCGCCTCGAGGCGGACCGTGTCCTCACCCTGATCAGCACGCGGGACAGCATCCCCGGTGAGCTGCTCGAAGGCATGCAACGGCTTGTGGCCAATGGAGGTGGAACCCTGCTCCGCCTGACCGGTCTCGATGCCGCCGCCATCCGGGAGCTCGGCATCCTCATGGGATTCGAGCAGCTGTCCCTCAGGACCGCCGAGCGGATCCGCGAGCACACCCAGGGTGGTCCTCTGCACGTCCGGGCGCTGTTCGAGGAGCTGCCTCTGGAGGCTCTCGAGCAACCGGCCGACGCTCCGCTGCCCTCACCGCGCAACTTCAGCGCGCTGGTGCTCGGACGCCTAGCCGGGTGCGCACCCGAGACGCAGCAGCTGGTGATCGCCGCAGCCGTGCTGGGCCTGCGCGGCCCACTCTCGATGGCAGGAGAGCTCGCGGAGCTCACCGACCCCTTTCCCGCGCTCGAGCAGGCGATGGCCGCGCGGCTGCTGAAGGTGCACGGGGACCTGCATCACGGCGTCATCTCATTCCCCCACCCGCTGGTTCGGGCGGCCGTCTACCACGACCTCGGACCGGTTCGTCGCATCGGACTGCACGCCCAGGCCGCCGCACTGGTGGAGAACGAGGCATCGTCGCTGCGCCACCGCGTGGCGGCCGCCCGGGGAGAGGACGCCCAACTGGCCGCGGATCTGGGTGCGTTCGCGCGGGGTGAGGCGGGCCACGGCGCCTGGGCGAGCGCGGCCGATGCTCTTCTCTCCGCACAGCGTCTCGCGCCGACGCCTGCGGAGCGGCACCAGTACCTTCTCGAGGCGGTGGAGTACATGCTCCTCGGCGGCGACGTCGGTGGCGCGATGGCGCATACAGACACGATCACCGCACTGCGCCCGAGCCCTCGTCGCGACTACGTGCTCGGCAGTCTCACGCTCATGACCGGCCGGCCCGAGGAGGCGGAGCGACTGCTCACCGGCGCCTATGAGCTCTGCGATCCCGGTACGGATCGCCGGCTGGTCGCAGACCTCGCCGTGCAGCTTGCCAACCTCGGCCTCACTCGAGGAAAGGGCGCAGAGTCCGCCACCTGGGCGGCGCGTGCGCTCGACGCCGAGAACGCCGAGGACGGGATGTCACTGCTCCGGAGTGCGCTCACCTGCCGGGTCGCCGGTCTCACCTTCGCGGGTCGAGCGTCAGAGGGACTGGCGGCGGCGGCGTCCCTGCCGGAGGCATCGGCAGACCTCGACCAACCGTCGGTGGACGGGTATCTCGGCCGGGGTTTCGCGCGCTACATCATCGACGACCTCGCGGGTGCATGCGCCGACCTGGCTCCGATGTCGACCGTGTTTCGCCATCGCGGGCCGGCATACCTGGCAGTCTCGGCGCTCCAGTTCCTCTCGTGGGCCGAGTATCGGCTCGGTTCGTGGGACGACGCGATCCTCCACGGCGGGCTCGCGGCGTCGATCGCCGAGGACGCCGACCAGTTCTGGCTGTTGAGCACCGCACACCTCGGAGCCTGCGCCCCGCTGGCCGGCCGCGGCGACTGGGAGGCCGCCCAAGTCCACGCGGACGCGGCACAGCGTGCGGCTGCCCTGGTCGGTCTTGATGGCTGCGGCACACATCGCGCGCGCGAGGGGTGATCACGCGGACGTGGTCGGAGCGCTGGAGGTTCTCCGGCCCCTCGCCGAGGTGGAGGTGCTCCGGGAGCCGGGCGTCCTCGGCTGGCAGGCGCTCTACGCCGATGCGCTGGTCAACCTCGGGCAGCTGGACGAGGCGGAGGTGGTGCTGGCCCCGTACGAGAGGCTGGCGACCGAGCGCGGCTGCAGATCCGCCATGGCCAGGGCGGCGCGCGTGCGCGGCGGTCTGCTGAGCGCTCGTGGTCGCAGAGACGAGGCGGTGGCGGCGTTCGAGGCGAGCGTGGCGCACCTCGAGCGACTGCCCATGCCCTTCGAGCGTGCGCTGACGGAGCTGGAGTACGGCAGCCTCCTGCGGCGCGCCGGAAAGCGCTCGGCCGCGGCGTCGCAGCTGCGCGCGGCACGCGAGGGCTTCTCCGTCCTGGCGGCACGGCCCTTCGTCGAGCGCTGCGATCGCGAGCTCGCCGGCTCCGGCTTGGCGCCCGCCAAGCGCCGCCATGTGGAACCCAACCGGCTCACCCCTCAGGAGAGCTCGGTCGCCCGGCTGGTCGCCTCGGGCAAGAGCAACCGGGAGATCGCCTCCGAGCTCGTGGTCAGCGTGAACACGATCGAGTACCACCTCAGCAACGTGTACGGCAAGCTGGGGATCCGGTCCCGCAGCGGCCTGGTGGCGGCCATGCTGGCACCACAGGGCGACCCGAGCACGCCACAGCGGTCCTGAGGGACGAGCCCGGGCCGGGCCTGAGGGCACCGCCAACCTGGGGTTTTCCGTGGGGCGAAGTCTCGTCGTTCCCTCAGGAAACTGTGGCTCGCCCCCGGGCGACCGTCCTCCCTCCTCCATGACCATCGAACTCGTCGGATCACACGAGGAGCGAC
>VBHE01000229.1:5834-6397 GCA_005889515.1 Chloroflexota bacterium | reverse complement strand
GGAGGCATGACCGCCACCGAGCCGGTGATCCCCGAGGCGCCTCAGCACCTGTTCAACGAGGGGGCGATGGACTCGTCCCTCTTCCGGGCGACCACCATCGCAGCCGACCTGGAGCTATCCCGATTCGGGCTGAAGGAGGCCGAGGTCGACCCGCCGTACGCCTATCTCGACAGGGACGGCGCCTCGCTGTGCATCTGGCGTGATCCCCGGCGCACCGCCGAGGAGATCCGCCGTTTCTCCCACAAGGACGCGCTGGCCTTCCTGGACCTGGCCGGCGTCCTCGACGCCGCGATGGACGTGGCTCTGCCCTACATGAGGTCGCACCCGACGCGGCTCGATCCCGCCGTCCTCACCTCGGTGCTGGGAATGGGCCGGCACCCGCGCCGGCTCGCCCAGCTCACCCGGTTCCTCACCGGCTCGCACGCGGAGGTGATCGAGGAGAGCTTCGAGCACACGATGGTGCGCGGTCCGCTCGCGGCGGTGCCCTGCTTCATGCCGATCACCGCGGATGGCACCGGCTGGGCGCTCATCTACTACGGGCTCATCCACCGCCTCGGGGTCGG
>VBHE01000229.1:0-5744 GCA_005889515.1 Chloroflexota bacterium | reverse complement strand
AGAACGGTGAGGAGCTGCGCGCCAGGGCGGTGCTGGCGGCGTGCAACGTCAAGTCGACGCTGACAGGGTTGCTCCCGGACGGAGCGCTCCCGGCGCGAGCGGACGCGCGAGCGAAACGCATCCCCACCGCATCGACGTTCGCATCCTCCTTCAAGATCAATGTGGCGCTGGGGGGTCGGGTCGATCTGCCCCGGCATCGGGCGTGGCGGGGCGACGGCCTCGATCTGCGACGCCCCGCCGTGTGCTGGAACAGCTTCGAGGAGCACGTGGCCGCGTGGGACGCCTGCGCCCGGGGAGTGCTCCCCAACCCGCTCACCGGGTTCTCGATCCTGCCGACGGGTGTGGATCCCTCGCAGGCGCCGGAGGGCCAGGACACCTTCTGGTACTGGTCGGGCATCGCTCCGGTCCGTCCCCATGAGCCATGGGAGTCGTTGGGCGACCGTGCGGCACAGGCCGCGATGACCCACGTCGCCTCGTTCTACGAGGGGATCGAGGAGCTGGAGGTGGGTCGCCAGGTGATGACCCCGGTCGACCTGGCCGAGCGCTTCCGCGTCCCCCACGGCAACGTCTATCACGTCGATGCCGGCCTGATGCGATTCGGCCCGCTGCGTCCCGCCGCCGGCATGTCGGGGTATCGCAGCCCGGTCCCTGGGCTCTACCTCAGTGGGGGCGGTACCCATCCCAGCGCCGGCATCTGCGGCATCCCCGGGCAGCTCGCCGCGCGCGTCGTCGCTCGGGACCTTCGTGGCGGCGGCCTGCTGTCTCGCAAGCACAGGAGAGGAGACAACGCATGGCAACGGTGACCTACGAGCCTGAGGTCGTGCCGACGAGGACCAAGCCGGCCGCGGACGTCACCCGCAGGGCACGGCCCGTGCTGTGGTGGGCCGGGATCGGCGCCGCCATGCTCGCGCTGATCGGCTACACCATGATCCATTGGATCGCGAGCGGCGACGCGCATCCCATCGGCACGGGGGTTACCCCGGTGCCGACCTGGATGAAGTGGTCGGTGAAGATCCAGGAGATCGGCTACGGGATCGGAGGCGTCCTCTTCCTGTACTTCATGGCCGTCCGTCCGTGGCGGCGAGAGGGTCGGTTCACCTTCGACTCGCTCTTCGTGCTCGCATTCGTGACCGTGATCTGGCTTGACCCCGGTCCGAGCTACTTCGCCCTGTATCACGACTACAACTCCTACTTCTTCAACCTCGGCGGCTGGGCCGCGAGCATCCCGGGATGGCAGACCCCCAACGGCCAGCACATCGCACAGCCCCTCATCTGGGATCTCGGCGCGTACCTGTGCACCTTCTGCGCCGGTGTCTTCATCGCGAACGCACTGATGGGCAGGGCGAAGGCTCGCTGGCCGAGGCTGGGGAACGTCGGGCTCGTCCTCGGATCGTTCGTCCTCTTCTTCCTTCTCGACCTAGTCGCCGAACTGGCGTGGATCCACACCGGCGCGTACCAGTACGGGAGCACGATCAGCGGACTGACGATCTCCTCCGGGCACTGGTATCAGTTCCCCATCTACGAGTCACTCTGGGTGGCGGTGCTCTGGACGGTGTGGTCCAGCGTCCGCTACTTCCGCAACGACAGGGGTCAGACGCTAATCGAGAGTGGGATCGACGAGGTACGCGTCGGCCCGCGGAAGAAGACGGCACTGCGCTTCATCGCCCTGGTGGGCGTGCTCAACGTCATCTACCTGGTCGGGTACATCCTTCCAATGCAGTTCTTCGAGATGAAGGCGAGCCCCTGGCCGGCGGACACCCAGTCCCGGTCGTACTTCACCAACGGCCTCTGCGGTGAGGGGACGACCTTCGCATGCGGGGTGGACAACGGTCCGATTCCCAGTGGCACCAACTCCATCCACCTGGACCCGAACGGCAGGCTGGTCGTGCCCCAGGGCACAACCCTGCCGAAGCTGGTCCGGCACGCGAGGTGATCAGGTTGCGCAGGCGGTACATCATCGAACTGGAGCGCACGGCGGACGACCACATCGAGGGCGTCGTCGCTCGTGACGGCCTTTCGGAGCCGGTGCCCTTTCACGGATGGATCGAGCTCCTGAGCCTCCTCGAGCGGCCACTCCCGGCGGAGTTGGAGCCGGGGGTGCCGCAATGACACGGCCCCAGATCACGATTCAGAATACGCACTCGGAAAGGAGGCGCCTCAAGATGGCGGGACGAGTAGGGTCGCGGTGGTGGTGGACGCTGGTGATTCTTCCTGCGATGGCGGTCAGCGCCTGCGGGGGAAGCCGGCTGACCCACGACGACATTCTCGCGGCGGTCAACGGCGGACCATTGCCGGCCGGCGTCGCACAGCAGCAGTCGCAGCAGGGAGCGGTCTCGGTGGTCCCGCAGAACGGTGTCGCGCCCTCTGCACCGGGCACCTCAGGATCCGGCAGCGTGAGCGGGAGCGGAGCCGGCAACGCCAGCTCGGTCTCCGCCGGGACGGCCGCGGGCGGTGGCGGCGTCCACGGCAGCGGCACCTCCGGCGCCGTGGCCGCGGCCGGAACCGGTCCCACCGCCGCCAGGCCCGCGGGCCCGCTGGCGCCGATCGTCGTCGGCAACATCGGGAACTACTCGGGGCCCGCGGGATCATCCCTGAGCGGAGCCGAGCCCATGATCCGGCTGTGGGCACAGTGGATCAACGCCCGCGGGGGGATCGCCGGGCACCCTGTCCAGATCTTCACCGCGGATGACGGCGGCGACCCCCAGAGGAGCCTGTCCCTGGTCAAGGACATGGTGGAGGACAAGCACGTCATCGCCTTCGTCGGCGATCAGATCCCGTTCACCATGAAGTCGCAGCTGGCCTACCTTCACCAGCACAACATCCCTCTTGTCGGGGGCGACGCACTCGATCCGGCGTGGACCGCTGACAGCCTGGCCTTCCCGTCGGGCACCACCTTCGCCGAGTCGGTGCTCGGGATGTACAAGACGGCGCACCAGCGCAACCTGATCAAGCTGGGACTCGTCTACTGCGTCGAGGCGCCGGTCTGCTCCTTCGTCCACGACTACACCGTCAACGGCGGTGCCAGCCGTGCGGGGGAGGATCTCGTCTACCAATCGCAGATCTCCCTCACTCAGCCGGACTACACGGCGCAGTGCCTGGGCGCCCAGTCCGCAGGCGCACAGGTGGTCTTCCTGGGCATGGACACCAACAGCATCCTCCGATTCGCGGCCTCGTGCGCCCGACAGAACTACCACCCCATCTACATCCAGAGCTCCCTGGCTGCCAACAACGCGCTGCTGGGCAACCGTGATCTCGAGGGGTTCTTCACGGCCTCACAGGTGTTTCCCTTCATGGTCGACAACACCGCCGCCACCGCGCTGTTCCACCGGGCCGTGCAGCAGTACGACCCCAGCCTGCAGCTGTCCGTCGCCTCCGCGGTCGCTTGGTCGGCCGGTGAGCTGCTGTCCAGGGCGGCTTCCGAGGTAGGCGCAGTCCCGACCACGCAGGACATCCTCAACGGCCTGTGGAGCATGCGCGGCGAGACCCTGGACGGCCTCACTCCGCCGCTGACGTATGTGAAGAACCAGCCCTCGCCACCGGTCCAGTGCTACTTCCTCATCGAGCTCAAGGGTGGGCGGTACTCGTCACCCTCCGGGGACACCTACGCCTGTTGATCTCGAGGCCATCAGGGGCATCCACTCGCCGTGGGGGATCTCGCCGATCATGCGCAGCAGCATAGGGTCAGGGCGCACCGACCAGCCTGAGGAGGGGTGATCACCTGCTCTGCTCTCAGACCACCGCCCCGTCAGCAGCGGGGACCGTGGATCACCCCACGGTGCGCAGGTCTACCCTGACCGGTCTGTCGGCGCTCACGGATAGTGCACAACTCCGATCATGAAAAGTGCACAGGTCCCGAGCCGGGTCAGCGCACTCTAACACCTCCTTCCTTCTCCTTCTGCTGGGCGGTGTAGCCGCGCATCCGGTAGCTGTGACCGCGGATGTTGAGGACGCTCGCGTTGTGGAGCAGGCGGTCGATGATCGCGCTGGCAACGACGGGGTCCGCGAAGACCTGGTTCCAGTCGCCGAAGCCGCGGTTCGAGGTCAGGACGATGGAGCCCTTCTCGTACCGTCGGCTCACCACCTGGAAGATCCAGTTGGCCGACTGCTGGTCGAGTGGCAGGTAGCCGAGCTCGTCGACGCAGAGAACCGAGGGGCCGACGTAAGTGCGGAACTTGTAGAGCGCGGTGCTCTCGAGGTGGGCCTGCTGGAGGCTCGCGACCATGTCGGCGGCGGAGGTGAAGAAAGTGCGGTAGCCAGCCTCCGTCGCCGCCACACCCAGCGCGATCGCCAAGTGCGATTTCCCGACGCCGGGCGGCCCGAGCAGGATGACGTTGCGCTTCTCCTCGACGAACCGCAGCGTGGAGAGCTCGGCGATCACCGCACGGTCGAGCGAGGGCTGGAAGTCGAGGTCGAACTCGGCGAGCGTCTTGTGGACCGGGTAGCGCGCGAAGCGGAGCCGCCCGCGCTGGCGCCGAGCGCGAGTGTCCTCGACCTGGATCTCCAGCAGGCGCTCCAGCACCTGCGTGGCCGAGGTCTTCTCGCGGAGACCGCGGTCGAGCTCGGCGCTCAGGTTCTCGGCAGCAGCACCCAGCTGCAGGTAGGCGAGATGCTCGCGAAGCCGTTGGTACGACGTCGCCTCCGCCGCGGAACGCCCGCTCGGCGCGCTTGGTACATCTGTGCCGTTGACGGGGCCGCTGTGGCGGCCTCGTCTGCGGCCCGGAGGCGAGGGCTCGAGGGTCACAGGACCTGGCTCTTGGCGGCTCACAGCGCGGCCTCGTACTCGTCGAGGGAGCGCACCTCGACATGCTCACCGAGTAGGCGCTGGGTCAGATCGACCACGACCGCGTGGGGAGCGGCGTCGCCGTCACCGGCGAGGCCTGCGAGCACTCGGGCAGGGATCGGGGTCAACAGGGCGCGCTCGTCGGCCCAGGCCTCGCCGACCACGCGGCGGGTGGTGCGGTGGCGACGGTGCAGCACCACCTCCACGATCCACCGCCGCGCCAGCTCGTCGTAGTCGGCCAGCGTGGGACGAAGCGGGAGGCGCTGTCCGGAGAGCCACGCCAGGAAGCTCTCCTTCACCTCACGGACCATCCGCTCGACCTTGCCCTTGGTCTTCGCCCGGTACGGGCGGCAGGCCTTCGGGACCACGCCCAGCACGCCGGCGAGATCGACCCACTCGGGCGCGAGGATCGCCCGGCCGTCGCCGGTGCTGCCGACGCAGAAGGCGGTGTCCCGGTCGGTGAGCATCTCGTGGGTGGCACCGCCCAGATCGTCGAGGCAGGTGACCAGACGCTCAAGGCTGGTGCGCCGGGTGCAGTCGGTGGCGAAGCGCACCGCGGGTGCCCGGCTGCAGCCGAGGATCGCCACCATGGCGTGGAGCTCGGCCATCTCGTCGCCGAGCGGGAAGAGCCCGAGATGAGCCCAGTCGGCCTGGGTCTGAACGCCCGGTGCGGTCTCGAAGCGGACCTCGGGATCCCGGACTGCCGCTGGCCGGATCTGCCGGAGCTGGCGCTGGAAGGTGGCGTAGCTGCCGGCGAACGCGTAGTCGCGCTGCAGCTCGCCGAAGAGATCGGTGCCCCGGATGCTCGGGCAGACAGTCAGGCGGCGCTCGACATGGGCCACCTGGGCCTCGCTCAGCGCCCGGGGCTTGGCTCGCTGCGCATACCGCCGCGGCCCCTCGGCCTCCACCTCCCGCTTGACGGTGCGGCGGTTGAGACCGAACTCCCGGGCCAGGGCGCTGAGCG
>VBHE01000228.1 GCA_005889515.1 Chloroflexota bacterium | reverse complement strand
AACTCCTGCGCCCTCGCCGGGCTCAGGTTCACACAGCCGTGGGAGACGTTCGAGCTCCCCTGTGCCCACACCGACCAGGGCGCGCTGTGGACGAAGAAGCCGTCGGTGGAGATCGCGGTATCCCAGTAGACGTGCTCGTGGTACCCGTCGGCAGAGTAGCGGGGGATGCCGATCGACTCCGAGTCCATGAGCACGTCGTACTGCCGGTAGCGGACGATGAGCACTCCGCTGAGAGTCGGGTTCTTCGTGCGGCCGGCGCTGATCGGGTAGGTGTGGACGACCTGGTCGTCGGCGGTGACGGTCATCTGGTGGGTCACGGTGTCGATCGTCGACACGTGCTTGTCGCCGATGGTGAACCCGAAGTTGAAGTCACCGAGGCCCCAGACGTCGTTGCCCGCGTCGAGCCCACGGAAACCGGCGCTCACCGTCACCTTGGTGCCCGGCTGCCAGTAGTCCTTGGGCCGCCAGTGCACCTCGGTGGGCGCGAACCAGTGCCATGCCCCGACGGTCGGGGGCTGGGCCTGGACGGTGATCCGCTGCACCACCGCCCCCTGGCGCTCGGGCGGAATCGGGCTGTTGAAGCGGAGGATCACCGGCATGCCCACGCCGACGGTGCTGCCGTCCGCGGGCTGGGTGGAGGCGGTCAGCCTGCCCGCGGTCGACTCCGTGGTGAAGCCGGAGTGCGAGGTGGATGAGAGCCCGTTGCGGCCCCGGGCCACGGCGTCGACCATGTAGCTGGTACCGGGGTCGAAGAAGGCGTTCGAGGTCCAGCTCGCGCGGTCGGCGGCCATCTCGCCGATGAGCGGGGTGGGGTCGGCGGCGGAGTGGAGGACGACGCTGTCGAGAGTGCCGTCGAGGCTGCTGACCCGGACCGGCGCGTTGAGCTTGACCGAGCCCTCCCCGTTGGTCGGGCTGATCGCGATGACCGGCGGTGCGGGCCGGGGCGCGGCGGCGCCGGGCTGACTCGCGCCCGAGGCGGACGAGCCGGTCGAACAGGCGGTCAGCGCGATCCCGGAGACGAGCGAGACGAGTGCGAGGACGGATGTGGAGCGAGGGCGGGGACGCGTGGGGATCATGGGAGAAACCGTAACACCCCTGGTGGATCCGGACACCACCGCGCCCGCCGCGCGATGCGCTCTGCAAGCCAGAACGCCCCTCCCCACACAGAGGTTTCGCAGTCCAACGAGTCCGACCCTAATTGAGCCGCTCCAGGACCATCGCCATCCCCATGCCACCGCCGACGCACATGGTCTCGAGGCCGATGGACCTGTCGAGAGTGCGCAGGCCGTTGAGCAGCGTGCAGGTGATGCGCGCGCCGGTCAGTCCGAAGGGATGGCCGAGCGCGATGGAGCCCCCGAAGGGATTGAGACGGTCGTCGAAGGGGTCGATCCCGATCCCCCGTGCCGACGGGATCACCTGGGCGGCGAACGCCTCGTTGATCTCCACGACGTCGATGTCGTCGATGCTCATCCCAGCGCGCTGCAGCGCCTGTTTCGAGGCCTGGATCGGGCCCAGCCCCATGATCTCCGGCGCGAGCGAGCTCAGTCCCGTGGACACGATCCGGGCGAGCGGGGTGATGCCGAGCTCGCGGGCGCGCTCGTCCGACATCACCACCACCGCCGCCGCGCCGTCGTTCAGCGGGCAGGAGTTCCCCGCGGTGACCTTGCCGTTCTCGCGGAACACCGGCTTGAGGGTGGCGAGCACCTCGGCGGTGGTGTCCGGGCGCGGGCCGTCATCGCGGCCCACCGCGGTGCCGTCCGGCCGCTCGACCGGGATGATCTCGCGCTCGAAGAACCCGTCGGTCTGCGACTGCACGGCGCGGTTCTGACTGCGCGCCGCGAAGCGGTCCATCTCCTCGCGGGAGATCTCCTCGAGGTCGGCGACGTTCTCGGCGGTCTGGCCCATGGCGATGTACACGTCGGGATAGCCCTCGGCGTTCCCCGGCTGGAGGCGGGGGTTCTGCAGCTGGGGCATGTCGGAGCTGCCGTTGACGAAGCGGCTCACGCACTCCACCCCGGCGCTGACGAAGGCGTCGCCCTCGCCCGACCTGATCGCGTGGAAGGCCATCCGGGTGGTCTGCAGCGACGAGGAGCAGTAGCGGGTGATGGTGGTGCCGGGGACGTCGAGATGGGCGAGCAGGCTCACCACCCGGCCCATGTTGAAACCCGCCTCGCCGCCGGGAAGGCCGCAGCCGAGGATGAGGTCGTTCACATCGTGGCGGTCGAGCTGGGGGACGGTGTCGAGCACCCGCGACACCACGGCGGCGGCGAGGTCGTCCGGCCGCAGGTCGACGAGCGAGCCCTTGAAGGCGCGGCCGATGGGCGAACGGCCGGCGGCGACGATGACGGCTTCGGGCATGGGATGACGAACCTCGGAGGGTGGGCATGACACCGGTGTCAAGAATAGGCCGGTGCGGTCGTTGCGCGTCGTCCGACCGTCCGGGCGGTCGGCGCACGGCCGGAGTGGTGCGCCCCGTATCCTCCGGGCGGCGCGAGTGAGGGGAAAGAGGAGGACCGGCCGTGCAGTACTTCGTCACCGGTGCCACGGGCTTCATCGGCCGGCAGCTGCTCCCGCTCCTGCTCCGCCGTGAGGGCGATATCGCCCTGCTCGTCCGTCCCGGGTCGATGGCGCGGTTCGAGGCCATGCGCGAGCGCCTCGACCCCGGGGGCGGCCGGCTGCGCGCGGTCGCGGGCGACATCTCCCAGCCGGGTCTCGGCGTCTCCGACGCCGACCGCGAGCGGCTCCGCGGCGCCCACGTCTTCCACCTCGCCGCCATCTACGACCTGACCGCCGGCGACGAGGAGTCCGACCGGGCGAACATCGACGGCACCCGCAACACCGTCGAGCTCGCCAACGCCATCGGCGCGGGCTGCCTCCACCACGTCAGCTCGATCGCCGTCGCCGGGCGGTACCGCGGTCGCTTCACCGAGTCGATGTTCGACGAGGGCCAGGAGCTCGATCACCCCTACTTCCGCACCAAGCACGCCGCCGAGGCGATCGTCCGCTCGGACGCCACCGTGCCCTACCGCATCTACCGGCCGGGGATGGTGATCGGCTCCTCCGAGACCGGCGAGGCCGACCGCGTCGACGGCCCCTACTACGCCTTCAAGCTGATCCAGCGGCTGCGCGACTCCTTTCCTCAGTGGATGCCCTTCGCCGGTCCCGAGGGCGGTGAGCTCAACCTCGTCCCGGTCGACTTCGTGGCCCGGGCGATGGACCATATCGCCCACCTCCCCGGGCGTGACGGCCAGGTCTTCCAGCTCGTCGACCCCGCCCCGCTCAGCCTCGGCGACACCCTCAACACCTTCTGCCGCGCCGCTCACGCACCCGAGTTCGCACTTCGGTTCGACCGCCGGATGGCGAAGTTGGTGCCGAAGAACGCGCTCGGGGTCATCGGCGAGCTGCCCGCGGTGCAGCGGGTGCGCCGCCAGCTCCTCGAGCGGCTGGGGGTGCCCGAGGCGGCGCTCCAGTACATGGACTACCCGGCGAGCTTCGACGCCGCCAACGCGCTCGAGGCGCTCGAGGGCACCGGCATCGCCTGTCCCGCGCTGCACACCTATGCGTGGCGGATCTGGGACTACTGGGAGCGGCACCTCGACCCCGAGCTCCCCACCGAGCGCAACCTGCGCCGGGTCCTGCAGGGGAAGGTGGTGGTGATCACCGGCGCCTCGAGCGGGATCGGGCGCGCGGTCGCGCTGCGCGTCGCCGCGGCGGGCGCGACCACGGTGCTGGTGTCGCGCGGCCGCGAGAAGCTCGACGAGGTGAGCGCGGAGATCGAGGCGGCGGGCGGCCGCGCGGCGGTGTACCCGACCGACCTCAGCGACGTCGAGGCCTGCCGGGGGATGGTGCAGCGGGTGCACGCCGATCTCGGCCGCATCGACGTCCTCGTGAACAACGCAGGGCGCTCCATCCGGCGGGCGGTGCTGCAGTCGCTCGACCGTTTCCACGACTTCGAGCGGACCATGCAGCTCAACTACTTCGGCGCCATCGCGTGCATCCTCGAGGTGCTCCCGGGGATGCGTGAGCGCGGCCGCGGCCAGATCATCAACATCTCGAGCATCGGCGCCCAGACCTATCCGCCGCGCTTCGCCGCCTACGTGGCGAGCAAGGCGGCGCTCGACGCCTTCTCCCGCTGCCTCGCCCCGGAGATCGCCGGCGACGGCATCGCCATCACCGAGATCCACATGCCGCTGGTGCGCACCCCGATGATCGCGCCGACCTCGATGTACCGCAGCTTCCCGACCATCAGCCCGGACGAGGCCGCGGACATGGTGGTGCAGTCGATGATCACCCGTCCGCCCGAGGTGTCGACGCGGCTGGGCAAGGCGGGGCAGGTGACCAACGCGATCAGCCCCGGCCTCTCCCAGCTGCTGATGAGCGCCGCCTTCGCGGTGCTCCCCGACAGCGCGCCGCGGAAGGACGCCGACGGCAAGGGCGAGCCGGCGACGGTGAGCCCCGAGGCCTGGGCGCTGGGTCGGCTGATGCGAGGGATCCACCTGTAGCCGCGGACGCCGACCTCGCCCTCGCCCTCGAGCTCGCCGGCAGCGCCGATCGGATCAGCATGGCCGCCTTTCGCGGCGGTCTTTCCGTGGAGCGCAAGGCGGACGGCTCGCCGGTCACCGAGGCCGACCGCGCGGTCGAGCGCGAGCTCCGCTCCCGTCTCGCGATCGCGCGCCCCGAGGACGCGGTCACCGGGGAGGAGTACGGGACCGAGGGCGGGGGCGGACGACGCTGGTACATCGACCCGGTCGACGGGACCAGGAACTTCGTGCGCGGCATCCCCGTCTTCGCCACCCTGATCGCCCTCGAGGTCGCCGGCCGCATCGAGGTGGGGGTGGTGTCGGCGCCGGCGCTCGGGGCGCGCTGGTGGGCGTCGCGCGGCGGCGGCGCCCATGCCTCCGGCAGGCGGGTCAGGGTCTCGCAGGTGGCCTCGCTCGACCAGGCCCAGCTCGCCTACGACAGCGTGCCCGGCTTCGCGGTGCGCGGGCTCGAGGAGCGGTTCCTGGCGCTCGCCCGCCGCTGCGCGCGCAGCCGCGGCTTCGGTGACTTCTGGTCGCACGTGCTCGTCGCCGAGGGCTGCGTCGAGGTCGCCGTCGAGCCCGAGGTCTCACCCTGGGACCTGGCCCCGCTCATCGTCATCGTCGAGGAGGCCGGGGGACGCTTCACCGACCTCGAGGGCCGGCCGCGGATCGACGGCGGCAGCGCCGTCGCCAGCAACGGCATCCTCCACGACGCGGTCCTCGAGGCCCTCCGCCAGCCCTGCTGACTGTCCTACCCTGACGGCCGACCCGGGCCCACCGCACATCAGTACGAGGTCGACATCCCATGCATGAGAAGCTCGATGTCCTCGCCGAGAGAGGATTCGTCGTGCTCCGTGACTACGCCGGACCGCCGGTGCCCGACCAGGAGTTCCTCGGTCTCGAGTACATGGACTGGAAGAGCGGCGGCGACACCAACTTCGCGCCGATCGCGTCCGCGCTCGGCGAGATGGAGTGCGGCGGGTTCTGGGATCACGGCAAGCCGGACAAGGACGGGATCTGGACGCGCAACCGGGAGATCTGCCCGACGCTCGTCGATTACGTGGAGAGCGTCGGCGTGCGCTTCGGCAGGGTGCGCGTCATCAAGCTCAACCCGTACGACTCCGAGGCGGCCGCGCTGCGGCAGCTGCACCTCGACGACAACAACCGCCTGAACCCCGACGGGGAGGGCTGGGTGGTGCGCTCGTGGCTCGAGCTCTCCGACTGCCCCGGCTCGTACTTCGTGCTCCGCGAGGACCGCGAGGATCCGAGCACCGAGACGCGCATCAGGCTGCACAGGGGCGAGCGTCTCTATCACGTCGTCTGGCATCCCGGCCCGGCGCCACGCTACTCGCTGATCACGTCGTGGGAGAGCTGTGACGCGTTGCGCTGTTGGGTGGAGGCCCGCATGCCCGAACGCGTGGGCTGACTCCGGACTCGTTGCGCGGTCGCCATCCGGCTGTAACAGTGCCTCGCACAGGGCTTGACGGGAGCGGTTCCTCAGGGCATCCTAGGGTGCACGAGACTGGCTTTTGTCGGAGGATCGCCTGGTGACGCGAACCATCTGGCAGCGCCTGAGGCGCGGTCGGGCCGAGCGCTAGGGCCCCGACCACCAGTCTGCGCCGCAAGGACGCAGACGCGAGTGAAGGGTCCCCTTCGCGGATGGTCTGGGGCAGCGACCGACATCACGGTACTCAGACCGATTCCCGGCTCATGAGAGTCGGGCTTCTTACGAAGACGAGGGCCGGCCAAAGCGCCGGCCCTTTTCTTTGTGCATCGCGCCGGTTGTCACGCGTTGCTCAGCGCAACCTTTCGGTCGCCGCACGCGTGACCAGGCGACGCGCGGCCGCCGATGTCGAGAGGATGCGCAGGGTGGTGCTCGGGGCGGTGTAGACGAGTCGCGCGGCCTGGCGCATGCGCCACAGGTGGGTGCGCATGTGCGCGTCGACGGCGGCGGTGTAGCCGGCGAGGTCGGTGCGACGGCCGTCGACGACCTCGCCGGCCGCCCGCGCGCCGAGGCGACCGCTGGCGAGGGCCTCGGCGATGCCCTCGCCGAAGAAGGGGTCGGCGAGGCCGGCGGCGTCGCCGAGGAGGGCGACGCGGCCGCGGTGGAGGGTGCGGCGGCCTCCCCAGAAGGGGATGCGGCGTCCGGTCGCACGCTCGGGGGTCAGGGTGGCGAAGCCCAGGCCTACCTCGTCGAGGAAGCGGGCGAGGCGGGAGCGCAGCTCCGGGCCGAGCCCGGTGTGGCCGGTGACGATGCCGGCGTTCCACCAGCCCTCGTGACCGACCTTGGGGAAGGCCCACGCGTACCCCCCGGGGACGGCGTAGTCGAAGACGAAGGCGCCGACGGCGGAGGGCGCCCGCCGCGCCGGGCCCTCGAGCTCGAGGGCCACCGCCATCGTGCCCGCGGGCGGGGTGAAGCCGAGGGCGGAGCGCAGCGGCGCCTCGGCGCCGGTGGCGAGGAGCACCGCCGCGGCGCGGTAGCGGCCGCGGCCGCGCCGTCGCCGGGCTCGATGGCGACCGCGGGCTCGCAGTGGTGGAGCTCGGCCCCCGCCTGCTCGGCGGACTCGCCGATCCGCCGGTCGAGGTCGCGGCGGCGGACCATGAGCACCTCCTTGGCGCCGAGGGGGACCCGGACCGAGCGCCCCGGCCCGCAGCGCAGGTCGGCGGTGCCGACCCGGCCGACGACCAGGTCGTCGATGGGGACCTCGAGGTCGCGCCAGGAGCGCACCGTGAGACCGCCGCCGCAGGGCTTGTCGCGGCCGGCCCGCGCCTTCTCGAGCACCAGGACCCGGCGGCCCTGGCGGGCGAGGTGGAGGGAGGCGAGGGCGCCGGCGGGCCCGGCGCCGATCACGACGGCGTCGTGGGTGAGGGCGGCCATGGGGCGACGCTACGGTGACCCCGGCCGGCGACGCAACCGGCAGCTAATGTCGGGGCATGCAGAGGAGCGACCCCGCGGCCTTCGCCCGACGGCTCTTCGCGCCCCTGCCCCGTCGCTACGACCTGCTCGCCGAGCTGCTCTCCTTCGGCCAGAACGGCCGCTGGCGGCGCGCGATGGTC
>VBHE01000227.1:9254-9758 GCA_005889515.1 Chloroflexota bacterium | reverse complement strand
CGGGATCTGGTCGCGACGAGCTCTATCAGGTACGCGTGAGGTCCTCGACGGTGACGCCGAGCTCCCGGGCGAGGGCTGCGGCATGGCGGCGGTGGGGGGAATGGTCCCCGGCCTCCCAGCGCTGCAGCTGACGGGTCGACACCCCGATCCGATGGGCGACGGCATCTTGGGTGAAGAGCGTCGGGAAGAGCCGAAGCCGGTCTTCGCGGAGTGCGCGCAGCCGGCTCGCCAGCGGATCGTGTCGCGACGTTTCAGGTTGCATCTGGCACGTCGGTACTCTGTTATACTGATATCATCGTTATCAGTATAAGGGGTCATACACTCTGATGGCTGCCTCGTACACCTGTCCTCGATGTGGGAAATGGCACCTGGCGCATCAGCGCTGCGACGTGCCCGCTGCTCTCGCCGTCTTCCGCTCGTCGGCAGCCGAGCTTCAGCGGCAGGCCGACGCCGCTGAGAGCCGCGCGCTGATCCGGTACCGGCTCGGGCGCGCGCACTAGAGAA
>VBHE01000227.1:3370-9209 GCA_005889515.1 Chloroflexota bacterium | reverse complement strand
GCGCAATGCCCGGAACGAAGAAGCCCGGACGCTCGGTGAAGAAGCCGAAGACGTACGAGGCGCTCCGCGACAAGGGGATGAGCAAGGAACGCGCCGCGAAGATCAGCAACGCCCAAGCGAGCAAGCAGAAGACGGGAAGGTAGCGGCGGAGGCGCACCCACGACGACGAGCGGCTGCGCACGTCGCTTCGATACTCCCGGTAATCACGGTTCTCACGCGCATGCTGGCGGCCCCAGAGCAACAGCGCTCGGGCGGCGGCATCGCTCTCGAGGACGGCGGCGCCCTCCGCTGGTCGGAGTTCGATTGAGGGCTCGCTCCGGTCGAGGCACGCGATGAGGTCGTCGCGCCGGCGGCTCGCAGGCGACGGCCATGCGTGGTGGCCGCGCATCAGCAGTGGACGGCCGACGGCGATGACCGAGTGCTCGGTGAATCAGCGCTCACCGAGGAGGGGGAGACTGATGTCGTCGTCGCCGGCGATGTCCCAGCGGTGTCCGCGGCCGATGTCAGCGACCTGTCCCGCGAGCCCTGCAGGTGGTGGACGACAAGCCCCGATCACCGGGGTGGAGCGCCTGCCTCCCTTGGCACGCCGCCGGGATGGTGGCAGGCGGGGTAGTAGCGGCCGGTGGCACCGCTGGACTCGGCACCCAGATGGCGGCAGGTCTGCCAGGTGCTGACGGCCAGGCCGAGCCCTTGCAAGTCCTCGAAGTCGACGTCAAGCGCCGAATATCCCGAGCACTCGGACACGTCTCGTCCGCCACGAACAAACGGGCATCGCGTGAGCACTGGCGCAAGAGTAGGCTCCTCAGAGTACGGCCGCAGTAGATGGTTTGAGCAGGTAGTACCGAGGTCGCGACATGTCAGCCGCTGGCGCCCCTCGCTGCTCGTACCGGCTGAGGCTGTGCCTTACGCGACTGTCAGCCAGGCGAGGATGGGTTCTTCAGGCGCACGACGTTCCAGGGGTGGGCCTCATCCACCGTCGAGGCTCTGGGACGGAGGGGGCACGGTGTGAATTGCCATGCCCCCTCCTATTTTGTTGGTCTCTCCGTCACCCGTGAGCACGCCCGCCCTGGAGAAGCTCACGCCACCTCAGTGGTCCTCCACGATGAAGGCGACCTTGCAGTTCACCTTGTAGAGGGTGAGCTCACCATCCGAGCCGACCTCGGCGTTGCTGCTGATCACCTCCACGCCACGGATGTTGCGGAGTGTCTGGGAGGCGCGGCGAACCACGTTGCGAACGGCGTCGCTGAACGATGTGGGAGAGCTGCCGACGAACTCCTCGACCTTCACGACGGCGGCGGTCTGCACTGCTGCCATGGCGATCTCCTCCCGAATCTGGGTCTCCGGCCGGCAGATATCCACAATGTCCAACTGTGGTTTATGGATATCATCGGTATCATCTATGATACCGCGCTGGACCAGGGCAGACGACCATCCCCCGCCAGCACCGGGCGATCCGCCGACGCTTCCCGGACCCAAGCCGCCCGAACCACCCAGTGAGCCCGATCCGCCCGAGCCGAGCTTTCCCGCTCCAGGCCCGCCGATCCCCGAGCCGCTGACGATGAAGCCGCCCTCGTGGTGTGGCTTGGGGCATGGCTGACGCTCGGGATGCTGGTTGGCCTGCCGGCCGAGCGCTATCTGGGACGTTTCGAGAAGCTGCTCCTTCGCGGTGTCATCCTCTTCGCGCTTGGTGCCATCGTCGTTCATGCCTACCGGAGGTGGCCGGGGCGCATGGAGTCCGCAGTGTCACGGCTTCCCACGCCGGGGCCCCTGGTAGTCGCCGTCGCCCTCGACACCGGCGTCGTGTCGAGCGTCGTCGCCGGAGTGCTCGCTACGCTCCGCCGGCTGATGCACACCGAGACCCGCGCATGGGCCGACGTCATCACGATCATCGCGATGGGCGCGGTGTACGGGGTGACCCTCCACCGCGGGCGCGGGACGGTCGGCGAGGTGCTCACCGGCACTGCGTACGGCGGAGCAAGGCCACCCGGCGGGAGAGCCGCGTCAACACGGCGTGTCGAGGTCAATCGCTGACGGACGCGGCGCTGAGTCGACGAACGGACCGAACACGAGCCATGCACCCACCACTCCCAACGCGACAGCGGCGCGAGCGGGTGACCGAGTCCCACGCCATCGTCGGGGCGGCGATGGTCTTCACATCCAGGCGCATCAGCGCCAGCGCGGCTGAGCTCGTAGCGGATGATGGGACACCGGGTTCACATCCAGCGGCGCCGCTTCCGGCGGCGGGCGCGCTTCCACGCACGCGGCCAGCGCGACCGCGCCTGTGCCGCGACCTCGCCCTCGATGGCCCACAGCTGCCCGGCGGCGAACGCCTCGGTCGCGGGCCCGCCGGGACCGTGCTCGCGCAGCCACGCCGCCGCCACCACCGCGTCCTGGTGCTCGCCGAGCACGTCCTGGAGGCCGGTCACCGCGCGGGCGAACTTCGCCGCCGCCTTGCCGATCACCGGAGCGCCGGCCTCGGCGGCATAGCGCACGCGCTTGGCCCGGATGCGCAGTGCGTGGAGCTCGTCGTCCCCGGCCTCCCGCCACCGCAGGCGGCCGGCATCCCGGCGCAGCCGAGACCATGGTCGTGCCAGCAGGCCAGGGAGCACCTCGGCCGCGGGCCGCTCCGCGTCGGGGAGCAGCGCGGGGCGGTGAGACGCCTCGACCAGCAACTCGAGCAGCCGCAGGTACCGCTGCGACCGCATCGACTCGAGGAGGCGCACACGCGAGCGCAGCGCGTGGCCGCGCACCTCCTCGATCACGGCGTCGCCGGCGGCGCGGTCGCTCTCCGGCAGCTGGCCGACGCCGGTCAGCAGCCCGGCGACGAGCACATCGGCGTCGCGCACCTCGCCGAGCTCGCCGCCGATCCAGCGCAACTCGTCGCGCAGCCTGTCGCCCCACTCGCGGGCCACCAGCGGTCGGAAGGTGCGCAGGTCGGAGCGCAGCCGGCGCACGGCCACCCGCGCCTGGTGCACCGCCTCCGGGTCGTTGCCGAGCCGGACGCCGGCGTCGTGCCGGATCAGCCGGACCGTCGAGGCGGCGATGGCCCGCCGCACCACCTCCGCGGCAGTGGAGTGCCGTCCCACGTCGTCGACCGCGATCTCCGACGACCCGGCGACGCCCGACGCCCCGGCCAGGGTCGCACCCGCCTCGCTCCCGGTCGCCTGCCACGCCGTCAGCGGCGCAGTACGGGCGAACGCGGCGACGAGGTCGAGGGCCGCGCCGGGGACGGCGTCGTCGTCGCCGGCGATGCGGTGGCCACCGCGGGCGTCGCCGCCCTGCTCGTCGGGGAGGTGGACCGTCCAACCCTT
This sequence comes from Chloroflexota bacterium, assembly GCA_005889515.1. Classification (GTDB taxonomy): domain Bacteria; phylum Chloroflexota; class Dormibacteria; order Aeolococcales; family Aeolococcaceae; genus CF-96. The sequence continues at coordinate 5,898 of VBHE01000227.1, read as the reverse complement.
TCCGTTCTCATGGGAGAGGCTGCAGCCCCAGCGGGCCAGGCGCAGGTCGGGGGTGTCCCACAGCACCGTGGTCGGCGGTCGCTCCTCCAACGGACGAACCAGCATCTCCTTCATCTCCCCGAACCTCTCGTGTCAAAAATTGATAGCCATAATATAAGCTAACCGTACCGACTCTGCGCCCCTCGCAGAGCGCGGCGGCAGACCACGGCTCAGGCCACCCGGTAGCGGGCGGCGTCACCGCGACGGAGGGTGAGCCCGATACCGGGCCGGTCATCCGCCGGACGGAGGGCTCCCTCCACAGGGTCGAGGGCGCCGTCGAAGAGCAGCCTGTCGACCCGCGCGTGGTCGTGGAAGTACTCGATGTGACGGAGGTTGGCCGGAACCGTCGCCACGTGGGCATGGAGCGACGGCCCACAGTGACCGGAAAGCGGCAGCTCGAACGCGGCACAGATCGCGGCCACCCGCAGCCACTCGGTGATCCCGGCGCAGCGTCCGGCGTCCGCCTGGAGAACATCGACGGCACCGGCGCGGAGCATGGCCCGGAAGTAACCGAGGTCGTAGCCGTACTCACCGGCGGTGACGTCGAGGGGCAGGGTCTCGCGGAGAACCCGGAGGCCGTCGAGGTCGTCGGAGCTCACCGGCTCCTCGAACCACGTCACCCCGAGCTCGCCGGCGAGCTCGAGACCGAGGCGGTGGGCGAGGGTGCGGTCGTAGGCGCCGTTGGCGTCGACGTACACCTCGACGCCGTCGCCGACGGCGCCGCGGACGGCGCGCACCCGCGCGAGGTCACGGCGCCAGGAGCGTCCCCGGTCCATGCCGACCTTCATCTTCACCCGCGGGATCTCGTCCTCGACCCAGCCGGTCAGCTGCTCGAGCAGTCGCGCCTCGGTGTATGTGGTGAAGCCGCCGCTCCCGTACACCGGCACGGTCTCCCGGACCGGGCCGAGCAGGCGGTGAAGGGGGAGGCCGAGACACCGGGCCTTGGTGTCCCAGAGGGCGATGTCGACAGCGGCGATCGCCATCGACGAGATGCCGGGACGGCCGAGGTTGCGGATCCGCCGGCGCATCCGCTCCCAGCACTCGGCGGTGTTCCGGACGTCGAGCCCGACGACGACGCCGGCCAGAGTGTCACGGACCAGCGCGCCGGTGGCGGTATCGCCGACCGCGTAGCCGAGACCGGTGGTCCCGTCGCGCGTCCGCGGTTCGACGACGACGACGGTCGTCGAGTCCCAGGCGAGGGTGCCATCGGCTTCGGGCTGCTCGGTGGGAACCGTGTACACGCCGACATCGACCGCTTCGAGGGTGAAGCCCGAGTCATCTTCTCCCATTCCAGCCATCCTCGTAGCGTACATCAGGCATATCATGTTCTCGCCAGGGAAGTCGCCGCCCGGGCCCCCGGGCGGCGCACGTAGGACGGAGGAGGTCATGGGAAGCACTGCGGCCGACTACCTCTGTGAGCGCCTCGTCGAGTGGGGCATCGACACCGTCTATGGGTACCCCGGCGACGGCATCAACGGCATCCTCGGCGCGCTCCGGCGCCAGGGCGACCGGATCCGGTTCGTGCAGACGCGACACGAGGAGATGGCCGCGTTCATGGCTTGCGGCCACGCCAAGTTCACCGGGCGGGTCGGGGTGTGCCTGGCGACCTCGGGGCCGGGGGCGATCCACCTCCTCAACGGCCTCTACGACGCCAAGGTCGACCACCAGCCGGTGGTCGCGATCGTCGGCCAGACCTTCGTCAGCGCCATCGGCGGGGACATGCAGCAGGAGGTCGACCTCCTCAGCCTCTACAAGGACGTCGCCTCCGCGTATGTGCAGCAGTGCAACGACGCGTCGACGATTCGCCACTGCATCGACCGGGCTCTCCGCATCGCCCAGGCCGAGCGGACCGTCACCGCGGTGATCGTCCCCGCCGACGTCCAGGAGCGGGACGCCGTGCCCGACCAGCCGCCGGGCTTCAAGGCGCTCCACACCGGGATCGGCTTCGTCAGAGCCCGGGTGCTCCCTCCGGAGGACGAGCTCCGCCGGGCGGCGGACGTGCTCAACGCGGGCGGGAAGGTGGCGATGCTCGTCGGCGCCGGAGCGCTCGACGCCACCGACGAGGTGATCGAGGTCGCCGACGTCCTCGGTGCCGGGATCGCCAAGGCGCTCCTCGGCAAGGCCGCGGTGCCCGACGACGTCCCCTTCTGCACCGGCTCGATCGGCCTGCTCGGGACCCGGCCGAGCTGGGAGATGATGCAGCAGGCCGACACCCTGCTGATGGTGGGAAGCTCGTTCCCGTACAGCAACTTCCTGCCCCCGGTAGGCAGGGCGCGTGGAGTCCAGATCGACATCGCGCCGCGGATGCTGAGCCTCCGCTACCCGATGGAGGTGAATCTGTGCGGCGACAGCGCCGCGACCCTCCGCGAGCTGCTCCCGCTCCTCCGTCGCAAGCAGCACCGCAGCTTCCAGGAGGAGATCGTCAAGGGCGTCGCCGACTGGTGGCGACTGATGGACGACCGGTCCGAGCCCGCCGACCGCGACCGGGG
>VBHE01000227.1:0-3339 GCA_005889515.1 Chloroflexota bacterium | reverse complement strand
CGACAACGCGATCCTCGCCGCCGACTCCGGGTCGGCGGCGAACTGGTTCGCGCGCCAGGTGCGAATCCGGCGGGGGATGAAGGCGTCGCTCTCCGGGAACCTTGCGACCATGCTCCCCGGCGTCCCCTACGCGATCGCGGCGAAGTTCGCCTACGACGACCGCGTCGCCGTCGCCATGGTCGGCGACGGCGCGATGCAGATGGGCGGCATGGCGGAGATGCTCACCGCGGCGAAGTACTACCGCGACTGGCGCGACCCGCGCCTGGTCGTGCTCGTCCTCAACAACCGGGACCTCAACCAGGTCACGTGGGAGCAGCGCGTGCTCGCCGGCGACCCCAAGTTCGAGGCCTCCCAGTCGATCCCCCACGTGCGCTTCGACGAGTTCGCCCGGCTCATCGGGCTCGAGGGCATCCGCGTGGAGCGGTCCGCCGACATCGACTCCGCGGTGCGCGCCGCCTTCGCCGCCGACCGCCCGGTGATCCTCGACGCCCTCACCGACCCCGAGGAGCCGCCGCTCCCGCCGCACATCACCGTCAAGCAGGCGCGCAACTTCGCGAGCGCCATCCTCCAGGACCCCTCCGGCGGCCTCGCCGGCGCGGTCGAGGCGGTGCGCGAGAAGGTCGACGAGTTCGTGCCGGGCAGGTGAGCCCGATACGCCGCCGTCTGGTGCGGAACATCGAGCACGGCCGCTTCGAGCGCTCGCTCGCCGGCCTCACCGCGTTCGCCGCGGCCGTGACCACCGCGGAGATCTACATCGAGCACTACCGGGCGAGCTTCGGCAACCGGATGATGTGGAGCCCGATCATCGTCACGCCTCCGGTGATCGTCGCCGGGATCGGCGGCGTCGTCAGCCGGCGCTGGGCGAAGACCTGGCTCCCACTCACCGCGCTCGTGTACACGGCCAACGGCCTTCTCGGCGAGTACTACCACGCCCGCGGCGTCGCCCGGCGGCCGGGAGGCTGGCGTCTCGCCACCTACAACGTCCCGATGGGACCGCCGATCATGGCGCCCGGGCTGATGACGATCGTCGGCGGGATGGGCCTGCTCGCCGCCGTGCTCCGCCGCGAGAGGTAGGACGTGCTCGACCTCCGCGGTGGCGAGCACCTCCCCCACCTCCGTCCCGAACGTCGCCCGCCCGACAAGCACTGGCTGCCGAGGCAGCGTCGCGGCGTCACCCCGCAGATGATCGGGCGCTATCCCGACTACGACGTCCTCGACGCAGCGGACACCTGGGACGCGGCCACCCGCGCGGTCGTCGAGGCGCGCCTGCAGCCCGCCGGACCGCTGCGCTTCTTCTCCCCGCAGGAGGAGCCGGCGCTCCGCGCCTTCTGCGACATCTGCGTCGCCCAGGACGGCGAGCCGCGGATCCCGGTCGCGGAGATGGTCGATGCGAAGCTCGCCGCTGGCAGACTCGACGGCTATCGGTACGAGGACATGCCCGACGACCGCGACACCTGGCACCTGGTGCTCGCCGGCCTCGACGAGACCGCGCGGCGGCGGTTCGGCGCCTGCTTCGCCGAGCTCGGCGACGACTCCCGCGAGGGGATCGTCGCCGAGCTCGCCGCCGGACGCCTCCAGGGGGGCAGCTGGGACCGGCTGCACGTCGGACGGGCGTGGTCGGTGTGCATGCGCGCGATCCTCGCCGCGTTCTACTCGCACCCATGGGCGTGGAACGAGATCGGCTTCGGCGGCCCCGCATACCCGCGCGGCTTCATGCGCCTGGGACCGGTCGGGGTGCGCGAACCCTTCGAGCGCCCGGGCGCGACCGACGAGGACCCGGTGCGCGTCACCGAGGGGTGGGAGCGGTGAGAACGGCGCTGCAGCGGGTCCTCAAGGGCTCGGTGGGGCCGACGGCGAACGACTCCCGCTTCCTCCTCGACGCCCACCGCCGCGACCTCCCCGGCGAGGATGCGATGCGCCGCTTCGCCGACGACGAGGAGGTCGACCTCTGCGTCGTCGGCGCCGGCGCCGGCGGATCGGTGCTCGCGCAGCGGCTCGCCCGCCACGGCTGGCGGATCGTCGTCCTCGAGGCGGGGCCCTTCTGGCACCCCGACGAGGACTGGGTGAGCGACGAGGCGGGAGCCGGCGATCCGGTCGAGCTCGGCAAGAACAACAGCGGCCGCGGGGTCGGCGGGTCGATGGTCCACTACGCCGGCTACTGCCCGCGCTTCCATCCCTCCGACTTCGAGACCCGCAGTCGCGACGGGGTCGGCGCCGACTGGCCGATCGGGTATGCGGATCTCCGTCCCCATTACGAGGAGGTCGAGCGCGAGCTCCCCGTCGCCGGCCAGGACTGGCCCTGGGGCGATCCCCACAGCTACCCGTTCTCGCCGCACCCGATCGGAGGCGCCGCCGCGGTCGCCTGGGCGGGCGCGGAGCGGCTCGGCATCCGGATGCGGGTCGGCCCGGTCGGGATCGTCAATGGCACCTTCGGCAACCGGCCCCACTGCATCTACCGCGGCTACTGCCTGCAGGGCTGCAAGGTGAACGCGAAGGCCAGCCCGTACGTCACCCACCTCCCCGACGCCCTCGCCCACGGCGTCGAGGTGCGTGCCCGCTGCACCGCCGTGCGGGTCGCCGTCGACGAGCGCGATCGCGCCACCGGGGTCGTCTATGTGTGCGAGGGCGAGGCCGTCGAGCGCCGCCAGCGAGCGCGGCTCGTCGCCGTCGCCGGGTACTCGATCGAGACCCCGCGGCTGCTGTTGAACTCAACGAGCGGGCGCTTCCCCAACGGACTGGCCAACGACAACGATCTCGTGGGCCGGGGAATCATGGTCCAGGGGGCGCCGCAGGTGGCGGGACGCTTCGAGAAGGAGATGCGCATGTACAAGGCGCCGCCGCCGGAGATCTCCTCGGAGCAGTTCTACGAGACGGACGAGCGGCGAGGCTTCGCGCGCGGCTTTTCGATCCAGACGCTCTCGCCGATGCCGATCGGCTGGGCGGAGCACGTCCTCGCCGACGGTCACTGGGGACGAGCGCTCCGCGAGTACATGCGCGACTACAACCACTGGGCCACGATCGGCGTGCTCAACGAGCTGCTGCCGCTGGCCGAGAACCGGGTGACGCTCGCCGACGAGAAGGACCGCTGGGGTCAGCCGGTCGCGCGCGTGGACTACACGCTGTGCGAGAACGACCGGCGCAACATGGCGTTCTCCACCGGGGTGATCGAGGACATCCTGCGGGCCTCGGGAGCGCAGGACGTGCTGACGATCCAGCGCTTCGCCCATCTCATCGGCGGCTGCCGCATGGGCACCGATCCGGCCGAGAGCGTCGTCAACCGCGACCACCAGACCTGGGCGGTACCCAACCTCCTGGTGGCGGACGGCAGCGTCTGTCCCA
>VBHE01000226.1 GCA_005889515.1 Chloroflexota bacterium | reverse complement strand
CGATCGATCCCCGACAGCTCTGGCGCGTTCGTCACGATCCTGTGTGAATCGATGTACGCCCTCAGCCCTCGCCGCGCATCCTCGCGAGCATCGCGGCGACGATCGGGCTGGGCTCGGCGGGCTGCCACGACTTGTAGGCATCGCGCAGCGGGACCGGCCACTCCACGTCGACGTCGACCCGCGTCCCCGGGGCGGAGGCGCCGGCGAGCACCGTGAGCGCGGTCAGGAGCACCCGGCGCTGGAGCGCGACGTCCCCGGGCAGGCCGAAGGGGTGGCCGAAGGGGAACTCGACACCCACGACCCGAGGAGCGTGGACCGCCACCTCGGGCATCATCGTCACCGTCACGGTGGGGATCCCCGCCTCCTCGATCCAGCGCGCCAGCACGGGCACGTTCCTGCAGCAGTCGGGTCAGACGGGGGCGAGCACGACCCCGTCGGCGGCCTCGCCGCGGAGCAGGTCGAGGACCTCGGGCAGGGTCGTGGAGCGCCAGCCGTCGAGGGAGCGCTCCTGGTAGCCCATCACCGAGACGTGCTGTGGGGCGACGGCGCCGACCACCCCCTCGGCGGCGAGCTCGGCGAGGCGGTCGGTGGGGAGGGCGATGTTGGGGTCGGCGAGGACGTCGGCGGAGTTGACGTGGAGGTGGCACATCCCGAGCTCCCCGGCGGCCACCCCGGCGGGGATGCTCCGCCAGGAGGGGTCGCCCCAGGTGGGCTCGCGGCGCTCGCGCTCGAGGTCGAAGGGTGGCTGGATGCCCTCGAGGTGGAGGCCGGCGGAGCTCAGGAGCGCGATCGTGGCGCCGGCGAGACGGGGCTCGAACGGCGCCCAGGGCATCTCGCCCTCGGGCGCGGCGACGTGCTCGTAGAGAGGACGGAAGCTGCGCGGCAGGAAGCGGAAGCTGTCGACGCGCACGCGGCGGAGTATAGGGAGGATCGCGCTCCGTGCCGCCTGGCGCCGCGGGTCAGGGGACCGTCGGCTTCGGTGGCGGGGTCGGGGCCGCGGGATGGGTGATCGAGTTCAGCGTCGAGCTGACCGTCCCCGTGACCGAACCGGGTGACGGCTGCGGCGAGAGCAGGCCGTTGATCCTCCCCCCGACCTGCCCGAGGGTCGAGGAGACCGTCCCGCCGAGAAGGTCGGGCAGGCCGGGCAGGACCTGCGGCGTCGGTGTTCCGGCGGTCTGGCCGTGCTCGACGACCGCCGGCGCCGCGGTCCCCGAATGCTGCGCAGCGGCGGACCCCGACGGCGCGGGCGCGAGGGTCGCGGGCGCGGTGTCGACCAGCGGCGTGGTCCCGGACGGACCCACGGTGGTGGCCACGGTGGCGAGGGCTGCGACCCCGGCGGTGGCGAGGGCGACCTTGGTGGCGACGACGGGGACGTGGCCGGCGCCCTGGTGGAGCCGCCGCGGCAGCTTCCAGCCGAGGCGCAGCAGGCCGAGGCCGAGGATCATGGCGCGGCTCGGGGTGCGGAAGGCGGTGTTGCGCAGCTCGTCCTCGGTCTGGCGGCAGACCGCGCAGCCGGCGAGGTGCTCCTGCACCCGGGGACGCTCGTCGTCGGGGAGGCTGCCCTCGATCATCCCGGCGATCCCCTCCCCCATCTCCTGGCAGAGGGCGGGGACGCCGCGACGCGCGACCATCATGGTCACGAAGGCGGTGCGGAAGCGCTTGCGGGCGCGGAAGTACCAGACCCGGGCCACCGAGACGGGCACGTCGAGGGCCTCGCTGATCTCCTCGTAGGTGCGGTCCTCGAGGGCGCGCATGATCAGCGCCTGGCGGTGGTGCGCCGGCAGGGTCATCGCGACCCGGCGCACCAGCTCCTGGAGCTGGCTGCGGAGCAACGCCTCCTCGGGGTCGTCGTCGCCGCCGGCGGGCGCCTGGATCTGGGTGCCCTCGTCGGCGAGCACCGAGAGGGGCAGCTGGGCGTGCTTCTGCCGGCTCAGCTCGTTGAGGCACTCGTTGCGGACGATGCGCATCAGCCAGGCGGGGAAGGCCGCCGGCGAGCGCACGTCGCCGAGGCGGGTGAACGCCTTCATCAGCGCGACCTGGGCGATGTCCTCGCCCCGGACCGGGTCGCTCAGGAAGCGCGCCGCGAATCGCTGGGCGGTCGGCCGGATCTGCCCGGCGAGCGCGGCGAGGGCCTCGGTCTCACCCGCCTGGGCGCGCAGCACCAGCGAGACGTCGATCAGGGCCGCAGCCTGTGCGGGCGTGCGCGAAGACGGCCCCTCCGTGGCTTCCGCCACCACCACCGCGCTGGACATACCTGTACCTCCTGCGCCGAATGTTCCAGGGTGCGGCGCCACCCGCATGTCACAGCCCGGTGGCGAGCCGGTCGCGATCGGCCCCGTGCCCGGGAGTCAGCGCCCGACCGCGCTGAGGACGCGGCGTGGCACCGCCCGCAGCAGCGGGAGCAGGATCACCGGCTCGGGCAGCTCCGCCCCCGGGGTGCACAGCCAGCGGGTCCGCAGCCACCGCCCCGTGGCCGCGTGCTCGGCGACCATGGCGGTGAGGGTGGCGGCGAGCAGCAGCCCGAGGATCACGGTGCGGGGGGCGCCGAGGCCGGCGCCCTGGACCAGCACGCCGAGCACGAGGACGCTGCCGAGCCCGGCGCCGAGGGCGGCGCCACAGCGGTGGGCGAGGCGACGGACGTCGGCGGGCATCCCCGGGGGCAGCGCCCGCAGGGCCAACCCGGTTCCCAGAGCGGTGGTGACGACGAGGAGCGCCACCACCGCCGCCTCGAGGGCGATCTTCACTGTGGTCGGACCATCCCAGCTGCGATGTGCACGATCGCGGGTGCAGCCGCGCCGCACGCTCCGAGTCTAGGGGCGCCCCGCGGACGCTCGGCGACGCTCCGGCGGAGCCGTTGTCACGATCGCGTGCGCCCGGCGCCGCAGGTCAGCTCAGCACGCCCTCGGCACGCAGCCGGGCGACCTCGTCGACGCCGAGGCCCCACCGTTCGAGGTCGGCCGCCCCGTTCTCGCTGGGACGCATCGCCCAGCTGCGCAGGCTTCCCGGGGTGCGGCTGAAGCGCGGGGAGGGGGCCGGCTGGGGAACCCCGAACGCCTCGACGAAGGTGCCGCGGTGGACGTTGTGGGGGTGCCGGCGGGCCTCGTCGATGCTGAGCACCGGGGAGACGCAGGCGTCGGTCCCCTCGAGCAGCTCGCACCACTCCGCCCGGGTCCGGGTGCGGAAGAGGGCGGCAAACCGCTCCTTCATCGCCGGCCAGGAGGCCCGGTCGTGCTGCGAGGGCAGCTCCTCGGGGTCGAGGCCGCACCGCTGCAGCAGCTCGGCGTAGAACTGGGGCTCGATCGCGCCGACGGCGATGTACTCGCCGTCCGCGGTCTCGTAGGCGTCGTAGAAGGGCGCGCCGCCGTCGAGCATGTTGGTGCCGCGCTGGTCGTTCCACAGCCCGAGGTGGCGGAGCATCATCGTCAGCCCCATCAGCGAGGCGCAGCCGTCGACCATGGCGGCGTCGACGACCTGGCCGCGACCCGAGCGCGAGGCCTCGAGCAGGGCGCAGACCACGCCGTAGGCGAGGAGCATCCCGCCGCCGCCGAAGTCGGCGACGAGGTTGATCGGCGGAACCGGGGGCACCCCCGGGCGGCCGATGGCGTGGAGCACCCCGCTGAGCGCGATGTAGTCGATGTCGTGCCCGGCGCTGCGCGCGAGCGGGCCCTCTTGCCCCCAGCCGGTGATCCGCCCGTAGACGAGCCGGGGGTTGCGGGCGAGACAGACGTCGGGGCCGAAGCCGAGCCGCTCTGCGACGCCGGGACGGAAGCCCTCGAGCAGCGCGTCGGCCTTCTCGACGATGCGCAGCAGGGTCTCGACACCCCGATCGGCCTTGAGGTCGATCACCGCGACCGCGGAGCGGTTGCGGCGGAGGATGCCGTCGACGATGCCGGCGTCGGCGGCGGCGGGGATCCGGCGCTCGACCCGGAGCACCTCGGCGCCGAGGTCGGCGAGCATCATCGCCGCGAAGGGCCCGGGGCCGATGCCCGCCACCTCGACGATGCGGACCCCCTGGAGCGGCCCGGTGGAGGCGTGGTCGGAGGGATTGGTGCTCACGGCCGCTGAGCATAGTCGAGGGCGGCCCCGGCTCGATGCTCAGGCGGTCCGTCACCGAGTCGAAAGGAAGCGGGCGCCAGCATGCCCGCATGCCACGCATCCCGCGCCGTCTGCAGCAGGCCGGTCAGCTCGCCGTCAGCGTCGCCGGCGTCGGCGTGATCGTCCACAGCGTGAACCTCGCCGCCCTCGGAAGGATGGTGTCCAGCGCCTCTCCGGCCCTGCTCGTCTCCGCGGTCGTTCTCGGGGCCCTCGCCCAGGCGACCGCCTTCCCCCAGTGGGCGGTGCTCCTCCACGATCGCTCGGCGCTGGGCTGGCGGCGTCTCGCCTCGGTCTTCCTCCGCGCCACCTTCATCGGCCAGGCGCTGCCCACCGGAGTGGGCGGTGACGCCGTCCGCGCCGTCGAGGTGGGGCGGACGCTCGGCTACGGCAACGTCCTCGGTTCGCTCGTCGCCAGCCATCTCATGGGGATGATCGCGATGGCCTCCTGGGCGGTCGCGGGATCGCTCTTCGTCTCGGGCCTGCCCACCGAGAGCGCGCGGATCCTCGCCTCCGCCTTCCTCCTCCTGGTCACCGCGCTCGCGGTGGCGGCGCTCAACAGCGACCGTATCCTCGGCCGCGTTCGCGGCGGGCGTCGCGCGACCAGGGTGATCGTGGAGATGGGCCACTGCCTCGGCTCCTACCGCCGTGAGCGGACCAGGCTCCTCTCCGCCTTCACCGTCTGCCTCGCCGGCTGGGCGCTGAACCTCGCGAGCATGGTGCTCTTCGCCCGCTCGCTCGGCGCCGACCCGGGCTGGCAGATCTTCGCCCTGGCGGTGCCGGTCAGCCTCGCCGCCACCCTCCTGCCGATCAGCATCAATGGCTTCGGGCTGCGCGAGGGCATCTTCGTCGGCGTCGTCGCCCACGCCGGGGTCGGCGCGGTCGCCGCCACCGCCCTCGCCGTCTTCGCCGACCTGCAGGTCCTCCCCGTCGCCCTGCTGGGCGGCGCGGTCTGCCTCGGCAGGCTGGGCTCGACGCGGCGCGGCGCGCCGGTCGCCGTGCCGGCGCTCGCCTGAGGGCGCCTCTCAGCCGTCCGGCCGGCCCGGCGCTCCCGGCGCCAGCCAGCACTCCCCCGCAGCGTCGCTCAGCCGCGCGTATCCCCGGCGCTCGAGCAGGGCGCGGAGCTCGGGGGTCAGCGGCTGCTCGGCGAGGAGCACCTCCGGCGGAGTGGCGGCGAGGTCGGCGAGGAGCAGCCGCTCGGCCCCGCGGTAGAGGTGGTAGGCGCTGTTCATCCAGATGAAGCGCGACGCCGGCCGGCGGTCGGCGAGGGCGTACACCCAGGAGCTCGTCCAGCCCCACACGAACACCGGATGGCCGGGCCGGCTGTGCCGCCGCAGCACCTCGGCGCGGCCCGTGTCGGCGGGGTACTGGGTGCCCGCGAAGGCGGCGCGGTAGGCGTCGACGCCGATCCGCCCGAGAACGAGCCGCCCCGCCCGCGCGTAGTAGGCGGGGAGCTGGCGCCCCGACGACCCCTCGAGGAAGAGCGGTGGCAGGCGGTGGCCCTCGGCGAGCGCCGCCTCGGCGCGGGGCACGAAGAGGGCGCCGATCATCACCGGCCAGACCGCGACGAGGGCGCCGGCGGCGAGCACCCGCCAGGCGAGCCGGCGGCGCCGCCAGGCGGCGGCGGCGGCGAGCGCGGCGGCGAGGGTGAGCGCTCCCTCGAGCTGCTGGGCATAGTGGGTGAAGCCGCGGGCGTCGGCCATGGACGCCGCGAGGTCGCAGCTCACCCACCAGGTCACGATCGCG
>VBHE01000396.1 GCA_005889515.1 Chloroflexota bacterium | reverse complement strand
CAGGCGATCGTGGACGAGCTCTTCACCCCCTATCGCGTCTTCGAGGAGTCGCAGGGGAGGACGAGCCGTCCCGACATCAACCCCGACTACTTCTATCCGAAGCAGGGGCTGCACCGCCTCCAGAAGATCATGGACGAGTACTGCGCGGGGACGGGGACGAACTACCTGACCAACGAGCCGACCCTCAACCGCGGCCTCGAGCTCATGGACGTCTTCAAGGAGGACATGGCCCAGGTCGCGGCCCGCGACCGCCACGAGCTGCTCCGCTGCTGGGAGCTGCGCGACCGGATCTGGTGCGGCGAGGCGCACATGCGCCACATCCTCCACCGCAAGGAGACCCGCTGGCCGGGCTACTACTACCGCGGCGACTTCCCGAAGATCGACGACGAGAACTGGAAGGTGTTTGTCAACTCCCGCTACGACGCCGCCACCGGCGAGTGGGACATGAGCACGCATCCCTGCCACACGCTGGTCCCATGAGCACTGTCTCCGAGGCGGGGCAGGACGCCATCCTCGTCATCGGCGGCGGGATCGCCGGGATCACCGCCGCTCTCGAGGCCGCCGAGGCCGGGATGTCCGTCTACCTGGTCGAGCGCAACCCCAACCTCGGCGGCCGGGTGGCACAGCTGGCGCGGTACTTCCCCAAGCTCTGCCCGCCGAGCTGCGGGCTGGAGATCAACTACCAGCGGCTGCGCGACAACCGGGCGGTGCGGGTGTTCACCACCAGCGAGGTGGAGTCGATCACCGGTGGGCCGGGCGCCTACACCGCGACGGTGCGGGTCGGGCCGCGCTACGTCACCGACCGCTGCACGATGTGCAACGCCTGCGCCGAGGTGTGCCCGGTCGACCGGCCGAGCGCCTTCGACTACGGGATGACAACGACCAGGACGGCGTACCTGCCCCTCGAGAACCCCTATCCCGCGCGGTACGCGATCGACCCGGCGACCTGCCTCTTCGACGAGTGCGCGAAGTGCGTGGAGGCCTGCCAGTACGGCGCCATCGACCTCCACATGCAGCCGCAGACGGTCGAGCTCCGCGCCGGCGCGGTGATCGTCGCCACCGGCTGGCGCCCCTACGACGCCCGGGCGATCACCAACCTCGCCTTCGGCCACCATCCCGACGTCATCACCAACGTGATGATGGAGCGGATGGCGGCGGAGACCGGCCCGACCGGCGGGCGCATCGTCCGCCCCTCCGACGGTGAGCCGGTGCGCAGCGTCGCCTTCATCCAGTGCGCCGGCTCGCGCGACCGGCTCCACCTCGGCTACTGCTCGAGCATCTGCTGCCTGGCGTCGCTCAAGGAGGCGAGCCTGGTGCTCGAGCGCAACCCCGAGGCCCAGGTCCACGTGTTCTACATCGACCTGCGCACCCCCGGCACCTACGAGGCCTTCGCCCAGCGGGTGCTCAGTGACGGCAGGGTCCGCGCGGTCAAGGGCAAGGTCGCCGACATCCTCACCGATCCCGGCTCGGGGCAGCTCGTCGTGGTCGCCGACGACATGGTCGGCGGAGCGATGAGCCGCACCCCGGTCGACCTCGTGGTGCTCGCCACCTGCATGGCGCCGAGCCTCGGCGACGGGCCTCCCACCGGCGTCGACATCGACGAGGAGGGCTTCGTCGTCGAGGGCACCGACACANNCCCCTGTCGACGTCGCCACCACCACCGTCGACGCGACCGCTGCGGCGATGCGTGCCATCGCGCTGGTGCGGCGTACACCGGTGGGGGCCTGACCATGTCGAAGCGCACCGGGGTCTACGTCTGCGAGGGCTGTGGCATCGGCGAGTGCGTGAACGTCGCGTCGCTCGTGGAGCTCGCCGCCGGCGAGCCGGGGGTCGTGGTCACCCGCACCTCGAAGGCGTTCTGCCTCGAGGACTCCGCACGGATCGCCGAGGACATCGGCGCGGAGAGCCTCGACGCCGTGGTCGTCGCCGCCTGCTCGCCGCGGGTGAACCGCCAGGTCTTCGACCACCGGCCAACGATGGTGAGGAGGGTCAACCTCCGCGAGCACGTCGCCTGGAGCCACGCTCCGCAGGAGGAGGCCACCGAGGAGCTCGCCGCCGACCTGCTCCGCATGGGCATCGCCGCCGCCCGGCACATGCGCCCGCCGGTCGCGAACATCCAGGACTGCGAGCGCTCCGTCCTCGTCGTCGGCGCCGGGCCCGCCGGGCTCAGCGCCGCCCTGAGCGCCGCCGAGGGCGGCTTCGCGGTCACCCTGGTCGAGCGCGAGGCGCAGGCGGGAGGCTTCCCGCGCCGGTTGGCGCGGACCTATCCCACCCGGCGACCGTTCGACCTCGGGGACGTCGACGTCGACGGCCTGGTGGGACGGGCCGTCGACCATCCCGGGGTGACCCTGCTCACCTCGACCCACGTGACCGCGGTCGAGGGCCAGCCGGGCCGCTTCACCGCCACGCTGCAGGGCCCGGGCGGAGAGTCCCGGGTCGAGGCCGGCGCGGTGATCATGGCGACCGGCTTCGAGCCGGTGGCCACCACCCACTTCGCCGACTACGGGCTCGGGGCGCTGCGCCGTCCCTCCGACGGCGAGCCGGTACGCCGGGTCGCGATCCTCGCCTGCGACGGTCCGCGCGACTCCGCCAACCTCCCCTACAGCGGTGCGGTCACGAGCATGACCGCGCTCAAGCAGGCGATGCTGGTGCGCGAGCGCGACCCCGAGTCCCAGGTCTACATCGTCTACGAGGACATGCAGACCCCCGGCCGGGACGAGCTCTACTACCGCCACGTCCAGGAGGACCACGGGGTCTTCTTCGTCCGCGGCAACGTGCGCTCGGTGATCGCGGGCAACGGCGCCGGCGGGCTGGTGGTCACCGCCGAGAACTCGGTGCTCGCCCGCGACGTCAGCCTCGAGGTCGACCTGGTGGTGGTGACCGTGGGCATGGTCCCGCGGTCGGCCCTGCCCGAGAGCGGCGAGGCGATGCCGCTGCGCTACCTCCAGGGCACGGCCATGCCCACCGGGAAGGCGGGTTTCGCGGACTCCAACTTCCTCTGCTTCCCCTACGAGACCCGGCGGACCGGGATCTACGCCGCCGGCTGCGTCCATCGCAGCCAGGACATCGCCCAGAGCCGCCGCGACGGCGCCGCCGCGGCGCTCAAGGCGATCCAGGTGGTGGAGAAGGCGTCCGCCGGCGAGGCGGTGCATCCCCGGGTCGGCGAGCTGGGCTTCCCCCAGTTCTTCATGCAGAAGTGCACCGCCTGCGGACGCTGCACCCAGGAGTGTCCCTTCGGCGCCCTCGAGCTCGACTCCCAGCGCCACCCGGTGATCAACCCCAACCGCTGCCGGCGGTGCGGGATCTGCATGGGCGCCTGCCCGGTGCAGGTGATCTCCTTCCCCGACTACTCGGTCGACCAGCTCTCGGCGATGGGGAAGGTGGTCAGCCTCCCCGAGGACGACGAGGAGCGGATGCGGATCCTCGTCCTCGCCTGCGAGAACGACGCCTACCCGGCGCTCGACATGGTGGGGATCAACAGGCTGCGCACCCCGGCGACGCTGCGCGTCGTGCCGGTGCGCTGTCTCGGCTCGGTCAACTCCGTGGTCGTCAACGACGCCGTGCAGCGCGGCTTCGACGGGGTGGCGCTCCTCGGCTGCCGCTCCGGTGACGACTACCAGTGCCACTTCATCCAGGGCAGCCAGCTGCTCGGCACCCGCATGGAGAACGTGCGCGAGACCCTCGGCCGGCTCGCCCTCGAGCCCGAGCGCGTCCAGGTCCTCGAGACCTCGATCGTCGACGCCCGCCGTCTGCCGGGGGTGCTCGAGGCGTTCGCCGAGGAGATCCGCGCCCTCGGCCCCAACCCGATGAAGGGCTTCTAGCATGACGACCGTCGACACCCCCATCGCGCTGCGGCCGGACGGCGTCTTCCTCCGCGACCTCGTCGAGCGCGCCGGCGACTCCTTCATGCGCTGCTACCAGTGCGGCACCTGCTCGGTGGTCTGCCCCTTCAGCTTCGCCGGCACCGGGCTGCCCCGCCAGGAGATGGTGCTCGCCCAGTGGGGGCTGCGCGACGAGCTGCTGAACAGCCCCAACCTCTGGCTGTGCACCACCTGCGGCAACTGCGCGCGGCTGTGCCCGCGCGACGTCGACATCCCCGGCACCATCCGCGCCGCGCGCGAGCTCCACCTCCTCG
>VBHE01000225.1:5897-10514 GCA_005889515.1 Chloroflexota bacterium | reverse complement strand
GAGATGCGCCTGGCGCCCGCGCGCCTCACCGCGGAGGTCTGCGCCTTCATCGCGGGATGCTGACGGCCGCGGGCGGAGCGCCGGGTCAGCTGCCCCCGGCCACGTGCAGGAACGCTCCACATGCCGCCTGGACGAACGCCTGGCCGATCGCGCCGTCCTCGCCGGAGCTGGGGTCGTTGTAGATGGTGACCGCGTAGCCCGACGACCCGAACTGATGGGAGCAGGCCGAGGTGGCGCCGCTCGGGACCCGGTCGATCGGGGTGACCGCGGCGCCCGCGCTCCGCTCCGCGGCCTCGAACGAGGCCTGGAGGGTGGCGCAGTCGATCGGCGCGTCGACCGCGTCGGTGATGAGCGAGAACGAGCCGTCGCTGATGCGGTAGGTGCAGTGCGACGTCCCGGGAACGGTGGCGACGGTGCCACCGCTCGTGCTGGTGCCGGTGGTGGAGCTCGACGTGTGACGGGTCGTCAGGACGACGCCGATGACGGCGATGGCCGCGGCGACCGCGGTCGCCGCGAGTGCGGCGCCGAGGATGCCGGCGGGAATGCGGCTCGCCGGCGGCGCCGGCCACGCCGGAGGGGGAGCCCACGGGTCCGGCGAGGTCCCGACCCTGGGCGCGAGCACGCCCGGAGGGGAGTCGTGGGGCATGGCCTGGGCGGGCGTGACCCGGACCTCCTGCCAGACGGCTCCGTCCCACCAGTGCCGTCCGTCCGGCGACACGACCGGGCCCGGCGCCCGAGGCGCCGGCGCGTCCACCGAGTGGAGCAGCGCGGCGCGATGCGCCGCCGCCACGGCGACATCGGCTGCACCACCGGCGTCGATCACGGTCAGGGCCGCTTCGAGCGCCGCCTCGGTGGCGGAGGGGAACTCTCCCTGCGCCCAGGTCTGCCACGCCTCCCGCGGATCCTCTCGCGAGGGGGTCTGCGGGCGGGTGTGGTCCGGGGGCTCGGAGGACGTCGGCATCGAGGGGACCGTACCCCCCTCGGCGCGACAGCCACGTTCGGGGTCGGTATCCCCGGTGTCGCACCCGGGTGACGATCGCTAGCGCAGCAGCCGGTAGGCGCCGTTGGCGACGTTCTCGACCGCGCCCGGGAGCACGGCGTGGGCGAGCTCGACGAAGTTGCCCAGCGGTGACGCGACCCTCCGCGGGCGGTGGGCGAGGGCGTCGGCGACAAGGTTCGCGGCCTGGTCCGGGCTCAGCGCGGGAAAGGAGCGGTAGCGGCCGGTGGGGACGATCATCGGGGTGCGCACCAGCGGCATGTAGACGGTGGTGATCCGCACCCCGTCGCCCTGCACCTCCGGCGCGATGCAACGCGCGAAGGCGTCGAGCGCCGCCTTGGAGGCGACGTAGGCGGAGTAGCGGGGAACGCTGAGCTGCACCCCCGTCGAGGAGATGTTCACGATGTGCCCGCGGCGCCGCGCGCGCATCTGCGGGAGCAGCGCGAGGATGAGCCGCACCGCGCCGAAGTAGTTGAGCTGCATGGTCCGCTCGTAGTCGTGCATGCGCTCGTAGGAGTCGTCGACGGAGCGCCGGATCGAGCGGCCGGCGTTGTTCACGAGCACGTCGACGCGACCGTGCCGGGCGAGCACCTCGGCGGCCATGCGCTCGACGTCCGCGAGGTCGCTGAGGTCGCAGCGGTGGACGTGGGCGTCGCCGCCGGCGGCGTCGATCGCCCGCCGCACCTCGTCGAGGGCGTCGCGGCCGCGGGCGACGAGGAGCACCGTGCCCCCGGCCGCGGCGATCCGCAGCGCCGTCGCCCTGCCGATCCCCGAGGACGCGCCGGTGACGAGCACGACCCGGCCCGACACCGCGCGTTCGAGCGAGCCGCCGCGCAGGCTGCGGAGCAGCCGCCCCGGGAGGTGCGGCGCCTCGACGAGCAGGCCGCCGGCGCGGCCGATGACGTCGGCCATGCCTACACCGCCCCGGCGGACCCGGCGCGGAGCGCCGCCGGGGCGCCGGCGGGGACCGCGGGGGTGCGCGGCGGCACCGCCGCGATCCGCCGGTAGGGCTCGCCGAGCGGTGGCCGCGGGTCGGCCTCGCCGCGGTTGGGCCAGAGCGACAT
Source organism: Chloroflexota bacterium (assembly GCA_005889515.1). Taxonomy (GTDB): domain Bacteria; phylum Chloroflexota; class Dormibacteria; order Aeolococcales; family Aeolococcaceae; genus CF-96. The sequence continues at coordinate 8,453 of VBHE01000225.1, read as the reverse complement.
CGCCCGCTCGGTCATCGCGGTGATCGTCAGCGACGGGTTGACGCCGAGGTTGGCGCTCACGGCGGAGCCGTCGCAGACGTGCAGGCCGGGATGGCCGAAGACGCGCTGGTAGGCGTCGATCACCCCGGTCCCCGGCCCGTCGCCGATGCAGCAGCCGCCGAGGATATGCGCGGTGATCGGGATGTCGAGGATGGACTCGTTGAGCGAGCCGCCGGGCACCCCGCCGATCGCCTCCGCCGCCAGCCGTGCCGCCCGGTGCCCGATGGGGAGGTACGTCGGGTTGGGCTCTCCGTGGCCCTGGGTGCTGCGCAGGTGGGGGCCGCGACGGTTGCCGCGGAGCATGATCCGCAGGCTGTTGTCGAGGCTCTGCATCACCAGGAGGATGACGGTGCGCTCCGACCAGCGCCGCACCGAGAGCGACTGCAGGAAGGTGCGCGGATGGGTCGCCGCGGCGATCGCGAAGCGCAGCGGCCGCGGCAGCCTGCCGGGACCGACGAGGATGGTGGCGAGCAGGCCCATGGCGTTGCTCCCCCGCCCGTAGCGCACCGGCTCGATGTGGGTCACCGCGTCGGGATGGATCGACGAGGTGATCGCCACCCCCCGCGAGAAGTCGGTGGTGACCTTCGGGGTGGCGGCGCCGAGGATCGCCTCGGAGTTGGTGCGCACCACGTGCCCGAGCCGCTCCGAGAGGTGGGGCAGCCGTCGCTCCGCGCGGGCGTCGAGGAGCAGCCGGAGGGTGCCGAGCACCGCCGCCGAGAGAACCACCTGCTCGGCGGTGATGGTGCGCCGGCGGCGGCGGATCCACGCCCCGGGGCGCTCGGTGTCGACCGCGTAGCCGCCGCCGGGGAGCGGGCGGATCCCCACCGCCTGGGTCTCGGCGAGGACCCGCGCTCCCCGCCGCTCGGCGAGGTACAGATAGTTGACGTCGAGGCTGTTCTTGGCGCCGTGGCGACAGCCGGTCATGCACTCGCCGCAGTGGATGCAGCCGGCGCGCTCGGGGCCGGCGCCCCCGAAGTAGGGGTCGGCGACCCGCTCCCCGGGGGTGCCGAAGAACACCCCGACCGGGGTGCGGTGGAAGCTGTCGGGGACGCCGAGGCGCGCGGCGACGGTGCGCATCACCGCATCCGCCGGGGTGTCGACCGCGACCTCGTTCACCCCGAGCATGCGCCGGGCCTGGGCGTACCAGGGGGCGAGCTCGGCCCTCCAGTCGGCGATGTGCGCCCACTGCGGGTCCGCGTAGAAGGGGGCCAGCGGCTCGTAGAGGGTGTTGGCGTAGACCAGCGACCCGCCGCCCACCCCGCAGCCGGAGAGGATCATGGCGTCGTCGAGAAGGGTGATCCGCTGGATGCCGCGCAGACCGAGACGGGGCATCCACAGGTAGCGCCGCAGCCGCCAGCTGGTCGCCGGCAGGTCGCCGGGCGAGAAGCGCCGCCCCGCCTCGAGGACACCGACCCGGTAGCCCTTCTCGCTGAGCCGCAGCGCGCTGACGCTCCCCCCGAAGCCGCTGCCGACCACGAGGACGTCGTGGTCGAACGTCACCGCGCGAGCGATCTCTACGCCCCGAGCAGCGCGGCCAGCGTGTCCTGCTCGGTGCCCGACGCCGGGGCGGAGGCGGTGCAGGGGAGGTTGTGCAGCGGGCCCGAGGGCAGGATGCTGCAGGGGATCGGGACGTTCGGGACCAGGCCGAAGAGCTCGACCCGCACATAGTGCTCGCGGTTGTCGAACGGCGAGCACGGCTGGGTGGGGTTCTTGGTGCAGGGGTCGCTTCCCGCCAGCGCCGACCGGACGTTCTCGATGGCGCCGATGATGCCCGGGGTGGCGTCCACCGGCTGACCGGGCTGGAGGCCGCGGAGGTTGGCGCCGAAGGCGCCGAGCAGGGAGTTGAACTCGTTGAGCCTGTCGATGACCCCGGGGACCTGGTCGAGGATGGCGTGGAGGTTGCCCCCCTGGCCGCTCAGCGCCTGGTCGAGCGTGGTCAGGGTGCTGTCCGCGTGGGTGAGCAGCGACTGCAGGTGATCGGAGCTGGCCGCGAAGGCGGCGAGGGTGGTGTCGGTGTTCGCCACCAGCTGGTCGAGGGGCACCTGGGCGAAGGCCGCGTTGAAGGACTCGTTCTGCATCAGCATGTCGCTGAGGTTGGGGGCGACGGAGTCGAGCGCGGCGACCGGGTCGAGCAGCGTGCTCGTCAGGGTGCGGGCGGAGGCGACCAGGTGGCTGACGTCGTCGCCGCGTCCGGCGGCGGCCTGGCCGAGCTGGATGATCGCGGTCTGCAGGCTGTCGCGCTCGGTCTGGCCGAGGGCGTGGAGGATCTGGTCGAGATCGACCGGAAGCACCGTCTGCCCCTCGGGGATGAGGGCGCTCGACGCCAGCAGCGGCGCTCCGGCGGTGCCGGGGACGATCTCGAGGAACTTCGGGCCGAAGAAGCCGTGGGGGCGGAGCAGCACCGTGGCGTCCCGGTGGACGTCGGCGTACTGGGAGTCGACGCGCATCGTCGCCACCGCCTTGTCGCCCTGGCTCTGGATGCTCACCACCTCGCCGACCTTCACCCCGGCGATCTCC
>VBHE01000225.1:0-5869 GCA_005889515.1 Chloroflexota bacterium | reverse complement strand
CCCGGCAGGCCGCTGACGACCACGCCGACGAGCACGAGGACGATCACCGCGATGGTGGCGACGCCGACGACCAGGGGGTCGATCCGGCGACGGTGGCCGTACATCACGGCCCCTCCCAGAGGTCGAGGGTGGCGAGCGACGCGCCGCCGGAGCCGGCGCTCGGCCACCAGTCGCCGAGCAGGCCGCCGAGCAGCGGCCCGAGCAGCGGCGCGGGGCTCGGGTTGGGGTTGGGGCCGAGGAGCGGTCCGAGGATGCCGTTGAGGCCGGGGAGCAGCGGGAGGGTGGGCAGCGGCAGGACCGGCTGCGCCGGCGCCGGCAGCGACGGCGCCGTCTTCTGCTGCGGCAGCGAGGTCGGGATCGTGCAGCTTCCGGTCGGCAGCAGCCCGCTGCAGTCGACGCCGAGCAGGTTCTGACGGAGGAAGAAGCCGTCGCGATCGCTCTGGGAGAGGGCGTCGCCGATCTCGTTGATGAGGGTGAGAGCGGGATTGACGCCCGACGCCTTGAAGGCCTGGCTCTGCGGGATCAGCGAGGTGAGCAGCCGGTCGAACTGTCCCGCCACCGGGGTGAGCTGCTGCAGCCCCGAGGCGAGCTGCCCCGCGCCGCCGCTGCCGAGCACCTGGTGCGCGGTGCGGTTCAGCGCGTCCGTGTTGGCGATGAAGCCCTCGAGCGCCTGGGGGTTGGAGGCGAGCGCTCCGGTGACCGAGTTCATGTTGTCGATGAGCCCGGTGAGGTCGCTGCGGCTCTTGTTCAGCTGGTCGGAGACCGTGCCGAGGTTGGCGAGGATGCTGTTGAGGTCGCCGTCCTTCTGCGCGAGGGTCGCGGTCGGGGTCTGTCCGTGGACCGAGAGGTCGCGGAGGCTGGGCACGAGGTTCTGGAGGTTGCCCTCCTGGCCCTGCACCCCCGCGCCGAGGGTCCGGATCAGGCTGGTGAGCGCGTCGCGGGTGGGCGCGTCGAAGGTGTCGATGATCTGGTCGAAGTCGACCACCGGCTGGGTCGCGGTCAGGCCGATGACCCCACCGTCGGCGAGGTGTTGGGTGCGGTCCTTCCCCGGGGCGAGCTCGACGTACTTCTGCCCGAGGAGGGTGGCGAGCCGGATGCTCGCGGTGGTGTCGGCGGGCAGCGGCCACTCCGCGTCGTCGACGTGGAAGGTGACGTCGGCATGCCCGTTCCGGGCGGTGACCTGGGTCACCTGGCCCACCAGCCGGCCGGCGATGCGCACGTCGCTGCTCACCGCGATCCCGTCGGCGTCGGAGATCTGCGCGGTGACGGTGTGGGTCCGCGCCCAGGGGGCGGCGAAGTTGACGTTGATCCAGCCCATCACCAGCACGATCCCGGCGATGACCACCGCGGCGACGACGCCGGCGATGCGCGGGTCGACGAAGGGCGCGCGCCCCGTCCCCTTCATCCGAACATCCCCGCGAGGTCGAAGCTGCCGCCGTCACCGCCGCCGGCGCCGGAGGCGCCCGCCTCGGTCGCCGACCCGGAGCCGGCATCGCTCGAGCCGAGGTGGTAGCTGGGGGTGAACGGGCAGCCCTTCTGCTCGCCGGACGTGTTGGTGTGCTGGCCGCCGCAGGACTGGGCGCTGTGGCCGGGCTGGTTGAGCACCGCGTCGACGCGCAGGGTGTCGATGCCGTTGATGCCGAAGCCGGTGCCGCTCACGAACTCGTCGAGGAGCATGTCGAGGTGGGGGATGTGGGGATCGACCGCGTTGATGAGCGGCGCCAGCACCGCCGCCGTCTGCTCGAGCCGGTCGAGGGCGCCGGGCCCCTTCTGGAAGATCGAGGCGAGGTTGCCCTGCTCCCCCTGGAGGCCGGCGTCGAGGCTGCCGAGCGCACCGGCCGCGTGGTCGAGCGTCCCCTGCAGCTCGTGCTGCTTCGCCGCCAGCGCGGTGAGCAGGACGTTGCCGTTGGCGACGAGCCCGCTCAGGGCCTTGTTCTCGGAGGCGAGCTTGGTGGTGATGGTGTCGAACTCGGCGTTGAGGCGGTCGAGCTCGGGACTGCGCTGGGCGAGCACGTTGGTGATCGGCAGCAGCGCGTTGGTGAGGGGATCGAGCTGGGCGATGACGGCGTTGAGGTCGGAGGCGCCGGTGCCGCCGAGGGCGATCACCCCCTCCTGCAGCTGGGTGCGGATGGCGGTGCGGGTGTCGCCGTTGAAGACGTCGGTCAGCTGGTCGAGATTGACCGGGCTGGTGGTGGCGTTGGTGCCGAAGAGGTGACCCGCGGGGATCGCGGGTGCGCCCTGCGCCCCCGGGGTGAGGTCGACGAAGACGTTGCTCAGCACCCCCTGCGGACGCACCGCGATGCGGGTGCCCTGGTGGAGCGGCCAGTGCGCGGCGTCGATGCTCAGCACCACCTCGGCGTAGGGGCCGGTGCTCGGGTCGCCACCGACGGTGATCGACTGGACGGTGCCCGCGGGCACGCCGGCGACCCGCACCTCGTTGCCGGCGACCAGGCCGTCGGCATCGGTGAAGCGCGCGGTCACGGTGTGGGTGTCGGAGCTGCCGCCGCCGAGGAAGGCGAGCCCGGCGACCGCGGCGCCGGCGAGGCTGAGGATGATCAGCGGCCGGTTCACTGCGTCGCCCCCAGGAAGGATCCGAGCACCGAGAGCGGTCCGGGAACGCCGGTGCTGCTGTGGCTCGCCGGGGTCTGGCCGGTGAGCGCCGGGCAGATCGTGCCCAGCGCGCTCTGGAGCCCGAGCGCGCTCAGCACCGGGTTCAGGGTCGTCTGGATGGTGTCGCAGTGGAAGGAGAGGTCGATGTTCAGTGCGGCGTGCTGCCCGGAGGGCGGGGTGAAGAGCGACGCCCACTCCTGGGTGACCTTGAGGCCGTCGGGCGAGGTGATCGTCAGCTGGTCGTTGGGGTAGTTGAGCTGGCCGATGAGGGTGCCGGTGAAGATCTCGTCGATGCCGCAGCTCGGCTTCCCCGGGCAGGCCGCGTTGGGATCGACGACCTGGGCGAGGAAGTTGCGCTCGGCGCCGAGGGCGGGGGTGAGCTTGGCGAGCGCCTGCTGCTGGGCGGTGACCGTCGGGGCGGCGGCGGAGTTGAGGAGGCTGGCCACGTTCGAGGCCTCGCGGAGGGTGGCGATCAGCGACTGGTCGCGCTGGGCGATCGCCCCGAGGGCGACGTTTCCGTTGGCGAGCAGGCTGCCGAGCTGCTGGTGCTCGTCGGCGAGGGTGCTCATCAGGGTGGTGAGGTTGTCGAGGATGCTCGCGACCTCGGGGTTGTCCTGCTCGTAGACCTGGGCGACCGGCACCAGGTTGGCGACCCCCTGCTGCAGCTGCGGGATGATCGCCTGGAGGTCGCCGGAGCGGTTCTTCGTCGCGGCGTCGAGCGCCTGGAGCACGAGCTGCTGGTCCTTGCGGGTCTGGGCGTCGAAGGCGTTGAAGATCTGGTCGGCCTCGACCGTGGTCGTGGTGTTGCTCTGCGGGAGGATGCCGTCGCTCACCAGGGCATCGCCGCGCGGGTCACCGGGGACGAGGTCGATGTACTTCTCGCCGAGCAGCGTCTTGGGCCGCACCTTGGCGGTCGCGTTCGAGTAGACGGGGATCGCCCGCGAGTCGCCGATCTCCATCGTCACCACGGTGGCGTTGGGATAGCCGGCGTCGCGGCCGACCGCGGTCACCTTGCCGACCTGCACCCCGGCGACGCGCACGTCGGCGGCGGTGGGCACTCCGTCGGCGTCGGAGAAGACGGCGCGCACCTTGTATCCCGAGCTGAACGGGTTGGGCTGGCCGATGTTCAGCGCCAGGAACTCCATGGCGCCGACGCACACGACCGCGAAGGTGATCACGAGGATGGCGTTGACGATGACCCGGCTGCGGCTCATGGAGTCTCCCCCATCACCGCGGACCAGATGTCGTTCGGCGCCGTCGCCGCGGGCGCGCTCGACTGTGCGGAGCTGCTCCCCGTCGTCGAACAGCCGGTGAAGCAGCTCACCGAGTAGACCGACCAGAGGTGCTGCTTGCCGTCGGGCGACAGCGGGTCGTTGATGTTGGGATCGGTGTCCGCGAACGACGTGGCGAGGTTCGGGAAGACGTCGTGCACCTGGTCGCGGTAGGGGTAGATGGCGCCGAGCACCCGGTTGCTCTGGTCGAGGAAGGATGCGGTGCTCGCCAGCGCGCCGGGCAGCCCGCTCAGCGTGCTCTGCAGGTTCGGCGCCTGGCCGCCGACCAGGGCGTCGAGGTTCTGGAGGAGCAGGTCGGCCTGCTGCACGGTGCCGCCGATCTGCTGCTCCTGGCCGGCGAGCTGCGCCATCACCTGGTTGAAGGTGCCGAACTCGTCGCGCACCTGGTCGCGCTGGCCGGCGAGGGTGTCGTAGAGCTTCTGGAGCTCGAGAACCACGTTCTCGAGCTGCTGCTGCCGGGTGGCGAGCTCGGCGGCCGGACCGTTCAGCGACCCCACCAGCCGGCTCGAGCTGTTCGCCTCGGCGTTGAGGTCGGTGCCCCGGCCGGCGAGCGACTGGCCGGCACTGCCGAGGAGCAGCTGGAGGCGGTCGCGGGTCTGGGGGTCGAGGATCGCGAGCACCTGGTCGATGCTCACCGGCGTCAGGGTGCGCGACACCGGGATGGTCGTGCCCGAGGACATCACCCCGCTGGCGGCGGTGCCCCGCGAGATGTCGACGTAGTTCTCGTTGAGCAGGTTCTTCTGGCGCACCTCGGCGCTGCTGTCCGCGTAGAAGGGCAGGGCCGCGGTGTCGTCGATCGTCATCGACACCCGCGCCTGGCCGCCGACCGCCTGGACGCCGTCGACCCGGCCGACCTTCACGCCGTCGACGTAGACCTCGTTCTTCGGCAGGATGCCGGAGCCGCCGGAGAAGACCGCGGTGAGCCGGTACGGGTGCTGCCACGGCCAGGTGATGCCGATGCTCGCCACGATGCCGACGAGCACCACGGCGCAGATCGTCAGGTAGGCGACGGTGACGATGAGGTTGAGGCGGCTTCTCATGCGCCGATGAACCCCGCGAGGGTGACCAGCTCACCCCCGCCGCCGCCGTCGTAGGAGGCGGGATGGGTCGCGGTCGGCGTGTAACCGTTGCCGGTGCACGAGCCGGGCGTGGGGGTGACCAGGCAGACCCGGAAGATCGGCAGGCCGGTGCCGAGCGGGGTGGTGCCCGGGGTCACGTTCTCGAGGGCGCCGCCGGTCGCGGTCGGCCCGCGCAGCAGCGCCTGCTCGAACGCCAGCAGGGTGCTCCCGGAGAAGCTCTGGCCGAGCTGGGCGAGCAGCGCCGACTCGCTCTGCAGCGAGCTGACGAGGTGCGGGGCGATGCTGATGAGCTGGCTCAGGCTGCCCACCGAGGGGTCGATGGCGGCGTTGAGGTCGGAGAGCACCGCCTGGCTGTCGACGAACTGGCGGCTGAAGGCCTGCCGCTCGGTCTCGACCGCGTTCAGGGTCCGCTGTCCGTTGCTGATCAGCTGCTGGAGCTGGGTGAGCTGGTCGTTCTGGGTGAGCTTGCCGAGCACGCCGTCGAGACCGACGAGGATGCGGTCGAGGTCGGGGTCGCGCTGGTCGAGGGTCTTGCCGGTGGTGGCGAGGTTGTCGAGGTTGGCCCTGGCCGCGGCGATCGCCTGGTTGAGGTCGGCTCCGGTTCCGGCGAGCCCGGCCCCGAGGTCGTTGAGCAGGCTGCGGGCGGCGGCCCGGGTGTTGGAGTCGAGGCTGTTGAGGAACGTGTCGAGCTCCACCGGGACCCCGCTCGGGCTCACCTGCAGCGGCGCCGACGCCTGGTGGACGGGCGCGGTGTGCGGGCCGTCGTGGATGTCGACGTACTTCTCGCCGAGCAGCGAGCGCGGCCGGATCCCCGCGGTCACCCCCTGGTGGAGGGGCCAGGCCGCGTCGTCGATCTCGACCACGATGCGGGCGTGGCCGTCCGCGGTG
>VBHE01000273.1:32191-34493 GCA_005889515.1 Chloroflexota bacterium | reverse complement strand
GGCGGCCAGTGGTCCGGCGGCCAGTGGTCCGGCGGCCAGTGGTCCGGCGGCCAGTGGTCCGGCGGCCAGTGGTCCGGCGGCGGCTGGTCCTGAGCCACCGCCACCGCACAGCCGTCCGACAGATGAACGCCGAGCCCGCCCGCGCGACGCCCGCCCCGATCAGGGGCGGGCCTCCGCGGCGAGCCATCGTGTGGCTCACGACCGGTCTGACCGGCGCGACGGCGGGGCTGCTCGTCAGCCTCGCCGTCCGCTCGCTTCCGGCGCTGCACGGTCCCTTCCGGCTGACCTGGTGGATGCTGGCGTGCGGCTTCGCCCTCGCCGACATCTTCGTCGTGCACCTCCACTTCCGCCGTGACGCCTACACCCAGGTGCTCGACGAGCTGCCGCTGATCGCGGGGTTGATCCTCGGCGTTCCCTGGGCGGTGGTGGCCGCCCGGGTCGCGGGCGCGGCGGTAGCGCTGGCGATCCACCGCCGCCAGCCTCCGATCAAGCTCCTCTACAACCTGGCGCTCGCAGCCCTGTGCACCACGGTCGCGGTCCCCCTTCTCCGCCGTCGGGTTGGCGGCGGGGATGGCTGCAACCCTCTCCCAGGCGGTCATCGCGTGCATCTGGATCGTCGCCGTCATGGCGATCACCGAGGGGCCCGAGCAGCTGCGACGGCTCCCCCGGCTGCTCGGCTTCGTCATCCCCGCCACCGTGTTCGACACCGCCGTGGGCCTCGCCGGGCTGCGCTTCCTGGAGCAGGACCCCGCCGCCGCGGTGCTCCTCATCGTCCCCGTCGCGGCGCTGCTCATCGCCTATCGGGCCTACATCCGCGAGCGCCAGCGCCACGACCATCTGCGGCTGCTCTACGAGTCGAGCCACGCGTTCCACCACGCCCACGGCTTCGACGCCACGGTGACCACGCTGCTGCGGCGGGCGCGCGAGATGCTCCGCGCCGACATCGCCCAGCTGACGCTGCTCCCCGCGGACTCGGAGGGGATGGCGCTGCGGTTCTGCCTCGGCCCCGGCGACATCGCCGAGCTCGTCGAGGAGAAGTGGACCCCGGACAACGTCGCCACCGAGGTGGCGGCGTCGGGGAGCCGGCTGGTTCCCCGAGGACGCGCCGGGGGCGGCCTGACGGCGCGGATGGCGGCCGAGGGGATGCGCGACGCCGTGGCGGTGACCATCGGTTCCGAGGGCGGCGTCTACGGCGCCCTGCTCGTCGCCAACCGTCGCGGGGACGTCGCGACCTTCGGCGGCGACGACCTCGCCCTGCTCGAGGCCTTCGCCGGCCAGGTCGGGGTGTCGATCAACAACGGGCGGCTCGAGGCGGAGCTCCAGCAGCTCGCCTTCCACGACTCGCTCACCGGCCTCGGCAACCGCGCCCTGCTCAGCATGCGCCTGGAGAGCGCGCTCCGCCGCCGGCGCGCGGCCGGCGCGGGCCCCGCGGTGCTCATCATCGACCTCGACGACTTCAAGACCGTGAACGACAGCCTCGGGCACTCCACCGGCGACCGGCTCCTCGTCGCCGTGGCCGACCGGCTGCGCGGCGTGCTCCGTCCCTCGGACACGATCGCGCGCCTCGGCGGCGACGAGTTCGCCGTGGTCCTCGAGGAGATCGACGACCCTGCGACCGCCACCGACGTCGCCGACCGGCTCGTGGAGGCGATGCGCGAGACCTTCGTGCTCGACGGCACGTTGATGCGCATCCATGCGAGCACCGGAATCGTGATCGCCACCAGCGAGGACGAGAGCTCCGACGTGCTGCTGAGCCGCGCCGACGTCGCCATGTACCGCGCCAAGGCTCGGGGCAAGGGATGCTGGGAGCTCTTCGAGCCGACCATGCAGGCCGCGGTCCAGGAGCGGCACCGCCTGAAGCTCTACCTGCAGCGTGCGGTCGACCGCGGCAGCCTCTTCGTCCAGTACCAGCCGATCGTCGACCTCGAGCGCGAGGAGATGGTCGGCGTGGAGGCGCTGGTGCGCTGGGAGCACCCCACCCGCGGGCTGATCAGCCCGGACGAGTTCATCCCGCTCGCCGAGGAGAGCGGCCTCATCGTGCAGCTCGGCCGCGAGGTGCTCGAGCAGGCGTGCCGTGAGGCGGCGGCGTGGCAGCGCATCCTCCCCGAGTTCGCGATCAGCGTCAACGTCTCGGCGCGCCAGCTCCAGGAGCCCGGGTTCGCCGGCGAGGTCTCCCAGCTGCTCCGCCGATCGGGCCTCAGCCCCGCCCGGCTCATCCTCGAGATCACCGAGCGGGCGATGGTCAGCGACGAGGACACGACCCGCGAGGCCCTGGCACGGCTGCGCGACCTCGGCGTCCGCG
>VBHE01000273.1:27371-32174 GCA_005889515.1 Chloroflexota bacterium | reverse complement strand
TCAGCTGCCTGCGCGACCTGCCGGTCGACATCCTGAAGATCGCCAAGCCCTTCGTCGACGGGCTCGGCGAGGGCGAGCAGGACCGCGCCTTCGTCACCGCGATCGTGCGGATGGCCCAGACCCTGCAGCTCGACATGATCGCCGAGGGCATCGAGCGTCCTGAGCAGCTCGAGCTCCTCCAGGGCCTGCGCTGCGGCCTCGGCCAGGGCTACCTGCTGGGGCGGCCGATGAGCAGCGGCGGGATCACCGAGCTGCTGGTCATGGGCCGGTCCCACCGCCGGCCGGTCTCGGTGGTGAGCAGCGCCGGCTGATCAGCCGGGACAGGCGCCGGCGGATCCCCCGCCCCCGGCCGCTCAGCCGCCGTGGAGCGCGTGGCTCGGCAGCGGGTCGGCGTCGACGGTGACCGTGTTCCAGTCGTGGATGGCGTCGCGGTAGAGGCCGCGCACCACCGAGAGGAAGTACAGGCCGGCGGGCAGCGACAGCCAGTCGATGACCAGGCCGTGGATGTCGAAGGTGTAGGCCCCGGTCGCGGTGTACACCGCCCAGACGGCGTGCATCAGGCCGCAGGTCGCGAAGATCACCGCCAGCGAGAGGCCGGAGAGCGACCAGCCGCCGAGCTGGGGATGGTTGCGCAGCTGGGTGCGGAGCACGAACCAGCTGATGGTGAGGTAGATGACGACGAGGAAGAGGTTGGGGACCACCAGCGGGGTGGGATGGAGCGAGCCCCCGAGGGTCGCGGCCATGCCGATCACCAGGCTGCCCGCGTAGAGCGCGGCGGCGGCGGGGAGGGCGCGGAGCCAGCGCGGGTCGCCGCTGATGAAGCGGTCCCCGCGGCCGCCGGCGAAGGCCTCGACGCGCAGCGCCAGCCAGGTGACCCCGGCGGGCAGCCCGATGACGACGCTGTAGAGGTCGAGCACCCCGCCGTGGCGGCCCTCGAAGAGGATGTGGACGCCGTGCACGAGGTGGTGCGGCCCGCAGGTGAAGGCCATGAGCAGCCAGGCCATGCCGAAGTGGGTGAAGCCGTGGGTGCGCCAGTCGCGACGCATCTCCACCGCGGTCATCACCCCGTAGCCGCAGTAGGCGGTGCCGAGGACGAGGTTGGTCAGCGCCACCAGGCTGCTCATCGGCGGCCCCGCATCGGCACCCCGATCTGGCGCATGAACTCCTGGACGCTCGAGGGCTCGCCGAGGTCGAGGGCGCCGCCCTGGACGCTGTGGACCCGGGCCGCCGCCCACGCCGACCGCGGCAGCACCACCGTGAAGGTCGAGCCGCGACCGACCGCGCTGCGCACGCCGACGTGGCCGCCCATCGCCTCGACGAGCGAGCGCACGATGAAGAGGCCGATCCCCACCCCGCCGGTGCGCGGCGAGTCCGGCGCGCGCGCCTGCCAGAACTGCTCGAAGCAGCGCGCCACCTCGTCGCCGCTCATGCCGATGCCGAAGTCGGAGACGCTGACGCGCACCGCCCGGCGGTCGGCGGCCGCGGTCACCACCACCGGCCGGTCGGCCGCCGAGTAGGTGGCGGCGTTGGCGAGGAGGTGGTCGACGACGATCCGCACCGCGACGGCGTCGGCGAAGCAGGCGGGGAGGCTGGAGGGGACCTCGAGCAGCACCCGGCGGTCGGTGCGGCGGCGGAGCGCGTCGACCCGCTGGGCGAGCAGGGCGCCGAGCTCGAGCGGGCGGCCCGCGACCACCTCGGGACGGCGGGCGCGGATCCAGCGGTGGGCGGCGGTCGGTGAGAGCGGCTCGCTCCAGAGGTAGCCCTGCGCCCACTCGCAGCCGAGGGCGCGCAGGGCGACCAGCTGCTCGTCGGTCTCCACCCCCTCGGCGACCACGGTGAGCCCGAGCGCCCGGGAGACGTTGACGACCGCGGCGACGATGGCGTCCGCGGCCGGGTCGCGGCCCAGGCCGGTGACGAAGGAGCGGTCGATCTTGACCGCGTCGACGGGGAAGCGGCGCAGGTAGCTGAGCGACGAGTACCCGGTCCCGAAGTCGTCGATGGCGAGGCGGACGCCGAGGTCGCGCAGCCGTCCCAGCGCCTCGACCGCCGCGTCGACGTCGTCGAGGAGGACGCTCTCGGTGATCTCGAGCCACAGCCTCCCGGGGTCGAGGCCGGTCTCGCCGAGGATGGTGCGCAGGCTGTCGCGCAGGCCGGTGCCGGCGAGCTGCTGCGCGGAGAGGTTGACGGAGAGCAGCAGCGGCTCGCCGCCGGGCGGCGGCGCCCAGGTGGCGACCTCGCGGCAGGCCTCGCGCAGCACCCACATCCCGAGCTGGACCATCTGCCCGCTCTCCTCGGCGAGACCGATGAAGTGCTCGGGGCCGAGCAGCCCCATGGTGGGATGGTCCCAGCGCACCAGCGCCTCGACGCCGACGACGGCGCTGCCGTCGATGCGCAGCAGCGGCTGGTAGACGATGCGCAGCTCGCTCTCCTCGAGGGCGTGGCGCAGCGCGGAGGTCTGCTCCATCCGGGCGAGGGCGTCGGCGCGGAGCGTGGCGTCGTAGACCTCGCAGCGGTTGCGGCCCTTCTCCTTGGCGCGGTACATGGCGAAGTCGGCGTCGCCGAGCATGCTCTCGCCGTCGCTGCCCCCACGGGCCAGGGCGATGCCGATGCTCGCGTGCACCGACGTCCGCTGCTCGCCGACGTCCATCGGCTCGGAGACGACGCGGAGCATGCGCGCGGCGATCTCCCCGGCGGTGCTCTCGTCGTCGAGGTCCTCGCAGAGCACCGCGAACTCGTCGCCGCCGAAGCGGGCGACGGTGTCGCCGGGGCGCAGCGCCTCGCGCAGCCGGTGCGCGGTCTCGATGAGCACCTGGTCGCCGGCGGCGTGGCCGAGGCTGTCGTTGATCTGCTTGAAGCGGTCGAGGTCCATGAAGAGCACGGCGAGCAGCGCACCGGTGTGCTGATGCCGCCGCAGCCCGCGCTCGAGCCGGTCGAGGAAGAGGGTCCGGTTGGGAAGGTCGGTGACCGGGTCGTGCAGCGCCTGATGGGCGAGCCGCCGCTCGGCGGCGCCGCGCCGGGAGAGGTCGTGCACCTGGGCGATGAGGTACGCGGGCGCGTCCTCGACCACGCCGGCCGCCGACACCGTGAGCTCGACGGCGACGCAGCTTCCGTCACGGCGCAGGCACCTCGTCTCCAGGCGGGTGAGGCCGTGGGGCCCGGCCCCGGTCCCCCATCGCCGCCAGGAGGCGCCGTCCGCGGAGGGGAGGACGGTGGCGACGCCGGCCCCGACGAGGTCCGCCTCGGCGTGGCCGAGCAGCACGCAGAGCGCGCGGTTCACGCGGACGATCCGCCCCTCGCCGTCGGCGATGAAGCTCGCGACCGGGGAGTCCTCGAACGCCCGGCGCAGCAGCTCCTCTCCGACCAGGTGCTGGCCGAGGAGGAGGAGCTCGCTCCTCGACACCCCCAGTTCCGTCGGCACCACGATGAGACGACTGTAGCGTCGGGCTCCGCGGGCGCCGGTGAAGTTGGGTAAAGGGTGGTGAAGCGGCGGGCCCTGTCAGATCAGGCCGGCGAGCTCCACCAGCGCGTCGACGGGCTTGCCCTTCTGCGAGCTCACCACCGGGCGCCCGGTGTTCACCGCCTCGAGGAAGGCGCGGCCGCCGTACGGGATCGAGATGTTGACCGGGCGACGGAGGAAGCCCTCCACCCGGGGGCGGTCGAGGACCGTGCGCTCGAAGAGGTTGTTCAGCACCAGCAGGACCCGCTCCTCGCCGACGTTGAGGCCCTCGAGGACGCCGAGCAGCTCACGGGTGCGGCGCAGCGCGGTGATCTCCGGGGACACCACGATCACCAGCCGCTCCGCCGCCTCGTAGACGGTGAGCGCGAGCTCGCCGTAGGAGGGGGGCACGTCGGCGACGAGGTGGTTGTGGGAGGCGCGCAGCCCGGCGATCACCTGTGAGACCCCGGCCTCGTTCAGCGCCGACGCCTCGAGCGGGGTCGGCGGGGCGGCGAGCAGCCAGGGGCCGCCCTCGTGGCGGACGAGGTAGTCGTCCCACTGCACCGGCTCGTGGTGGCCGCCCTGCTCGCGCGCCGCGAGGTCGCGGGCGACCTCGGCGAGACCGGCACGGGGGCGCAGGTCGAGGAGCACCTGGAGGTCGCCGTGGGCGACGTCGAGGTCGACGGCGCAGACGGTGTCGCCGCTGCGGCGGCCGAGGAGCACGGCGAGGTTGGCGGCGACCGTGGTCGTCCCCGCGCCGCCCTTGGCGGAGGTGACGCAGATCAGCCGGCCCACGGTCGGAGTCGCGGTGCCGGTCTCCGGCTGGGCGCGACGCAGCAGTGCGTCGATCTTCAGCCGCAGCACCTCGACGTCGACCGGCTTGGCGACGTAGTCGTCGGCGCCGCTGCGATAGCCCTCGACCATGTCGTCGGAGCCGCGGTGGGCGCTGAGCAGGATGACGGGGATCGCGGCGGTGGCGGCGTTGCGCCGCACCGTGCGCACCAGCTCGTAGCCGTCCATGCCGGGCATGGCGACGTCGCTGAGGATCAGGTCGGGCTCGCCGTCACGGGCGGCGACCCAGCCGTCTGCTCCGTTGTCGGCGATGGCGACCTCGTAGCCGTGGTCTCCGAGATAGCGCTGCAGCAGCCTGCGGACAGAGGGTTCGTCGTCGACGACCAGGACCTTCATGCGACCTCGATGAGTGGTGCGGGTGCCGTGGGGGACGGCACCGCCTGTGGCAGACAGACGTGGAAGCGGCTCCCCTGCATCGGGGCATCATCGACCCAGACGCTGCCGCCGTGGAGCTCGACGAGCCCGCGGACGATGGACAGGCCGATGCCGGTGCCGGAGATGCCGCGGGTCGACGC
>VBHE01000273.1:26605-27252 GCA_005889515.1 Chloroflexota bacterium | reverse complement strand
CGGCGGGGCTGTACTTGATGGCGTTGCCGACTAGTTTGGTCATGATCTGGAAGATCTTGTCATGGTCGCCGGAGACCAGGGGGAGGCCGGTGGGGACCTCGTTGACGAGACGGTGGCGTCCGAGCGTGGTCGCCGAGAGCGAGCGCAGCACGCTCTCGACGAGCGGGTGGAGCTCCACCTCGCCGAGCTCGAGCGCCACCCTGCCGCGCTGGATCCCGTCCTCGGAGAGGATCCGGTCGGCGTACTGGGTGAGCCGCACCGCGTTGTCGCGGATCTCGGCGGCGAACTCGCGCACGTCGTCGGGCCCGCTGGTGCCGTCGAGGAGCATCTGGGCGAAGCCCTGGATGCCGAAGAGCGGGGTCTTCAGCTCGTGGGAGACGGTGCGCACCACCGAGGCGTAGATGCGGTTGTTCTGCTGCAGCTCGGCGACCAGGTCGTGCTCGTGGGCGTAGAGCTGGTCGACCTCCTCGAGCCGCCTCGCCAGGGCCCGCTCCTGCTCGTAGCGGTGGGCGTTCTCGATGGCGATCGCGGCGCTGCTGCCGATGGTCGCGGCGAGCACCAGGTCGGTCTCGGTGAAGGGCGCCGCCGGGGCCAGGCGCACCAGGCTCAGCGCGCCGAGCATGCGGTCGCCGGCGAGCAGCGGCACC
>VBHE01000273.1:12035-26533 GCA_005889515.1 Chloroflexota bacterium | reverse complement strand
GATGGTCGGCACCCGGTGCGCCGCCACCCAGCCGACCACGCCCTCTCCCACGTGGAAGCTGCGCTGCCGGCTCTCGCTCAGGGTGTACCCCTGGGCGGCGCGGGGCTCGAGCCGGTCGTGGCTGTCGAGGAGGAAGAGGGTGCCGGTGTCGTAGGGAAGCGCGAGCCCGACCGAGCGGAGCACCGCCGCCATGGTGGCGTCGAGCTCGGGGGAGGCGTAGAGGGTCTCGCCCACCTTGTGGAGGAGGTGGAGCATCGCCCGGCCGGCGAGCTGGGAGTGGACCTCGATCATGAAGCCCACCAGCGCCGGGGCGGCGGCGGGCCGGCGGAGCGCCTCGCGCACCGCGTCCTCGACGAGCAGCAGCGGCACCCGGTGCAGCGCCGGGGCGGCGCGCAGCCGGTCGAGCGGCGGGGTCCCCAGACCGGGGAGCCGGGGGTCCACGATGGCGAGCGCCACCCCCTCCCGGGCCAGGTCCTGGAGCTCGGCGAAGGACTCGGCGAGGACCAGGTCGTAGCCCTGGGCGAAGAGCGCCTCGACCGCGCCCCGGCGGATGGCCGGGTCGTCGGCCGCGAGGCAGACGGGCAGGGATGGGGAGAGGACCATGCGCCCCGATCCTAGGGTCGGGCGGCGGCGCCGGCCCGCCCCGTTACCGGACGGTCGCCTCCTCGTGAACGGCCGGGCAAGGGCCCGCGAAGCGCCGGTCAGGCGGCCTGCCACGACTCCCAGCGGAGGTGCCGGTCCATCCGGGCCACCAGCTCGCGGAGCTCGAAGGGCTTGGTGAGGTACTCGTCGGCGCCGAGCCGTAGCCCCCGGGAGACGTCTGCGGGGTCGGCGTGGCCGCTGAGCATCACGATCGGGGTGTCCAGCCCGGCCTCGCGGACCCGGCTGCAGACCTCGAGCCCGCTCATGTCGGGCAGGCTCACGTCGAGGAGGATGAGGTCGAGTCGCCTCGAGGTTGCCAGGGCGAGGGCGTCGGCCCCGCTCGCCGCCTCGATCACGGCGTGGCCGCGGGAGCCGCAGACGATGCTGAGGACCGTCCTGCTGGGCCCGTCGTCATCGACGATGAGCACCGTCTTCTCCGGTCTCGTCACAGTCATCTCCCAGTTGCCGCATGGCCGCAACCCGGCGACCACATTCGTCACCCGCCCATCATGACCGCGCCGCGGGAAAGCGCCATCAACATTCTGTGAAGCCCTGTGAAGACTGTGTGATCGCCGCGTGGCCGGCACCGCCCCGCGCCGTGGTGCAGTTCACAAACCTTCATTTGCTTGACAACTCCTGACAGCGCGCGACGCCGGCGTATGCATACTCGTCCTCCTGCGCCGGTGCCGACGTTGGAGTCGGCGTGAATTCCTCTTTAAGCGACTGGGGTAACGATGCGATGAACGGTCACGGTCCCTCCCGTCTCCACCGGCGTCTCGCCGCCCGGCTCGGCGGCGTCCTCACCGCGCTGGCGGGTGCGTCGATCGTCGCCGTGGCCACCTTCCCGGGGGTGATCACCGGGTCCGCCGCGGGCATCCCCGACGTCGGCAGCGCCGGGGTCTTCGAGCTCGACGGCAACGTCAACCAGGACACCGCCACCCCGCCGCAGTACGACTGGTCGTGCGTGTTCAACACCCCGTCCGGCCACGCCGGCTGTCCGCCGTCGGCCAATCCGGCCAACACGGCGACGACGCCGACGCTGCTGGGCTCGGTCTTCCAAGCGGACTCCGACAACCCGGACCCGACGTACTTCTCGTCGAACGGCGCCGGCGTCAAGGACGTCAACGACATCAGCGCCTGGGGCTGCGGCAGCCTCAACAACCCGCTCAACAAGGACGACATCCTCAACGCCTACGGCGCCGCGTTCCTGGCCCAGGGCAATGCAGCCAACGGCAAGGCGGGCCACGAGCTGCTCTACCTGGCCCAGGAGCGCGACTCGAACCACGGTGACTCGTTCGCGGGTTTCTGGATCATGCACAACCAGCACGCCTGCTCCAACGGCACCTTCACCCATCCGACGCACGACCCGGGCGACCTGCTGGTGGTGAGCAACTACACCAACGGCGGCTCCTCCTCGACGATCCAGCTCTACGCCTGGGACACCAGCGTCGCCAACAACCTCAGGCTGCTGGCCAGCGGCTTCACCTGCGGCGCGACCAGCCCGCCGTCCGGCCTGGTGCACCCCGAGGACATCTGCGGCATCGCCAACCCCTCCTCGTTCACCGAGCCGTGGGCGCCGAACCTCTCCCTCGACTCCAACCAGTTCGTCGAGGCCGGCATCGACATCACCGCCCTGATCGACCAGGGCGTGTTCCCGGTGTCGAGCGATCCCAACGCGAGCTGCTTCAACGACTTCCTCGCCGAGACCCGCTCCTCGCAGGAGACCACGGCGACCCTCAAGGACTTCACCACGGGCCGGTTCAGCTTCTGCGTCAACCCCAAGGTCACCACCCAGCAGACCTCCGGCTCGGTGACCTCGCCCGGCCTCACCGTCGAGCGCGGCGCCACCGTCAGCGACCAGGCCACCCTGGGCGCGCCGCTGTCCGGCACCCCGGCGGGCACGGTGACCTACAACCTGTACAGCTCGTCGGACTGCAAGAGCGGGCTGGCCTACAGCAATACGCAGACGCTGTCAGGCGGCACGGTGCCGCCCTCGGCCGGCTTCGACACGTCGGGCCTGACTCCCGGCACGACGTACGAGTGGCAGGCCGTCTACAGCGGCGACATCGGCCTCGGCGGGCACAACTTCCCGGCGATGAGCGCCTGCGGTGACGAGCCGCTCAACGTGCTCGACGCCTACATCAAGATCGCCCCGTTGACGGCGACCAACCCGGTCGGCCACCAGCATGTCTTCCAGGTCACCGCTGCGGTGCTGCCCTCCGGCACGACGCTGACCAGCGCCGCCATCTCCACCAACGTCTCGCCGAGCGCCGGCCTGTCCCAGAACGACACCACCTGCGGCTCGCCGACCATCAGCGGCAACACGGCGACCTGCACGATCACCATCGACAGCAACACGGTCACCACCTACACCGCGAACGCGGCCGCGACGCTGGTTGCCGACGGGGTGACCATGCACCGCTCCACCAACAGCAGCGTGATCGGCAGCGGCTCGCACGGCCGAGGCGGCAGCGGACCGGCGACCAAGAACTACGTCGACGCCTTCATCACCATCACGCCACAGAACGCCGACAACGAGGTCGGGCACCAGCACGTCTTCACGGTGACATTCACCGCGCTGCCGGGCAACGCCACGCCGGTGAGCTTCGGCGCCATCAGCGCCTCGGTCTCGCCGACCAGCGGCCTGACCACCAGCACCTCGAGCTGCGGCTCGCCGACCGTCAACGGCAACGTCGAAACCTGCACGCTGACCATCAACAGCAGCACGGCGGGGACGTATACGGCCAACGCGTCGGGCGCGGTGACCATCGGCGGCGCCTCGCTGAGCCGCACCACCGCTCCTGACGGCAGCGCGGCCGGACCGGGCGGCAGCGGACCTGCGACCAAGCACTACGTCGACGCCTGCATCACCATCAGCCCGAACGGCATCAACCCGGTCGGTCGGTCGCACACCTTCAACATCCTGGTGCAGGCCATCCCCGGCGGCGCCACGCCGGTGAGCTTCGGCGCAATCACTCCCAACGTCACGCCGACGCCGGGCACCGAGTCGACGACCTGCGGCAGCCCGACGATCAGCTCGACCTCCGCGGGCCCGACAGCGTCCTGCACCGTGACCGTCGACAACCGGCCACGGCGACGGCCTCGATCACCATGGGCACGGTGACGGTCAGCCGCAGCACGGACGGCACCGGCCAGAACAGCCCGCCCGCCACGAAGACCTACGTCGACGCCTCGGTGCAGATCGGCCCGAGCGCTGACAACGAGGTCGGCAACGCGCACACCTTCACCGTCACCGTCACCGCCATCCCGAGCGGCACCACGCCGGTGGTGTTCAAGTCGATCGCCCCGTCGATCACCCCCACGGCGGGTCTGACCCAGAACACCAGCGCCTGCAGCTCGCCGACGGTGAGCGGTCCTGACGGCAGCGGCAACTTCACAGCCACCTGCACGGTGACCATCAACAGCAACGCAGCGGGGACCTACACCGCCAACGTCACCGCCACCGTCGACATGGGCACCCCGGCCGCCGAGGTGGTCCGCTCGACCAACGGCTCCGTGGCCCCGCACGGCCCCGGCGGCAGCGGACCGGCCACCAAGACCTACGTCGACGCCAACATCCAGCTCAACCCGCTGACGGCGACCAACAACGTCGGGTCGCCGCACACCGTCACCATCACCGTCAACGCCATCCCGAGCGGCGCCACGCCGGTCGGCTTCAGCAACATCGTGCCGACGGTCAGCCCGTCTCCGTCGACGGCGCCGACCAACAGCTGCGCCTCGCCGACCAGCGGCAACGGCGGCCTGAGGGCCACGTGCTCGGTGACCTTCAACAGCAACGTGCCGGGCACCTTCACCATCAACGCCAGCGCCGACGTGACCATGGGCACCGTCACGGTGACCCGCACCACCGCGCTGGGCGGCAACCACGGACCCGGCGGCACCGGGCCGGCGACCAAGATCTACGGCCAGCCGAGCATCGCGATCGCGCCCGACGCGGTCAAGGAGGTGGGCCACCCGCACACCTTCACGGTCACGGTCACGTCGCTGCCCGGGCAGACCACCGAGTTCACCTCGATCGTCCCGGCGGTCAGCCCCGCCCCGGACTCCACGTCGAGCACCTGCAACGCCCCGACCATCAACGGCAACGTGGCGACCTGCACGGTGACCATCAACAGTGACACCGCGGGCGTCTTCACCGCCACCGCCACCGCCCACCTGGTGGTCAACGGCTTCGCCACAACGGTGACGACCGACGGCACCAACGGCAGCAGCGGCCCGGCGGTCAAGACCTACGTCGACGCCTCGATCGCCATCGCTCCGACCGCGGTCAACGAGGTGGGCGACTCCCACACCTTCACCGTCACCGTCACCGCCCTTCCGGCCGGCTCGCCGAAGGCCACCTTCACCAGCATCACCCCGTCGGTGACGCCGGCGCCCGGTTCGATGAGCAGCACCTGCGCCTCCCCGACCGTCTCCGGCAACACCGCGACCTGCACCGTCACCATCGACAGCTCCACCGCGGGGCTGTTCACCGCCAACGCGGCCGCCGTGGTCAGCATCGGCGGCGTCACCCTCGACCGCTCGACCGACGGCAGCGCCGGGGGCAGCGGCCCCGACGGCAGCGGCCCCGCGTTCAAGACCTACGTCGACGCCGCCGTGGGCATCGGACCCAGCGCGGTCAACCCGATCGGCAAGGCTCACGTCTTCGACATCGTCGTCACCGCCATCCCGGCGGGGGCCGACCCGGTCACCTTCGGCGACATCACCACCTCGGTGACCCCGGCGCCGCTCAGCAGCAGCACGACCTGCGGCACCCCGACCATCAGCGGCGACCGGGCGACCTGCACCCTCACCGTCAACAGCGACCTGCCCACCACCTTCAAGGCCAACGTGACCGCCCAGGTGACCATGGGCGGGGTCACGGTGACCCGCTCGACCGCGGAGAACCACGGCCCCGGCGGCACCGGTCCCGCCACCAAGACCTACGTCAACGCGCTGATCACCCTCAGCCCGATCACCGCCACCGACCCGGTCGGTGACACCCACACGCTCACCGCCACGGTGACCCAGGACAACGGCTCCGGGTCCGGCGCCAAGCCGGTGCCCGACGGCACCGTGGTCTCGCTCTCCATCGTGAGTGGGCCCGGCACCCTGAGCTCGGCCACCTGCACCACCAGCGGTGGCACCGGCACCTGCACCGACACCCTCACCTCCGCGGTGGCCGGCACCACGACGATCCATGCCACCGTCATTGTCACCGTCCTGGGCGTGACCCTGGACCGGTCGACCGGTGACAGCGTGCCCGGCGACGGGCCGGACGCGACCAAGACCTGGGTGAAGGTCTCGCCCTCGATCACCACCACCCAGTCGGCGGGCGGCACCACGGGGATCTCGGTCTCCGACACCGCCTCGGTGACCGGTGGCCATCAGCCCACCGGCACCGTCACCTTCCAGCTCTTCGGCCCCGGCGACACCAGCTGCACCGGCGTGGCGGTCTTCACCGACGCGCAGGAGCCGCTGACCGGCGGGAAGGCCGCCTCCAAGCTCTTCGTCACCACCGCCGCGGGCACCCTCCACTGGGTGGCCACCTACAACGGCGACGACGGCAACACCGCGGTCGTCAGCGGGTGCGGCGACGAGCCCGTCACCGTCACCGCGGCGAGCGTCCTCGAACAGGCCCTCTCCGTCCCGAACACCGGGGCGGGCATCGCCGGCGCCGCGGGCCTGGGCCTGCTCCTCATGGTCGCCGGCGGGTTCCTGCTGCGCGTTGTCGGCCGCCGCCGCCGCGCGTAGACCACCGGACGCCGGGCGGCCCTCCCCACCGGGGGGGCCGTCCGGCTCGCCATGGAGCAGCGCCACATGCTGACCACCACCGCGGGCGGCCGGCCCGCGCCGAACCGGAGCCGGCCGGCCGATCTCCACGCCATCCTCGGCACCGCCGTCACAGCGCCGCCACCGCTCACGCGCAGCACCTGAGGCGCCCTCGTGCTTCACCTGAAGGGCGGCTGTTGCGACTCCGTGTCACCCCCATCACGGGCGACGACCAGGTCCGGCCTATCGTGGAGACAACGTCGCGGCCGGAGCGGAGTCGCGAGGACGAGAGGGCGGATCATGAGGCTTGAACTGTTGGCGCCTGCACGTGCGCCGGGAGCCGGCAACACCGCGGCGCCGGCGAGCGGATCGCTCGGCGACCGGGTGCGCGAGGTGGAGCGGTCCGCCTTCGCGGGCAGGGAGCGCGAGCTCCGCCACCTCGCCGCGCTCCTGACCGACTCCGAGCGGCTGCCGCACGCCGTCCACGTCACCGGCCCGCCCGGCATCGGCAAGACCGCGGTGCTGCAGGAGCTCGCGCGGCGTGTCCGCGGCGGCTCGACGGGCGACACGGTCGTCATCGACTGTCACGACTTCGACGGGAGCGTGGACGGCTTCCTCTCCCTGCTGCGGCTGCGCGCCGCCGGCTGGCCCGGGGAAGGCGCCAGCGCACCGGCACTCCTCGGCATCGACAGCCACGAGCTGCTCACGGTGCCCCAGGCCCGCCGCCTGCGGGAGGAGGTCATCGAGCGGATCACCGACCGCGTCCTGGTCGTCGTCGCCGAGCGCAGCGCCCCCTGGGACATGCTGAGCCAGCGCGCCGGGTGGCGCGCCTGCCTGGAGACCACGCCCCTCGGTGCGCTGGCCGACGGCGAGTCGCGCCTGCTGCTCGCCCGCCGTGGCATCACCGACGAGGTCGCGGTCGCGGAGATCCTCGAGCTGGCCGCCGGCCATCCGCTCATCCTCGCCGTGGCCGCCGACGTCGCCCTGCGTCACGGGGAGCGCCCGCTCCCGGCCTGGCTGATCGCGGAGCGGGCCGTCCGCATGCTCCACCTCCGCCTGCGCCGCGAGAGCAGCCATCCGCGCCTGACCGATCTCCTCGAGGCGACCTCACTGATGCCGGTCGTCAACCACGACCTGCTCGCGGAGATGCTCGGCTCCGAGCTGCCCGACCTCGAGGCCGCGTTCTCCGGACTGAGCGTGCTCGACGTGCTCGCCACCGGGTACGCGCTGCACGAGCCCTGGCGGCGGCTGCTCAGCGACGACCTCCGGCGACGTCGACCGCAGTGGCACGCCGACCTGCTGGCGCGCACCCGCGGCCACGCGGGCGGGGTGATCCCTCTCGCCGGCGGCAGGGCGCTCTCGCTGCACGTGCTCCACGACCTCGTCGACGACGAGGGACCGCCGCCGGCCGCGGTCCGGCGCACCGCCGACTCCGCCGCCCGCGAGCGGGTGAAGCTCGCGCTCGAGACGCTGCACGACCCCCGCGCGCACGGTGACCTGCAGCGGCGCCTCCGCGAGATCATCCGCTCCCTCGCCGAGTCGCGCTCGCCGCGCGTCGCCCAGGCGGTCGCGGAGCGGCTCTCCGTCTCCCGCGCCACCCTCTTCCGCCGCCTCACGCTCGGCCTCACCCTGGTGTACGAGCGCCTCGACGACGGCGACCTCGACGAGGTCGCCTGCGCCTGACCGGCACCGGTCTCAAGACGT
The DNA here is from genome assembly GCA_005889515.1 of Chloroflexota bacterium. GTDB lineage: Bacteria > Chloroflexota > Dormibacteria > Aeolococcales > Aeolococcaceae > CF-96. The sequence goes on along the minus strand of VBHE01000273.1, from coordinate 18,415 downwards.
GAGACGTCTCTGGGACTGACCGTGATACCGCCTCCACGAGACCATGTGGACGTCCCCACGGGACGCTCCACGGAACGCTCGACAGAGGAGGTGATCGGTCACATGAACAGCTGGAATGGCTCCGAGATCACGACCAGCTGGGGCTGAGACCCCGGCACCGGGGGCGGGCCCGCCGAGAGGCGGCGCTAGCCCTCTCGCTGAGTGGCGTGGGTGTGATGCTCGCCGTACGAGCCGCCCGCGCCACTCGCCCCCGATGAGGCGGCGTTGATGTCAGCATCCCCGCCATACATGGAGAAGGTCACCGCCCGCGGTGAGCGCGGGATCGGGACGGGCTACGGCCGCTTCATCGCAGCGGTGGCGACCTCGTTCTACGGCGACTGGTTCACCACCGTCGCCCTCCTCGTCGCGGTGTACCAGCTCTCACCCGGCCCGGTCGCGCCGGCGCTGTTCACCCTCGTCCGGGTCGCATCGACGCCGGGCGGCCACCTGGCCGACAGGGTGAACCCGGGACTGCTCACCGCGCTCACCTCCGCCGTCCAGGCCACCGCCACCCTCGCCCTGGTGGCCGCGGTCACCGCCGGGTCGCTGCCGCTGATCTACGTGCTGGTGGCGGTGTCGAGCTTCCTCGGGGCGCTGGCGAGACCCGCCCACATGCCGATCATCACCGCCCTGGTGCCCGCGGAGCGGCGGCCGCGGGCGAACGCGCAGTACGGGTCGACCTTCTCGCTGAGCCTCGCCGTCGCCCCGGCGCTCGCGGGGGCGGTGGTCGCGCTGACCGGGCCACGCCTCCTCCTGCTCCTCGATGCGGCCAGCTTCCTGGTCGCCGCGGGACTGCTGATCAGCCTGCCGCTGCGCCGGCCGCGGACGCAGACCGCCCCGCCGTCGCCACGTCGCGGCTCGGCGGCGCACACCGTGCTGGCGCAGCCGTTCCTGCGGCTCGTGGCCGCCGGCGGCTTCGCCGGAGGGCTCTGCGCCACCGCGGCCCAGGCGGTGCTCGTGGTCGGCGCCGCCGACCGCTTCGGAGGCGCGAGCCACGTGGGCTTCCTCTACGGCGCGGTGGGGGCGGGCGCCGCCGCCGGCACCCTCCTCTCCGCCCGGCTGCAGCCCGCGTCGATCACCCGCGCGACCATCGCCGTGTGGGCGCTGGTCGAGGTCGGCGCCCTCGCCGTGGTCGCGATCACGCCGTCCGTGGCGCTCGCCGTCGTGGCCCTCGCCGCCAACGGCGCCGCGGCCGGTCTCTACCAGACATGGGCGACCACCGAGGTGCAGCGCCGGGTCGCCCCCGAGCGGCTGGGCAGCGTCGCCGCGTTCAACCTCTCCGCGCTCTACCTCGGCTGGCTGCTCGGAGCCGGCATGGGCATCGCGCTGGGAGGCCGCCTGCGCTGGGACCATCTCCTGCTCGTCGCCTGCGCCGTCGCCGTCGCCACCCTGGTGGTCGCCGCCGGTGCGGGCAGGGGCGCTCGCGCCAGCCGTATCTAGGCGGCCCGTCGCTCCGCCGGCGCGAGGATCCGCGGCGACGCCGGACCGACAACCTCGAGGAGGTCGCGCCCCGCACCCGCGCGGTGGCTCGCGATCTCCTCCAGCTCGGCCAGCTCCAGCGCGAGGAAGGCGTCGACGACCTCGGGGTCGAACTGCGACCCCCGGACGCGCAGGATCTCCTCGCGTGCCTCGTCGAAGGAGCGCGCGGCACGATACGGCCGGTCCTGGGTGATCGCGTCCACCGTGTCCGCAACCGCGAAGATGCGGGCCCCATGGGTGATCGCGTTGCCGCGCAGGCCCAGCGGGTAGCCCCTTCCGTCGAAGCGCTCGTGGTGGTGCAGGATGATCGTCCGCGCCTCGCTGAGGTGCTCGATCCCCGCCACCATGTGCAGCCCGATCTGCGGATGGCGCCGCATGATCTCCCACTCCTCGTCGGTGAGCGGTCCGGGCTTGTGGAGGACGGCGTCGGGGACGCCGATCTTGCCGATGTCGTGGAGCAGCGCCCCCTGGCTGATCATGGCGAGCTCGTGCCCGCCGACGCCGAGGCGGATGGCGACCAGCCGGGTGTACTCCACCACCCGGCGGGAGTGCCCCTCGGTCTCCCTGTCGCGCGCATCCAGCGCGCTGGTCAGGGCGACGAGGGTCTCGTCGTACGAGCGCTGGAGGACGGCGCCGGCGTGCTCGATGCGCTCGACGTGCCTCGTGCGCGCGTCCTCGTGCAGGCGCAACGCGCGCGCGTAGAGGACCAGGAACACCTGGAACGCGGCGATCGGGGCAAGACCGTACGCGAAGGCCTGGGCGCCGACCTGGTCGTGGAAGGTCGCGAAGCCGACGGCCGAGTACCCGTAGAGGACGCTGAAGCCCAGCATGCGCAGCGACGCGGGCAGGACACGCCGGAAGGGCCTGCCGGTGGCGAGCGACACCACGATGGCCACGCAGCAGTTGTTGACCAGGTTGTGCACCCCCCCGCCGGCGACGCCGCCGACGGCCAGCTTCATCGCGGCCGGGATGGGGAGCCGGATCACCTCGGTGTAGACGCCCCAGGCGGCGAGGTTGGAGAGGAAGATCGAGGCGACGTTGAAGCCGAGGCGGAAGGAGCCGATGCGGTAGCGGGCGCTCACCGCCCCCTGCTCGGCGAGCGCCCCGGCCAGGCATCCGGCGGGCCCGAAGGCGACCGCCAGGCCCAGCTGGGCGAACGCGGAGGCGCTGAAGATGGTGCCCCCGCCGGTGATCAGGCGCACGCTCGTGCTCGCCAGGGCGAGGACCGCGATGGCCATGAAGACGAACCCGCCGACGTCGGCGGGCGCCCGCACCATCGCCGCGGCGAGCAGCAGGCCCAGCGCCCCCAGCCCGGCGACGTAGCCGACGAGGGGGGGCGAGTAGACGACCGGCGGGGGAGGCGCCTCCCGGGTGATCCCCAGGGCGGCGAGGACCGCCGGGACGCGTTGCCACGGCCGGGGGAGGAACGTCCTCGGCGATTCGCGGGCGGCCGCGGCCATCCTGGCCATTCCGCTGTCCACGCCGCGATCCTAGGCTCGCCCCCCCGCAGGGAGGCGGCGCGTCACAGCTCCGGCGTCACCCCGTCGCCTGCCAGCCACAGGTCCTGGCGGCGCAGGCGCCAGCGCGCGGGGTCCGCGGGTGACCGCTCGGCGACGTAGAGCGGCTGGCCGCGGCCGTAGCGCACCACGTACCCTCCGTCGATGATGCCGACCACCTCCCAGGCGGTCTGGTTGATCGACACCTTCGGCGAGGCTCCGAGCCGGTCCTTGAGCGGGACGAGCTCGCAGTTCGACGCGACGCCGTCCTCCACCAGCGCGTACCACGGCTGGCCGTAGGAGCGCGGCGGCGCCTCGGCGAGCGGCGCCCTGCCGGTCAGCATCCGGTGCAGCAGCGCGCTGTTCTCGAGCTCGTCGGTGAGCCCGACGTAGCCGAGCGGCAGCGGCCGGCCGCCCCGGTCCCGCACCCGGAGCCACTCGAGGAGCACGTCGACGACATGAGAGTCTTCCATCGTGTTCGGTCCAGCATGCCGGGTGCCCTCGCGCCGCGCGACAAAGGGGTGTGAAGGACCGAAACAGAAGGGTGAAGCGGCGTGCGCGGTCCGTCAGTCAGAAGTCGGCGTTTCGTGGCGTCCGCGGGAAGGGGATGACGTCGCGGATGTTGGCCATCCCGGTGGCGTAGATGATGGTCCGCTCGAAGCCGAGGCCGAAGCCCGCGTGGGGGACGGTGCCGTAGCGGCGGAGATCCCTGTACCAGCCGTACGCCTCGCGGTCGAGACCCATCTCGTCGATGCGCGCATCGAGGACGTCGAGCCGCTCCTCGCGCTGACTGCCGCCGATGATCTCGCCGATCCCCGGGGCCAGCACGTCCATCGCGGCCGCGGTCCGGCCGTCGTCGTTCTGCCGCATGTAGAACGCCTTGATGTCCTTCGGGTAGTTCATCACCACCACCGGCCGGCCGACGACCTGCTCGGTGAGATGGCGCTCGTGCTCGCTCTGCAGGTCGGTCCCCCACTCCACCGGGAACTCGAAGCGCACCCCGTCCGCGGCGGCGCGCCGGAGCGCGGTGACGGCGTCCCCGTACTCCATGCGCTCGAAGCTCGATTCGACGAAACGCTCGAGCCGGCCGATGCAGTCGGCGTCGATGCGCTCGGCGAAGAAGCGCATGTCGTCCTCGCGCTCGTCGAGCACCGCGCGGAAGATCGCCTTGAGCATCGCCTCGGCGAGGTCGGCATTGTCGTGCAGGTCGGCGAAGGCGATCTCCGGCTCGATCATCCAGAACTCGGCGAGATGGCGGGCGGTGTTCGAGTTCTCCGCGCGGAAGGTGGGCCCGAAGGTGTAGACGCGGCTCATCGCCAGGCAGTAGCACTCGACGTTGAGCTGTCCGCTGACGGTGAGATGGGTCTCGCGTCCGAAGAAGTCCTCGGAGAAGTCGACGTGCCCGTCGGAGAGCCGGTGGAGGTTGGCGAGGTCGAGGGTGGAGACGCGGAACATCGCCCCGGCGCCCTCGGCGTCGCTCGCGGTGATGATCGGGGTGTGGATCCAGGAGAAGCCGCGCTCGTCGAGGAAGCGGTGCACCGCCATGCTCAGGGTGTGGCGCACCCGGGCGACCGCGCCGAAGGTGTTCGTGCGCGGCCGCAGGTGGGCGACCTCGCGCAGGTACTCGAAGCTGTGCCGCTTGGCCGCGACCGGGTAGGTCTCGGGGTCGTCGACCCAGCCGACCACCTCGATCGCGGCGGCCTGGATCTCCACCGACTGGCCCTTCCCCTGGGACTCGACCAGACGCCCGGTGGCGACCACCGCGCAGCCGGTGGTGAGGTGGGCCACCTCCCCCGCATAGTTGGACAGTGACGCCTCGGCGACCACCTGGATGGGATCGAAGCAGGAGCCGTCGTGGACGCTGACGAAGGACATGCCGCCCCCGGAGCGGGCGTCGCGACGGCTTCGCACCCAGCCCCGGACGGTGACCTCCGATCCCAGCGGGGCGGCGCCCCGCAGCGCCTGCGCGACGGTGACGTGAGCCATCGGCGGGGCAGTATGCGCGCCCGGATCTGGTCAGCGCCGGGGCCTCCTTGTAGGATCGGGAGCGCCACCGGTCAGGTGCTCACGAGGGTCCGCTCGATGCCCGCCTGGGACAAGCGCGTCCGCAGCCTCACCCTCCACGGCGTCGAGCAGAACATGAAGCTCGGGGCCCGGTACTTCCGGTTCGAGGTCCTCGAGGCCGCCCGCGACCCCAATCGCCTGCGGCTGAGCACCCCGGTGCGAGTGCTCGAGGAGGTCGGGTCCCACGGCCGCTGCGTCATCGTCCTCCCCGACGAGCGCCGGGTCGCCCTCTACGCGGTGCACCCCGAGGAAGGGGCCTCCGAGGTGGTCTGGTACGAGCGCACCGAGCTGATCAGCGAGGCGACCCCCACCGGCGGCTGACCCGGTCAGAGCAGCGGGCGGCGCGCCGGGATGCCCGGCCGCCGCGGATAGCGCTCCGGCGTGGGGCGCTCCTTGACCACCGCGAGCACCCCGGGCGCCGGCGCCGCCGGCGTCCCCCCGCCGCAGACCGTGGCGGCGTGGGCGCAGGCCGCCGACGCAGCGGGCGCGTCGCTCACCAGCGCCGCCATCGTGCCCCCGACCCGGAGCAGCGGGAGGCAGAGCTCGCAGAGCGCCGGCGGTGGGGCGGTCGCGCGGGAGACCGCGGCGTCGAAGGCCTCGCGGGCGCCCTCGGTGCGGCCCAGGTCCTCGGCGCGGACCCAGGCGACACCGACCCCTCGCAGCCCGATCAGGTCGACGACATGGGCGAGGAACTCGGTCCGCCCGCGGTCGGAGTCGCAGAGGATCACCTCGAGGTCCGGGCGCACCACGGCGATCGGGAGCCCCGGGATTCCGGCGCCGGAGCCGACGTCGACCAGCCGCGCCCCCGGCGCGGGGGGGACGGTGGCGAGCAGCTCCAGCGCCTCGCCCACGTGCCGATCCCAGGCCTGCTCGCGCGGGACGCGGGTGAGGTTGATGCGGGTGTTCCACGCGTAGAGCTCGTCGAGGTAGCGCTCCAGAAGCCCGCGCTCGTTGACGGCCAGGCTCAGAGGACGGCCCTCCCGTCGCCGCCGGCGCCCTCGGCGAGCGCGGCCCCCAGAGACTGCCAGTGGAGGTCCTCGAGCGGGGGATGGATGAGGCCACCGCGGACGTCGCGCCAGTGGCGCTCGAGGGAGAGCTCGCGGAGCATCCCCGGCCCTCCGGCCAGCCGCATCGCCTCCTCGACCGCCTGCCATGCGAGCTGGGTCGCCTGCACCTTCACGGTGCCGATCTCGGGGAGCAGCGCCGCGCGCTCAGCCACCGGCGCCTCGTCCCAGGCGCGGGCGGCGGCCAGCACCAGCAGCCGGGCGGTGCGCACCGCGCCGTCGATCCGGCCGAGCCGGA
>VBHE01000273.1:10261-12013 GCA_005889515.1 Chloroflexota bacterium | reverse complement strand
CGGGCGGCGTGGGCGCAGCCGGTGTAGGCGGCGGCGCTGGTCAGCTGGAACCACGCCGGCACCGCCGGGCCACGGGGGTCCTGCTCGGCGGGCTCGCGGAGGTGGAGGAGCGCGTCCTCGCCGACCCGGACGCCGTCGAGGAGCAGGGCGCCGCTCGCGGTCGCGCGCAGCCCGAGGGCGTCGAAGGTGGGGTCGCGGCCGACCCCGCGCAGAGAGAGGTCGACCACGAAGCCCGCCACCGCCGGGCCGGCATCGGGACGGTCCACCCGGGCGGTGACGACGGCATGGGTGAGCACCGGCAGCCAGGTCGACCAGGTCTTGCGGCCTTCCAGCACCCAGCCGCCGTCGCGGTGGACGGCGGTGGTGGCGGGGATGCCGCCGCGCGCCGGCGAGCCCTGCTCCGGCTCGCTCGCCAGGGTGTTGAGGAGGGCGCCCTCGGCGACGACACGGGCGCAGAGCGCCTCGTAGACCGGCGCGGGCCAGCCGGTGTGCGCCGGTCCGGGCGAGCCGATCGCCATGTGGTGCATCCCCAGTCCGAGCGCGCTCGAGGCGTCGCCGCGGCCGAGCCTCTCCTGGAGGAGGCAGACGTCGTGGAGGGATGCGCCGGCGCCGCCGAGGGATCCCGGGACCGCGAGCGCCGGCCAGCCGTCGGCGCGCGCCGCGGCGACGTGCTCGTGGGGGAAGCTCGCCTCGCGGTCGTGGCGCGCGGCGGTGGCGGCGAAGGTCGCCGCCAGGCGGTCGGCCGCTATCGCAGCGACCCGGACGCCGGCAGCCGCGACGACGGCCACGGGGTCGTGTCCGATCGGGGTGGACCCGCGCGCGGCCCGTCCATGCCATCATTGGGCCGGTAACGCCCCGTCAGTGGAGTCGCAAGGATGCCGGATACCGCGCCCTGCCCGCGCTGCCAATCGCCCCGGCTGACCGTCGTGTACTACGACTCGGACGGCCGCCCGCTTGGTGGACACGTCCAGTGCAGCGAGTGCGGATCCCGCCACTCGACCCAGCTCGTCCCGCTCCGAGACAGCGAGAAGCAGCGCGAGCTGCTCGAGCGCAAGGCGTCCTGACCGCTCCAGTCCCACGGTGGGACTGCATCCCTGCGACCGTGCTTTCGGCTGCACCGCCGGACTGGTAATCTCCGCCATCGCTGGGCGGCGCGCCTCCGGCGACATCCTGGGAGCGCGCGGGGAGGATCTCGGTGCGAAGCTGGCTGCGCGGGCAGGAGCCCGGCGGCGACCCCGATGACGCCGGCGAGGGAAACGCCTCCCCCGTGGAGGGAGACGACTCCCCGCTGAGCCGCTGGCTGGCGCCGTCGGCCACCACCCAGATCGACCAGATCGAGCTCGCCTCGATGCGCGACGGCTGGACCCCGGAGCGCGTGGGTGAGACCCCCCTGGCGGCGATGATGGTGCTGGTGCGCACCGTCGGCGTCGTCGACCCGGTGCTGCTCCGGCCGCTGGCGGGCGGGGACTACGAGGTGGTCACCGGGCACCGCGTGGTCGCCGCGGCCCGCGCGGTCGGCTACGAGCGGGTGCCGGCGGTGGTCCGCGAGCTCGACGATGCGCACGCCCTGGTGGCGCTCGCCCTCGACGGCACCGCCACCGGGCGGATCACCGAACGCGGCGCGACCGAGCTGATCGAACGGCTGCGCGCCGCCGGGATGGACGACGAGGCCGCGATCCACGACATCCTCTCCTCGCTGGGGCACGAGCCCGAGGCGGTCGCGGCCGCTCCCGAGCCAGAGGCGGAGCCCGA
>VBHE01000273.1:3954-10143 GCA_005889515.1 Chloroflexota bacterium | reverse complement strand
GAGCCCGAGCCCGAGCCGGTCGCCGCCACCCCCGAGCCCGAGCCCGAGCCCGAGCCCGTCGCCGCTCCGCCGCCGGTGTTCGTCCCGCCGGCCCGTGCGCCACTCCCGGGCCGCGGCCGCTGGGTGCCGCTGCCCGCGGGGATGCCACGGCTCGCACGGCTGAGCAGCGCCTTCGCCGACACCCCGCGAATGCTCCGCCTGCTCGCGGCCGACCACTACACCGGGGTGGTCGAGCTCACCGGTCGCGACGGCCGTCGCGACGTGCTCGCCTTCCTCGACGGCGGCCTCCTGGCCACGAGCGTCGAGGAGGAGGGGAGCCCGGTCGACAAGGCGCTGCGCCTCCCCGGGCCCGAGCGCGGGCCGGTGGTGGAGATCAACGTCCGTCCCCACGCCGCGCCGATCGTCGTCGCCCTCGCCATCGCGCTGCGCTCTCCGGCTCTCCTCACCGGGCTCCACGCCAGCTTCGTGCGTCTCCCCGGCCTGCTCGAGGTGCTCGCCCGCGACCGCGCCGACGCCGCCTGCGTGGTCTCGACCCCGGTGGGGTCGGGGGTCATCCTCCTCGCCTCCGGGACTCCGGAGCGCTGCGCGCAGTTGTCACGTTAGACCGCAATGCCGCAGGCGGTGCTCCACCCGTGCATACGGCGTACGGCCCGAGGACGCAAAGCGCGCGAACGCGCGCGCCGGCCGGGAGCCTCCCCGAGTCAAAACCGCCACCAAGGGCGGCCGAGCTCTCGCCTTCGAACGACCACCCCCACAACGTCAACAACCGTAGTAACTTTTCCGCGTGGTCAGGCCCCGGCGTCCCCCGCCCCTCCCGATCAAGAGCCACATGCGGCGCCTGTACCGCGCCCTGCACCGGCTCGCGCTGCGCGGCCCCCTGTGGACCCCGCTGGCGATGGCGGCGGCGGCGTTCCTGGTCGGGATCACGCTCCCGCTGCTCTGGGGCGGCGGGGTGGCGGTGGACGGGCCCTGGCGGTCGGTGGCCCTGGGGCTTGCCGCGGGCATGTTCGCGGTCGGCGTCTCCGCCTGGCCGGCGCGGGTGCGGCTGCACCGCGAGGAGCAGCGGCAGCGCGACCTCGAGGAGCTGCGGCGCATGCCGCGCGAGCAGCTCGCCGGGCTCGTCGCCGGCGCCTACCGGCGTGCCGGCTACCGGGTCGTCGAGACCGGTCGGGGGGTGGGCGCGGGCATCGACGTGGAACTCTTCGGGCGGCGCGGGACCAGCCTGGTCCAGTGCCGCCACCACCGCCAGGCCACCGTCGACATCGGCTCGGTGCGCGAGCTGCACATGACGATGCGCTCGGCCGGCGCCAGCCGCGGCGTCGTCGTCACCACCGGCGGCTACACCGAGCTCGCAGGCAGCTTCGCGCGGATCCACGACATCACCCTGGTGGACGGCAGGACGCTGCTGAGGATGGTCCGCGTCGCCCCGCCGGCGCCGGTGCACGGTCGCCTGGCGTCGAGCTAGCTGCCCCAGGCGGCCCGCCGGGGAGCAGTGGCCGGGGCGGCTCGCGCACCCGGCGGGAGTCCACTGCTGGAAGCCGGCGGCCGCCACGCTGGCGGCCGCCGTCCCCCCAGTTGCAGATCTCGCGGCACTCGTGAAGGGGTGCGTGTACCTTCTCACCCCCGAGCCCCCCAGCCCCGGGGTGGCACCAGCGCGATCCACGTGGTCGTCATTGTGGTCCGGCCTCGGTTAAGGCCCGCGCCACCTGCTGTGTACGGATCTTCAGGACCCGTCACGCCCATGTGACGAGTGACGTGTTCGGCGCGCTGGACCATGCCTGTGCGCCCGCTTCCGTCGGGCATCATGCGCCGATGCGTCCGGACGGCCTCCGCCAGTACCGCACCGGTTCCCACGCCCTGCTCGCCGACGGCCGCACCGCAGCCCTGGTGGCGCCCGACGGCAACGTCGCCTGGCTGTGCTGGCCGCGCGTCGACTCCTCCCCGGTGCTGCTCACCATCCTCGACGCCGAGCGGGGAGGCCACCTCCAGCTCCGGCCCGCCGGCGGCGCCGAGCTCGTCGAGCGCGGCTACCTCGGCCCCACCATGGGGGTGCGCAGCGTCTGGCAGGCCCGGGGCGGCGGCCGCTCCGGCTCCTCCGGCTGCTCCGCGCCGTGGGCGGCGAGGTCGAGGTCGAGGTGCGCTTCCTCCCCGCCTTCGGTGCCGCCACCCTGGAGGCGGCCTGGGAGCGCGCCGGCGGCCGGGTGGTCGCCTCCGCCGCGGGGCTGCGGCTCAGCGTCGATGCGCCCGCCGAGTGGGTGGTCGACGCCGGGGGCGCCCACGCACGGTTCACCGTGACCCCCGGCCCGCCCACCGCCGTGGTCCTGAGCGGCGCCGAGGAGCCGGTCGGGCCGGCCGAGGCGCTCCGCCTCCTCGACGCCACCCTGATGCACTGGGGGTCGGTGGCGGCCCGGATGCGCACCGGCGCGGTGGCGGAGGGGCTGCTCGGCCGCGTCCTGGGGCCGGCCGGCGGCGAGGATGCGGTGGTGCGCGCCGGCCTCACGATCTGCGCGCTCCGCCAGAGCGCCGGCGGCCACGGCATCGTCGCCGCGCCGACCACCTCGCTGCCCCAGTGGCACGGCTCCGCGCTCACCTGGGACTACCGCTACAGCTGGCCGCGGGACACCGCGCTGGCCGGGCTCGCGCTGCTACGGCTCGGGCTCGTCGAGGAGGCGAGCGCCCTCGGCGACTTCTGCGGCGAGGCCTGCCGCGGCGGCGCGGCGCCGGCGCTGCTCCGCGTCGACGGGACGGCGACGCCCCCGGAGACCACCCTCGACCACCTCGCCGGCCACGGCGGAGCCCGGCCGGTGCGCGTCGGCAACGGCGCCGCGGGCCAGGCCCAGCTCGACGTCATCGGCGAGGTGCTCGACCTCGCCCACGCCCTCCACCGCGCCGGCGCCCTGCCGGAGTCGCTGCGCGACGCCGTGCCCGCGCTCGCCGAGGCCACCCGGGTCCGCTGGCTGACGCCCGACCACGGCATCTGGGAGATCCGCGGCGATCCCCGGATGTACACCCACTCGCAGGTGATGGCCTGGACCGGCCTGCGCCGCGCCGCCTCGCTCGCCCGCCGTGGCGCCGTCGCCGGCGACGCGGACGCCTGGGAGCGCACCGCCGAGCGGATCCGCGCCTCGGTTCTCGTCGACGAGCTCGAGCGGCCCCGGCGGTATCTGCCGTTCGACCTGGCGGACGGCGGTTACGGCGAGGACGCCGCCCTGGCGGTGGCGCCGCTGGTCGGCTTCCTGGGCCCGAAGGACCCGGTCGCCATCGGCACCCTCCAGGCGATCGTGGGCCGTCTCGGCGTCTCCGGCCTGGTCGAACGCCACAGCTCCGTCCTCGACGGCAGCATCCCGCCGCCCTGCGCCCCCTTCATCTTCGCCACCCTCTGGCTCGCCGCCGCGCTCGAGCGCTGCGGCCGGAGCGGCCGGCGCTACGCGCGGGCCGCGCTCAACGAGCGCGGCTTCGGGGGACTGCTCGGCGAGGTGGCCCTGCCGAAGAACGGCCCGATGGGCAACTACCCCCAGGTGCAGAGCCACGCCTCGGTGATCCTCACCGCCCTGCCGGTACGCCGGCCGCGCCGCCGGAGGCGGTAGCGGCCTAGACCTCGTCGAGCGCCGCCATCCCCAGGGTGCGCAACGCGTCGCCGAGGGTCGCGCGGGTCGCGGCGGTGAGCGCCCGCCGGAAGCGGCGCAGCTGCGGGTCCTCCTCGCGCACGATCGGCGGGGTGTGCTCGTAGAAGTCGCTGAACGCCGAGGCGAGGGTGAACGCGTACACCGCGAGCACCACCGGCGCGAGCGAGGCCGCCGACTCGGCGGCCTCCCACGGGTAGGCGTCGATGCGGTGGAGCAGGGCGCGCTCCACCGGGAGGAGTTCGGCGGGCACGGTGATCGGACCGTCGTCGTCGCCGGCGGTCTTGCGCAGGATCCCGGCGGCGCGGGCGTGCGCGTACTGGAGGTAGACGCCGGTGTCGCCGGTCACCCGCAGCGCCTCGTCGAAGTCGAAGGCGATGATCTGGGTGAGCGAGAACTTCAGCAGGTAGTAGCGCACCGCGGCGGCGGCCAGCGCTCTCGCCGTGTGCTCGTCGCGCGCCTTGTCGCGGAGCTTGGCGATGGCGAGGTCGAGGAGGTCGTCGGCGCGCACCTCGATCCCCTTGCGCCCGCTGAGCGCCACCACCGTCGGGCCGCCGTCGGCGACCTCGACACCGAGCTCGCGCGCCGCCGCCGGGGTGAGCGCCACCACCTCGTAGGCGAGGTGGATGGAGTTCTCCGCCTCGGTGTGATGGCCGAGACGGTCGAGGGCGTCGCGGACCACCCGCTGCAGGTACGCCTGGCGCGCATCGATGACGTTGACGACGCGCGCGGCGTGGCCGAAGCTCACGCCGTCGAGCACACCGTCGCCGCCGTCCGCGGTGGTGGTCGCCGGCGAGCCGGGCTGCTCCGGATGCCATGGCCGGTAGTGGAAGTCGAGGCCGAGGAGGCCGAACTTCCAGAGCTGGTAGGCGATGTCCTTGGCGGTGTAGGTGGCGACGCCGTCGGACTTCACCAGCACCTTGGCGTCGCGCTCCTCGTCGGCCTCGTCGCCCTCGCCGCCCTCGTCCCAGGGCATCACCCAGCAGCCGGCGAGCTTCCCCGACTCGACGAGCACGATGGCGCCGGCGGCGCGCAGCTGGTCGAACGCGTGCCGCCAGAACCCCAGCTCGAGGATGTCGGACTCCCAGGTGAGCAGGTCGTAGCCGATGTCGAAGCGCGCCATGGTGGCGAGGTGGGCGTCGACCACCTGCGACGCCAGCTGCTTGGCGAAGACTGCGACCTCGTTGTCGCCCTCCTCGATGGCGCGCAGGGTGGCGCGGCGGCGCTCGACGAGCTCCGGCTCGGTGTCGTAGCGGCGGCTCACCTCGACGTAGGCGCGCGAGCAGAACTGGTCGAAGGGCTCGCCCTCGCGCGGCTGCAGCCCGAGCTCGCGCACCCCGACGACGACGTCGGCGACCTGGACCCCGGTGTCGTCGATGTAGTCGTTGACCTCGACCCGGTGACCGGTGCGGCGCAGCACCCGGGCGACGGTATCGCCGAGGCAGGCGTTGCGCAGGTGGCCGATGTGCGCCGCCTTGTTGGTGTTGATGTTGGTGTGCTCGACCAGGGTCGTGCCCGCGAGCACGGTGTGGCCGCGCGGCGCCGGCAGCGGCGTCCCCGGGTCACGCCCGAGCGCCTCGGCGATCACCGCCGGCACCCACGTCGCGTCCTCGAGGCGGGCGTTGACGTACCTGTCCGTGGTGGTCCACTCCCGCACCCAGGGCACGTCCATCGCCGCCAGCCGGTCGCGCAGCTCGCCGGCGATCTGCGCCGGGTTGCGGCGGAGGGTGCGTGCCGCCCGCATCGACGCCGGCGTCGACCAGTCGCCGAACTCGGGGCGCGCGGACGGCCCCACCACGGCCTCGACCTCGGGGCCGCAGCCGAGCTCGTCGAGGGCGGTGCGGACGGCGCGCTCCAGGTCGCCGCGGACGTCGGGCATGGCCGGGCGAGGATAGCGGCCGCGAGCTACTGGGTGACGAAGGTCCAGGTGCGATCGTAGGGGCGGCCGTCGACGACGGCGGAGAGGTGCGGGTGTAGACGGTCGCCGCCTTCAGCGGCCCGTGGGCGAGCAGCGAGGCGGAGTTCTCGTTCCCCGAACCCGGCGACAGGGTGTAGGCCGCGACCTCGGCTCCGCTCGGGTCGTGGAGGCTGAAGCCGGTCAGGCGCACGCTCGCCGCCTCCGGGAAGGTGGCGGTGACCGGGAAGCCGGCGTTCCGCGGCGTCCCGTGGGGGAGCGGGTCGGGGAGCTCGTTGTCGAGGAAGGTGGTGGGCACCCCGGTCTGACCGTCGCCGGGCACGAGCACCGGCGGCGCGGTGCGCGGCGCCGCCGCGCCGCTGAGGCCGAACTCCATGTCCTCCATGGGCAGCGGTCCGATCGCGCAGTCGGCGTAGCCGAGGGAGCGAAGCTCGGGGCGGACGATCGGGAAGCGGTGGTAGACGCTGTCGACCCAGTCGGCGACCGCCGGGACGGCGCCGCCGCGGTGGGTGATGTCCTCGACGATCGGCCCGTCGCGCCAGCCGGCGGCGTTGGCGCGGTCGCCGGCGCGCACCCCGGTGAAGCCCGGCGTCCCCGGGGTCTCGAGGTGGATGCCGAGGTCGATGACCGCGGGCAGCGCGTTGTTCGCCA
>VBHE01000273.1:0-3876 GCA_005889515.1 Chloroflexota bacterium | reverse complement strand
CAGGGCGTGGGCGGCACGCTGGGCGTCGGGGTCGGGGACCGCCACCGGGCGCGGGTGGGGGCCGTCGGCGCCCTCGGCGGTGGCCACGGTGTCGAGGATGTCCGCCCGCGCCTGCGCCTCGCCGCCGTCGACGTCGCGCGCGAGCCGGAGGATGTAGTCGACCGCGGCGACATCGGTGGGGTCGGCGGCGAGGGCGCGGAGCAGCAGCACCCGCGCACCCCTGGAGTCGTGGTGGAGCGCCATCGCCACCTCGGCCGCCGCCTCGAGCGCCCCGGGGTCGCGCGGGCTGAGCGCGAGGAGCCGGCTGTAGGCCTGCTCCGCGGTCGGGAAGTCGGGCTGTTGGAGGGCGACCGAGCCCAGCGAGGCGAGCAGCTGGGCGTCCGCGGGGGCGAGCGCGAGCGCGCTCTCGAGGACCTTGTGGGCGCCGTCGAGCTGGTTGCCGTCGATGTAGGCGCCGGCGAGCTCGGCGGAGCGGTCGACCCAGCCGGGCTGCTGGTCGCGGGCGGCGAGGTCGGCGGCGAGCTCGCCCGCGGTGTCGCCGGCGTCGCGGGCGAGGTTGGCCTTCTCGCGCTGGAGCTCGGCGCGCTCGTAGTCGGTCGACTGCGGCCCGAGCACCGCCGCGGCGGCATCGATCTGGCGCTGCGAGGCGGCGGTGTCGCCGTGGTCGGCGAGCGCCTCGCTGTCGAAGAGGTGGGCGAGCGGGTCGTCCGGCGCCAGGGACACCGCCCTCGCCCCCGCCGCGACCGCGTCCTCGACGTGCAGAGACCAGTCCCGGACGCGGCAGAGCACCGCTTCGGCGCGGCCGCTGCGCGGAGCGGCGGCGACACCCGCACGGGCCTCGGCGAGCGCACCGCCGAAGTCCATGCGGTAGTTGAGGAAGAGCGCGTAGGCGGCGTGGGCGAGGGCGTCGCCGGGGGCGCGGGCGACGAGCCCCGCGTAGGCCCGCTGGGCGTCGTCGTAGTGGTTGCCGAAGAAGAGCGCGTCGGCGGCGGCGAGCGCGGCGGCGGTGTCCTGCGACGGCGCCGGGGCGGGCGTTCGCGACGGCGCCGCGGAGGAGCAGGCGGAGAGCACGGCCGCCACCGCGAGCACCGCGGACAGCCGGCGGCCGCGCCCGGTCACCCAGGGGCCACGATGCCGCTGGTGCGGGTGACCTCGATGCCCTGCTCCTCGAGACCGGCGATGACCCGGTTGATGCCGATGCTGTCGGTCGCCATGTGGCCGGTGACGACCAGGCTCTTGCCCGGCTCCGCCTCGGCCCGCAGCCGCTGCACGTCGGCCTCGGCGCAGTGCATCGCGAAGACGGTGTCGACGCCGTGCCGCCAGTACTCGCGGAAGACCGGGTAGCCGCCGTTCGTGCCCCCGGCCATCGCCACCGTCCAGCGCCCCAGCGGGGCGATGGGATCGCCGACCCACTGCTCGGGGCGGGTGAGCGCCGCCTCCATCTCGGGGAACTCGTCGAACCAGCCGAGCACCTCGGAGACCGGGGCGGTGGCCCCGTCGCGGCGGCGGAGCATCGCGACGATCTCCTCGCGTCCGATGATGTCGCAGGCGAGGTGGACGTTGCAGAAGGGCAGCCCGACCAGCCGCGCGGTGTCGACCACGGCTCCGTAGTTGCTCATGTGGGCGGCGCGGTGGGACGCGCCCAGCCGCTCCGAGACCGCGGCCTCGGCGACCTCCGGGGGGATCCCCTCGGCGCCCATCTGCTCCACCTGGCGCCGGACCACCCGGTCGAAGTCCATCCGGGCGTGGTCGCCCGCGGGATGGTGCGCGATCACCGCATCGTAGCCGGCGTCGCGGGCGTAGAGGAGCTCGCCGATGTCGATGTCGATGCCGAAGAGGACCCTCCGGACGTCTCCGGGGGCCTCGACGTAGACCTGGGAGTCCGCGGGGACGTCGTCGCAGCCGGCGAGGCTCGCCGACCAGGCGAGGATGCCGGCGAGGTTCACGTCCGGCCTTCGCGGGACGGAGCCGCCGGGACGGTGATCGGCTGGCGGCGCCCGCCGCGGGCCCGCTGGGTCTGGTAGCCGAGCTCGGCGGCGGCGTAGCACACCACCCCGAGCGCGAGTCACCCCGAAGGAGAGGGTGATCGGGTAGAGCATCCAGAGCCACGACAGCGGCCGCCGCACCCCGCGCACCGTCACGATCGCGCAGGCGATCACCATCGGCACGCCGACGTGGAGGGACGGCATGGCGGCGTTCGGCTCGGGGTCCGCACCGGCGTAGAAGTTCCCGAAGCTGCCCAGCTTCTGGAGGATCTCGACGACGATGCGGTGCACCGGCGGCAGGTCGCCGTTCTGGGCGGCCAGCCAGGGCGGCATCTCCGGGTAGAGGAGATAGACGAGGAACCCGGCCGCCATGACCATGACGTAGGCCCCGACGAAGGTCCCGAAGCGGTCGCGGTGGCGGATCCACAGCCAGAGCCCGGCGACGAGCGGGGCGGCGAAGTGGAAGAGGTACTCGCCGGCGAGCACGAAGCCGAGCACCGACCCGAAGGTGCCGACGTCGAGGTGCTCCTGGAGCCAGGAGGTCCACACCACGCCGCCGAAGAGGGTCTTCTCGAGGACGATCGGGGCGATGACGTGGACGCTCCCCGCCACCTTGGCGCCGACGCCGGTGAGGTCCTCGAACATCACCGCGACGAAGAGGAAGGGCAGCCAGTCCCAGACGAAGGGCCGGGCGCGGCCGACGACGGCGAAGCCGACGAGCAGGAGGAGGATCACGTGCTCGGAGGTGAGCCCGACCTGGCGGGTCGCCATCAGCCCGATCGAGGCCACCGCGTAGACCGCCATCGCCCCGTACACGAGCGGGCGCTGCCGGAAGGCGTGGACGCTGCGCCGCCGGGGCGGCGCGGCGATCACCGCGTTCACCGAGCGGGCGGCGCGGCAGACCCTGTCGGCGGCGGCCCCGAACTGGCTCCCGGACGCCACCGGAGGCAGGCAGTCGGCCCACTCCGAGGGGCTCGACGGAACCTCCGCCGATGCGCTCGGGCCTTGCCTCAGGGGCCGCATGCCACACTCCCGAAATTTGTGTCTCCCCCGGAAGGGGTATACCAGTCCGGGCTCGGCACGGGTAGCGTAGCGCTAGAAGATGGTCCGGACCGTGACCATCCCCCAACGAAAAGGCGGATTCGAGGGGGACGAGGGAAGGGACGCAACCTCTGATTGACCCGTGACGTATGGATAAAGCGGGAATGAGCGTGCTGCGAGAGACGAACGAGCAGATCCTGGCGGGAATCCGGCACCGCTGGAAGAGCGATGCCGAGCGCCGGCGGATGGCCGAGCCCATCCGCCTCATCGACGGCCTCATCGCCGACCTGGAGGAGCTGCATCTCACCGATCGCAAGCGCGTGCCACCCTCCTACGAGGGGCGGCTCATGCACCTAACCGCCGTCCTGCCCCCCGAGGTGCGCCAGGAGCTGCGAAGCCGGGTGACCATCGTCCACCTGATGGACCGGCTCTACGAGATCCAGGGGCGGCTGCTCGCCCGCAAGGCGACCGAGCGCGGCGACGACTTCGACGACCGCGGGCCGCACGCGCCTCCCAGACCGTGTCGAGGCACTCGGCGACCGCCCGGGGGCTCCCCGGGAGCGCGAGCACCAGGCAGCCGCCACGGACGCCGGCAACCTGCCGCGAGAGCATCGCGTGGGGGGTCGAGGCCAGCCCCCGGCTGCGCATCGCCTCCGCCATCCCCGGCACCTCGTAGTCGAGCAGCGGGGCGATGCTCTGAGGGGTGACGTCCCGGGGTCCGAGCCCGGTGCCGCCGGTGATCACCAGCAGCGCCGCGGCCGCCGCCGCCTCGACCACCGCGGCCGCGATCGCCTCGGGCTCGTCGGGCACGAGAGCGCGGCTCACCACCGTGGCGGGGAGCCCGGCGAGC
>VBHE01000272.1:4949-11400 GCA_005889515.1 Chloroflexota bacterium | reverse complement strand
GCGGACGAAGAGCTCGGCCCCGGCGATGAGCAGGGCGACCCCGATCACGAGCTGGACCGCGATCGCCGGCCCCGCCGGGCGCTCCGCGCCGCGTGTCAGGTGGAGCGGCTCGGGGTGCTCGGTCGCGGGGTCGCTGCCCCGCAGCGTGGCGTGGACGTGGCGGGCGTAGAGCAGCAGCAGCCCCACCGCGAGCACGATCCGCACCCCGCGGGGGAGGGGGATGGCGAGCATCAGGACCGCGAAGCCGGCGAGGAAGGTGGCGAGGTCGCGGCGCACCTGGCCCACCTCGGGGTGCAGCTCGGGGTCGTCGCGGCGGGCCATGACCGCCCCCCCGGTGATCGCCAGCCCGAGGGTGAGGAGGAGGAAGGGGGCGCCGACGATGGCGCCGACGGCAACCGCCTCGGCGTCCGGCCCGCCGCGGACGATCGCCACCACCGGGACGGTGGTCTCGGGGAGCGCCGTCCCCAGGGCGGCGAGCAGGCTGCCGGTGGCGCCCGCGGCGAGCCCCATGCGTCGGCGGCGACCACGATGAGCACCAGCCCGCCGACGAAGAGGCCGGCGGTGGTCACGAGGTGAAGCGGAAGCCGCCGAGGTGGAGCCAGGGGACGACCACCGACGAGCCGTCCTCGCCGAGCTGGAGGCGGCGCTCGGCGCTGATCCCCTGCACCCGGTCGAGGGCCTCGACGATGGACTCGGTGAAGCGGAGGTCCCGCACCGGCGCACCGAGCCGCCCGTCCTCGATGAGGAAGGTCCCCTCCCGGGTCATCCCGGTGATCACGGTGCGCAGCGGGTGGACGACGCGCACATACCAGAAGCGGGTGACGTAGAGGCCGCGGCGCACCCCGGCGACGAGCTCGGACGCGGGGACCGCCCCGGGGTCCATGACCAGGTGGGTCGCCCAGGGCCCGATCGTGTTCGGCTGGGGGAGGGAGTGGCCGGTGTTCGCGACCCCGGCCCGTGCCGCGGTGACGCTGTCGTGGACGACGTCGCGGCAGACCCCGCCGTCGATGAGGGTGACCGGACGGGTGCTCACCCCCTCGGCGTCGAAGGGGAACGGCGAGCCCGCCGGGTCGGCGCAGTCGTCGCGGATCCCGACTGACGGGCTCATCAGCCGCTCGTCGAAGCGCATGAAGCTCCGCCGCTCCTCGACCGCCAGCGCGCTGAAGCCGATGTACGAGAGGTAGCCGACGAGCTCCTGCACCGCGTAGGGGGAGAGCACCACCTCGTGGAGCCCGGTCTCGGCCGGGCGCGCCCCCTGGTTGCGCTCGGCGGTCTCGATCACCTCGGCGGCGACCGCCTCGGGTTCGAGGTCGCCGGCGTCGACCGCGTGGCGGTCGGCGTAGCCGGCCCCGTCCTCGCCACGCACGACCGCGCTGAGCGCGGCGGCGGTCCTCCTCCCGTGGCGGCGCACCCCGCGGCTGCTCACCACCGCGAGCTGGGTGGCCCGGGTGCTCAGCGCCCCGAACGCCTGCAGACCGCGCGCCGCCGCCGCGGTGGTCACCGTGGCGACCCCCTCCGCCCGCTGCTCGGGGGTCGCCTCGGCGGTGGCGTCGCTCCAGCCGCAGGGGCCGTCGCGGCCATCGGGGGCGGGGAGTGGAGCCAGGGCGTCCTCGGCGGGGGCGACCCGCCGCGCCTCCTCGGCGAGGCGAACCAGCCGGTCGATCGAGCCCCCGGCGTTGCCGCGCACCTCCGCGACCCCGACCCGGCCGCCGGCGACGAGGCGAAGCCGCAGGCTGAGGCCGGTCTCGGCGACGTTCTGGTGGACGGTGTTCCGGGCGAAGCGGGTGAGGGCGAGGTCGTCCTCGACCACCCTCACCTCGGCCTCCCCCTCGGGCACCGCGGCGAGCACGGCATCGGCGAGGGCGAGGCACTCCTCGGCGGAGTGGCGGAGCATCAGGCCGGGCCGACCGAGACGTCGCGGAAGCGGCAGGGGGCGGCGCCGTGGCCGACGTGCATGATCTGCATCGGCTCGCCCTTGCCGCAGTTCACCACGCCCCACATCCGCCACTCGTCCGGCCCCGCCACCGCGTCGCAGGAGCCCCAGAACTCCGGGGTGATGCCTCGATAGAGCGGGTTGCGCACCAGCCCGACGCGCCTCCCGTCGCGGATCTCCCAGCCGTTCTGGCAGCCGAACTGGAAGTTGAGGCGGCGGTCGTCGATGCTCCAGGAGCGGTTGGTCTCGAGGTACACGCCGTGCTCGGTGCCGGCGATCATCTCCTCGAGGGAGGAGTCGCCCGGCTCGAGGTTGATGTTCGTCATCCGGATCAGGGGCTGCCGCGACCAGCCCCAGGCGCGCATCGTGCCGCTGCTCTGGCGGTCGAGGACGGCGGCGGTCTCCCGCGAGGAGAGGTAGCCGCGGAAGACGCCCTGGTCGACGAGCACGGTGCGCTCGGCGGGCACCCCCTCGTCGTCCCAGCCGAAGGTGCCGAGCCCGCCGGGGGCGGTCGCGTCGGCGACCAGGGTCACCTTCTCGGAGCCGTAGCGGAAGCTCCCGAGCATCTCGGGCAGGAGGAAGGAGGTGCCGGCGAAGGCGGCCTCGTCACCGAGGACGCGGTCGAGCTCGGTGGGATGGCCGCAGGACTCGTGCACCTGGAGCGCGGCCTGGGTGGCGTCGAGGATGAGGGTCATCCGTCCCGACGGGCAGGGCGGGGCGGTGAGCAGCGCCGCCGCCTCGCCGGCGATGCGCTCGCCATGCTCGGGCAGCGCCATCTCCTCGATCGCCTCCCAGCCGGCGCAGAGCTGGTGGCGGCCGAAGCTGTTGGGATGACTGCGGGTCTGGACCTCGTCGTCGCTGGTGGCGGTGGCGTCCATCCCCCCACCGGACTCGACGATGGTCTGATCCACCCGCGCGCCCTCGGTGCTCGCGAAGAGCCGGTGCTCGCGGACGAACTCGAGCGAGCTGTCGCGCACCCGCACCTCGGGGACCCGGGCCATCGCCGCGTCGGCGGCGAGGAGAACCTCGAGCTTGCGCTCCAGCGAGACCGAGAAGGGGTCGATGACGACCGGGGTCCGGTCCTCGCCGGTGACCGCGGCGACCGCGGCGAGCCGCACCGGGGCGCTGCGCAGCCGGGCCCCGGCGCGGGCGATGCGCACCGCCCGCCGCACCGCCTCCTCCGCCTCCCCTGCGTCGATGCGGTCGACCCCGGCGAAGCCCCAGCCCCCGTCGACGACCACCCGCACCCCGACGCCCTCGTCGTCGGAGAGGGCCACCCGGGCCACCCGGCCGTTCTTGACCTCGAGGGTCTGGACGGTGCGCACCACCACCCGGCAGTCGGCGTACGACGCCCCCGCCGCCACCGCCTCGTCGAGGGCACGCTCGGCGACATCCCGCATGGGCGGGATGCTACACAGCCGCCCTCACCGCCGCCCGCTCGGCGAGCACCCGCTCCTCGATCTCCCGTGCCTCGGTGGGCCGGCCGAGCAGGTAGCCCTGGGCGCCGTCGCAGCCGAGCCGGCGGAGCGCGATGAGCTGCTCCTCGGTCTCGACGCCCTCGGCGATCACCTCCAGCCCCAGCCCGTGGCCCATGGCGACGATCGCCGCGACCAGCGGCGCGCGGTCCTGGCCATCGACGATCTCCTGGACGAAGGACTTGTCGACCTTGAGCTTGTCGCCGGGGAACTGGCGCAGGCTGGCGAGCATCGAGTAGCCGGTGCCGAAGTCGTCGATGGCGATCCGCACCCCCATCGCCCGCAGCCGGTCGAGGGTCTCTCGCGCCGAACGCTCCTGCTGCACCGCGACCCGCTCGGTGATCTCGAGCTCGAGGTCGCTGGGGGCGAGGCGGTGGCGCTCGAGCACGTCGGCGATGCGGTCGACGAGGGCGCCGTCCTCGAACTCCGAGCCGCTGAGGTTGACGGCGACGTGGAGCCCGCCGGCCCCGGCCTCGCGCCAGGCCTTGATCTGGGCGCAGGCGGTCTCGAGCACCCAGGCGTCGAGGGCGCCGATGAGCCCCGCCTCCTCGGCGAGGGGGATGAAGCGGTCGGGCGGGACGTTGCCGTGGACCGGATGCCGCCACCGCACCAGCGCCTCGACGCCGACGGTCTCGTCGGTCTCGAGGTCGATCTGGGGCTGGTAGACGAGGTGGAGGTCGCCGGCGTTCACCGAGCGGCGCAGGTCGTGCTCGAGGGCGACGCGGTCGAGGGCCGCCTCGCGCATCCTCGGGCTGAAGACGACATGGCGGCTCCGGCCCTGGGCCTTGGCGGCGTACATCGCGAGGTCGGCGTCGCGGAGCATCTCGTCGGCGCTCTGCCGGGTCGAATCGCCCATCGCCACGCCGATGCTGACCCCCAGGAAGATCTCGCGCTGCTCGACGGTGAAGGGCATCCGCAGCGCCTCCACCAGGCGCTCGGCGACCGAGGCGGCGTGCTCGGGGCCGGTCACCTCCTCGAGGAGGATGGCGAACTCGTCGCCGCCGAGGCGCGCGGCGCTGTCGCTGCCTCGAAGGCAGCTCTTCAGCCGGCCGGCGACGGCGACGAGGAGGTGGTCGCCGGCGGCGTGGCCGAGGCTGTCGTTCACCGTCTTGAAGTTGTCGAGGTCGAGGAGCAGGAGCGCGAACGGATTCGCCGAGCGGCGCTGGCGGACGAGCGCGTGCTCGATGCGGTCCTGGAGCAGCAGGCGGTTGGCCAGCCGCGTGAGGGGGTCGTGGAGCGCCTGGTCGCGCAGCTGCTCCTCGAGCCGGATCCGCTCGGTGATGTCCTGGGCGAGCACCAGCACCGCCCGGCGGCCCTCGAACTCGGTGGCGTGGGAGCTGACCTCGACGTCGATGACGTTCCCGCCGCGCAGCCGGTGGCGCTGGAGCAGCCGGCGGACGTCGGGCTCCGAGGCGGGGTTCCAGCCGTGCTCGACGCCCGTCGACTCGGTGATGTCCGCCAGCCGGCTGTCGAGGAACTCCTCACTGGAGTAGCCGTACTCGGCGACCGCGGCGTCGTTCACCGCGATGATCCGCAGCGAGGTGGCGTCGACGACCCACATCGGGTGCGGGTTGGATTCGAAGAGCACCCGGAAGCTGCGCTCGCTGGTCCGCAGCGCCTCGTTCTGGGCGGCGCGCTCGCGCTCGTGCGCCGCCGAGCGGCGGGCGAGGATGATGAGGTTGATCTGGAGCGCGGCGACCGGGGCGAGGGCGAAGGTGAACCCCCAGGGACCGAAGTCGTCGCGGAGGACGACGAAGGAGACCGCCGCGTAGCCGTACATGAGGTGGTACGGAGCGGCACTGAGCGCGGCACGGACGTGGTCGAGGAAGTGCCGGCCGGTCGCCAGGGTGAGCACCCCGGTGATCAGCCCGTAGTTGATGACGTAGTGGGCGGCGCCCGCGCCCACCCCGGCGAGCGCGGTGCGCACCGGCACCGGGCCGCCCAGGGTCAGCAGCGCGTGGTACGCCGCCCACGCCGCCAGCCCGCAGACCAGGCTGTTGGAGAGGTTGAAGACGCTCCGGAACCAGCCGCTGCGGAAGCGCACGGCGACCGCTGCGGCCTCGGCGAGCGAGGCGGCGAGCACCCCGAAGGGCCCGCTGGTGATCGCCAGCCCGAGGTGGAGGAACGAGGTCGCGCTGACGCTCATCCGCACCGACCCGATCTGGGTGCTGGTCAGCGACATGGCGAGGATCGCGGCGCTCACCAGGGTCACCCCGACCACGTCGGTGGGCGCGGTCATCCACCGGCCGGTGAGCAGCGCCGCCACGGTCGCGACCGCGGCGACGTAGGTCACCAGAGGCGGGGTGAAGGTGACGCGGCTCGGCGGCGGCTGCGGCCCCATGAGCCGGAGCAGCGCTCCCATCAGCCACGGCGGGCGGAATGGCGCGGCCGCACCATCCTTCTGAACCGGGTGCACGCGCGGATCGTAGGGGCCGAACGCGCCGAGCTCGGCGAAGTTCCATCGTCGTGACCCCGGGGACGCGGGTTGCGTCCTGCTCCCCACGAGTTCGTTACACGACCGGCTGGGCCGCGGTCTCCCGGAGCGTCCCGGTGGCGGTCGCGGCGACCGCGCCGAGGCCGACGCAGCAGGCGGTGAAGAGGGCGTGGTCCCACCCGATCAGCGGCACCAGGACGGTGGCGGCCAGCGCGCCGAGGATCATCCCCGTGTACTGCGCCCCCACCAGCGCGGCGCTCGCCCGGCCGAGCACCTCCGGGGAGGCGCGGAGCTGGAGCTCGGTCGCCCCCCAGACCTGGTAGAGCGCTCCCGCGGCGGCGCTCGCGGCGACGCAGAGCATCGCGGTGAGGAGCCCCCGCGACAGGGTGAGGATCGCCAGCAGGACGATCTCGGCGAGCGCCCCGGCCACCAGGGTGGAGCGCATCACCCGGACGCTGCCGTGGCGCATCGCCGCGGCGCTGGCGAGCAGGCCCCCGGCCCCGACCGCGGCGTAGAGGACGCCGACCCGGTCGGCGCCGCCGAAGCGCTCGGCGGCGGCGACCACGAGCACCGCGGAGGCGGCGGTCACCGCCAGCGAGCCACCGAGAT
>VBHE01000272.1:0-4927 GCA_005889515.1 Chloroflexota bacterium | reverse complement strand
CGCGAAGCTGCCCGCCCCTGGCGCGGCCTCCGGCGGGGAGGGAGGCGAAGAGCAGCGCCGCCACCGCGAAGCTTGCGACGTCGATCGCGATCAGCACCTCGGGCCGGCCGAAGAGCGCGAGCAGGGGCACGGAGAGCGCCGGCGCCACCACCGTCGACGACGACATCACCGCGCTGACCAGGGCGTTGGCGCGGGTCAGCTCGTGCTCGACCACGAGCCGGGGGAGCAGCGCGAGCAGGGCCGGCCGGCCGGTGGCGCCGAGCAGCTGGGAGAGGGCGACGGCGACGAAGATCGACCAGACCTGGCGGTGCTGCGACGAGACGATGATCGAGGCCATCAGCAGGCCCTGCACCGCGGAGAGGGCGGCGGTCACCCGCTGCGGCGGGAGCCGGTCGGCGAGCTCGCCCCCGACCGCCGCCCCGAGGAGCCGGGGTACCACCCGGGCGAGCATGTACGCGGCGGGGGCGGCGTTCGACACGGTGAGGTTCAGCAGGAGGATGAGGACGGCGACGGTGCTGAACCAGTCGCCGTAGAGGGAGAGCGCGGCGGCGCTGAGGTAGCGGGGGAAGGGTCGCGTGGCTGCTCCTCCTCCTCGTCGCGACGCCCGCTCAGCCGTGGCGGGGCGTCACCTCCGGCAGGCTGCGCTCGAGGAGCTCGACGGGCTCCTCGGCGGGACCGCGGCTGACGGGGACCACCCTCGCCCCCTGCTCCACCCCGGCCACCGCCCGGGTGAGACGTGCGGCGACCACGGCGGCCCCGGCCTCGTCGACGTCGGGGAGGAGGACGACGAGGCTGCCGTCGGGGGCGCGGCCCACGGTGTCGGTGGAGCGCAGGGCGCCGCGGACGGCGGCGCCGACCTCGGCCCCGCCGGCGGTCACCCGGACCATCGACAGCGGGCGCGGCGCCGCGGCGACCGTCTCGCCCTCCACCTGCGCCCACAACCGAGTCGCATGCTCGTCGAGGCTGCGGCTCGCGATCTGCTCGCTCGGGACGCCGAGCTCGCGCAGCCGGCGGTCGCGGTCCTCGTCGCGGCACACCCGGAGCACGAGCGAGGTCAGCGCCTCGAGGCGGAAGGGCTTGATGATCACTCCGCGCAGGCCCAGCCGCGAGCCCTCGTCGACCTGGTCGGGCTCGGGCACCACCGTGGTGCACCAGATCACCACCGGGGCGTGATCGCGGTGGAGCTCGCGGAGCACCCGCATCGTCGCCAGCGCGTCGATCCCCGGGCTGCGCGGTTCGACGACCATCAGGTCGGGGCGGAGGTCGATGGAGCGCTGCACCGCCTCGGCGGGGGAGCCGAAGCTCTCGACGGTGAAGCCGGCGATGCGGAGCAGGGTGGTGGAGATGAGCTGCATGCTCGCGGACGCGTCGACCACGAAGGCCCGGCGGGGCCCGATCGCCTGGTCGGGGCGGACCCTGCCCGTCCCCTCGGGAACGACCTCGACCGGAGGGGGCGCGGGGTCCTCCACGGCCGGGATCTGCTCCGGTTCGTCGGGGGACATCCCTCTCCTCGCGTGCGGCCGTGCTGAACGGGCGTTCGACAGTATCCGCCGTGGAGAGGGGATTGCCAAGGGTGGTGCCGTTCCGGGGAGTGCAGGGCCACCGGTCCCCGGCGTCGTCCGCCCGCCGGGGACACGAAGGATCGAATCAAACGGCCGGGTCGCCCCGGCCCCGGGGCTGTGCGCCCGGCAGGACATCATCGCGACGGCGCCGCCACCGGACGGTCATCGCCGTGCTCCTAGGATCCAGCGCGGATGTCCGCGAATATGCGGATGCCTAGATCCAGTTGCCGTGGATCTCGTGACCGGTCCAGGTCGCCATCTCGGTTCACCTCCTTTCTCGGGTCTCCGGCGGAGCGGTGCAACGCTCTCGACCGGGGTTCGCATCCCGTCACGCATGTCGCGTTCTGGGGGTGCTCTGTGACAACGCCGGGAGGTGGGGGTTTCTTGCGCTCGTCTCGCGACCGGGATCAGACGGTGTCCTCGCCCTGCTCCAGGGTCTCCGCCCAGCGCGCGTGACGGCGGCGCGCGAAGTCGAGCCGGACCCTCCCGGTGACGATGCCGCGGAGCGCTCCGCGGGTCGATGGGAAGAGCAGCGCGACCACCAGGTGACCCGCGACCAGCGGGATCATCGCCTCGGTCAGCAGCAGGTGCCAGGTGTCGGCGGCCTCGCTGAGGCTGGTGGGCAGCGCGGAGCCGCCCCACATCAGCGTCCCAGTGACGGTGAAGCCGACGGTCGCGGCGGCGGTGAGCACGGTGTTGAGCTTCTGACCGGCGTTGAGGCGCCGCTGCGGGGGCAGAGGGCGGCCGCGCAGCCGTCTCGGCACCAGGACCCAGAGCAGCCAGCGGGCGTCGTCGCGGTCGAACCACTCGACGTCGTCGCGGAGCCGGCGGAGCGTGCCCGGGCTCCCCGCGGCCACGAGCAGGAAGAGCGCGACCAGGGCGAGCGCGGCGTCGAGGTGGATGCTGCGCATCAGCTCGCGGCGGTCGAGGAACGGGTTCTGCCCGGGACCGAGGTAGAGGAAGAGACCGCTGAGCAGCAGGATCACGAAGAGGAGCGCATACACCCAGTGGAGGGTGCGCTCCGCACCGCTGAACCGCTGGACCAGCCGCGGTCGCGGCTCATCCATTGGAGGGCGGGGTGTACACGTAGGCGTTGTCGTCCCAGCCGCGCTGCTCCCAGAAGCCGAGGTCGTGGACCGGCTTCACCTCGATGCGGCGCAGCCACTTCACGTTCTTGTAGCCGTACATGTCCGGGTAGATCAGCCTCACCGGGTAGCCCTGCTCGCGGATGAGCGGGCGGCCGTTGAGCTCCCAGGCGAGGATCGCGTGGTCGCTGCGCGCCTGGCCGATGGTGAGGGTGTCGGTGTAGACGCCGTCGCCGGCGTAGAAGGTGATGTGCTTCGCCTTCGCATTGGGGCTGTTGGCGTCGACGATGTCGCGCACCCGCACCCCGCGCCAGACACAGTTGCGAACCCTCCAGCCGGTGACGCAGCGGAAGGTGGAGCGGATGGCGACGTTGGGGAACGCCTTGAGGTCGGCGAGCCTCAGCTCCATGCCGCCGTCGAGCCCGGCGCCGTCGACGGTGAGCCGCCAGGCGCGCTCGGTGAAGTCGGGGATGTCGCCGACGGAGTAGTAGCGAAAGCGCTCGGGCGGGACGATGTTGGGGTGGACGCCCTCGGAGGGCTCACGGCCCTCGTCGGGGGTCATGCTGCCGACGGGGACGGAGGTGGCGACGTTGCCGGGGGTCGCGTCGTCGCCGGCGTAGGCGTGTTTGGCGAGGGCGATGCCCGCGGCTCCCGCGCCGAGCAGGACGATGAAGAGGCGGCGCCCGATGGGGCGGCCGCGAAACACGTCCTCTGGGCCGGCGGGCATGGAACGGTTATACGCCCGTCTGCGTGTCCGGGGGATGACGGGTGTGTGGTTGGCGTTCTGGGGCGTTCTGTGCGCCATTGCCACACGCGCAGTGCACCGCGGTTGTGTTGATGCTCCTATGTCTTGTCAAGGGGTCGAAGCGGCCAGGGATCGGCCGCGCAGGACGAGGAACACCTCGCGCGCGACGTAGCGTTTGAGGCAGCGGACGATGTCGCGCCGCGAGAGGCCCTCAGCGGTGCGTCGCTCGACGTAGTGGCGTGTGCGCGGGTCGTGAGCGAGGCGGACGATGACGATCCGCCAGAGGGCGTTGTTGGCCTGACGATCACCGCTCCGGCTGAGCCGGTGTCGGTGGGACTTGCCCGAGCTGGCCGGCAGCGGCGCGACCCCGCAGAGGCTGGCGAAGGCTGCCTCGGAGCGAAGCCGGTGGGGGTTGTCGCCAGCGGCCAGGAGCAGGGCGCCGGCCACGTCAGGGCCGACACCATGGAGGGCCAGGAGAGCGGGCGCGGCTCCGGCGGTGAGACGACGCAGCTCGAGGTCGAGCTGATCGAGCTCAGCGGTCAGAAGCCGGTGGCGCTCGGCGAGACCGCGTAGCGCGAGCTTGGTTGCGGCGGCCGGGGTGGTGACCGCCCCGGGACGAAGCCCGGCGGCGACGCTGACGAGGTCGTCGGTGCTGAGGTGGCGGAGGCGCTCGCGAAGGTCGGCGGGGGCGGTGAGGACCAGGGCGTCCATCTGGTTGCCGATCTGGGTGCGCATCTTCACCGCGGAGCGTCGGGCGATCCGGAGAGAGCGGATCATCCCCACCCGGTGGTCATCGGACTTGGCGGGGCCAGCGGCCTCGCCGGCGATGACGGCTCGGGCGGCGGCGACGGCGTCGAGGGGGTCGGACTGGCCACGCGATCGGCGTGTTTGACGATTCGGCCGGTTGACCTCGATGACGGTACAGCTTGCAGCCCGCAGGAACGGGCCAGTCCGGCTCCGAAGGAACCCGTCCCCTCGATCCCGAAGGTGACGTCTGAGCCCAGGCTCCGCGCCCAGCGGAGAAGCCGTCGGTATCCGGCCGCGGTGGTGGCGATCTCCAGGTGACCCAATGGTCGCCCCAGGTGGTTGAACGCGGCGGCGACGTGGGTGTCGAGGTGCGTATCCACGCCGACGGTGACCCTGTGGTCTGGGTCTGTCATCCTGTTGGCGGTCCTCGTCTCCGAGCTAGGGTTGAGGTTGGTGCGTCGGTGGGGCGGGCGGACGCCACTGCGACGGGCCTCTGAGACAGGCTCCTATCAGGTCACGTCCCGTCCCGCCGACGGGCACCAAGGAACCTCCCCGGGCGAGTCGACGGATCACAGCGAAGGCACGAGGCCGGTGGACATTGGGGTCAGGCTCGTCCCGGCAGGGAGGCTCCTCGGTGCCGATGGTGACAGCGTCCGTTGCTGATGCGCCTGGCACGAACTGGCACGTCAGGAATCATCGCAGTGGACATTGTTCGACAAAGGGAAGGGGTGTTTACGCTGTGCAGTGGGGCGGGGCGCGGCGCGCAGTGGTGATTGGCTGATCTGCCT
>VBHE01000271.1:11363-13425 GCA_005889515.1 Chloroflexota bacterium | reverse complement strand
GACATCACCCTGGCGACGGCGCGCGCCCTCGTCGACGGCCGCACCCGGAGGCTGGTGCTCGCCGGCCGCCGTCCCGAGGCGCTCACCGAGGCTGCGGAGGACCTGCGCCGCCGCGGCGCCACCCGGGTCGACTGCCTCGCCTTCGACGCCGAGGACTGCGCCGCCCACGGCGCGACCGTCGACGCGGTCTTCGAGGCGCTCGGCGAGGTCGACATGGCGATGCTCGCCTTCGGCGTCCCCGGCGACCAGGAGCGTGCCCCCGACGACCCCGAGCTGGCGGGGCGGATCGTCCGCACCAACATGCTCGGCGCGGTCTCGGTGGCGATCCCCCTGGTGCGCCGGCTGCGCGCCCAGGGCCACGGCACGCTGGTCGCGCTCTCGTCGGTGGCCGCCGAGCGCCCGCGCAGGGCCAACTACGTCTACGGCGCCTCGAAGGCGGGGATGGACGCCTACTTCCAGGGGCTCGCCGACAGCCTGGAGGGGTCCGGCGTCGAGGTGATGGTGGTGCGCCCCGGCTTCGTGCGCACCAAGATGACCGAGGGCCTGCCCCCGGCGCCGCTCTCGACCACCCCCGAGGCGGTCGCCGCCGCGGTGGTGCGGGGGCTCGCCACCCGCGCGGGCACGGTCTGGGTCCCCGCCCGGCTGCGCTACGTGATGTCGGCGCTTCGCCACCTTCCCCGTCCGGTCTGGCGGCGCCTGCGCGGGTAGCCCAGATGCCCCGGGTGGTCGCCGCCTTCGACTTCGACGGCACCCTCAGCCGAAGGGACAGCCTGGTGCCCTTCCTCCGCCGCCTCTGTGGCGACCCACGCGTGCTCGGGGCGGTGCTCACCCGGCTTCCCGTCCTCCTCGCCGCCGCGGCCGGCCGGGTCTCGCGGGGCCGCGCCAAGGAGGCGCTGCTCCGCCCCCTGATCGGCGGCCGGCGCCTCGCCGACGTCGAGCCGGTGGCGGGCGCCTTCGCCGAGCGGCTCCTCGGCACCGGGATGTGGCCACCCGGACTCGAGCGGCTGGAGTGGCACCGCGGCCGCGGCGACGAGGTGGTCATCGTCTCCGCCTCGCCCGAGCTCTACCTCGCCCCCCTCGGCCGCGTCCTGGGGGTGCGGGCGGTGCTCGCCACCGGGCTCGAGGTCGACGCCGCAGGCAGGCTCACCGGGCGGCTGCGAGGGGACAACGTGCGCGGCGCCGAGAAGGTGGCCCGGCTCGACGCCTGGCTCGAGGGCGACCCCGCCGAGGTCTGGGCCTACGGGGACAGCGACGGCGACCGCGAGCTCCTCGCCCGCGCCGACCACGGGTTCCGCCGGCAGGGGCACGGGTTCACGCCCGTCTGATGAGATGGCGCAGCCGCGGCGGGCGCGGCGGCGGGCGCAGCCGCAGCAGCAGTGCGAGCGCAGCGCCGGCCATCCCCGCGACCATGGCCAGCACCGCGAGCGCCGACAGCAGGCGGTGGGTGTCTCGGTGGGCGGCGTGCACCCACCAGAGGTCGATGGTCAGGCCGTTCTGGTCGGTGGTGGGATCGGTGCCCACACGCTGGATCGGGTCGTGGACGCCGAGGTGCAGCCGGTCGGCGGCGGCGAGCGCGTGCACGGTGACCTGCGCGTAGCGGGCGTTCCACACGTCCTTGTGGAGCGCGCGGACCGGGTCGACGAGCGGCAGGTAGTCGAAGCCGACGCCGAGCAGCTGCACCGCCACCGATGCGGTGCACAGCCCCGCGGTGAGCCCGATCCGCCAGCGACGCGGCTCCGCCTCGAACCAGCCGAGGACGGGCAGGAGCATCAGCGCGAGCACCGGCACCATGAACCGCGGCCCCCAGGCGTCGTCCCCGGTCCAGTTGGTGACCTTGGCGTTGAGCAGCAGGTTGACGGCGACGATCGCCAGCGACGTGATCGCCAGCGCGCGGTGACGGCGCACGAAGCGGGGGATGCCGAGGATGGCGAGCAGCAGCACCGGCGAGAACAGCAGCAGGCTCTTCCCCGGGCTCGCGAGCAGGCCAGTCAGCCCCTCGAGCAGCGGGGTGTGGAAGGTGGTGTTGGGGTCGTCGCCGTGGCCGTCGTTGAACGGGCTGGCG
>VBHE01000271.1:10754-11337 GCA_005889515.1 Chloroflexota bacterium | reverse complement strand
GGATCCGGCGTGGTCCCGCCGGACGCGCCGTCCAGAGCACGTAGGCGGCGAGCGCGGGGACGACGATCACCGACTGGGTGCGCACCAGGACGGCGCCGCCGAGCGCGCCGCCGGAGAGCGCGAGCCAGCCCGCCCCGCCGCGTAGCGCGAACCGGTGCGCGGCGAAGACGGCGACGAGGATGAGGAACCCCGTCGCGGTGACGTCGAAGAGCGCGTGCGCGTACGGCCACTCGAGGGTGGCGACGGCGAGGATGAGCGCGGTGCCGAGGGCGACGCGGGTGCGTGCGCCGAGGTCGCGGGCGAGCAGGAACAGCACCACCGCGGTGGCGGCGGCGAGGATGGCGTCGACGAAGGAGGCGACGAAGTTCGCCGCGGCGGTGTCACCGGGACGGACCGCGTCGGTGAGCAGGGTGAGGGGGACGAGGAGCAGCGACATCCCCAGCCCGTGCGGCGCGAAGTGCTGGCCGTCGACGCCGGCGACCGCGCCGGCACCGCGGATGATCGGCCACTGGGTGGTGAAGTTGTGGAGATGGACGATGCGCTGGGCGACGTCCTGCTCGAGCTGGAAGTCGATCGTCTGGAT
>VBHE01000271.1:0-10716 GCA_005889515.1 Chloroflexota bacterium | reverse complement strand
AGGCCGAGGAGCCAGGCGGTGCGCCCCATGCGGCGCGAGTGTAGTGGCCGGGGCGGCCGCCTATCCGGTGAAGTCGCAGGCCCAGACGAAGAGCGGGCCGGTCGCCCCCTGGTAGGACCCGGTGGCGCTGAAGGCGGCGCCGCATCCCACCCGGCTGTAGGCCGTACTGACGATGTTCGCGAGGTGCTCGGGGGAGTTCAGCCAGAGGTTGTTGATCTCGACGATGTCGTCGACGAGCGAGTCCGAGCCGGCCGCCCAGGCGATGTTCTCGCCCGCGGCGCGCCAGGGGAGGCTGCCCAGGTAGGTGCCGAACACCATCTGGCCGCCGCCGCAGCCGGCGATCGCGTGGCTGAAGTAGTCGCGCTCGAGCATGTCGAGGGCGCGCGAGGGGATGCCCGCCCTCGGCCCCCCGCAGCCGGCGAGGTCGTAGGAGGCGGGGCCACCGGCGATGGCGTCGAGGGCGGTGCTCTCGCTGAGCGGGCCGCGGCCGCGCTGGAGGCGGTCGACGGTCTGGAGCGCGTCCATGAGCGCGGCCGCCGCGCCCGCGTGCAGCGGCTCGGCGGTGACCGCGGCGAGGTCGGAGGTCACCGGCACGACGTCGCGGACGACGTCCCAGCCGCCCCAGTCGGGCATGCCGTCGAAGCCCATCGCCGCCGGCGAGCCGACGCTGTCGACCAGGCCCCAGCGTCCCGCCAGCCAGTCGCCGTTGCCCGCGGGGTGGAGGTGGAGCCAGACGTCGACACCGGCGACGTAGTGGGTGTCGGTGAGCGGCGGGGCCCCGCCGAAGTTGTGGATGCCGCCCCAGCCGTCGAGGATCCAGCCGCCGTCGGGCTGCCCGAGCAGCGAGTAGTGGACGGCGAGGCCGCGGGCGATGTCCCAGCCCGGCCAGTACGGACCGGCCGGCAGCACCGGGGCGGAGCCGAAGGGATGGATGCCGCCCCAGCCGTCGAGGATGTATCCCCCGGAGGAGTAGGGGAGCACGACGAGGTCGCGGGCGATGTCCCAGTGCGGCCAGTACGGACCCGCGGGGAGCGTGGGCGCGGCGCCGAAGCCGTGGATGCCGCCCCAGCCGTCGAGGATCCAGCCGCCCGACGAGCCGTCGGGGAGGAGCGAGAGGGAGCGGGCGATGTCCCAGCCCGGCCAGTACGGGGCGCCGCCGGTGTCGAGGGCCAGCCCCGCCGAGGGATGGAGCCCTCCCCAGGCGTCGAGGGTGACCGATCCGGGGGCGTTGAGCAGCGCCGCCGGCGCCGCGGCGCCGGTGTGGGGGGCGCTGGCGGGGGGCGAGGAGGGGCCGAGGAGCGCCATCGCCGCGCAGGCCAGGGCGGGGAGGAGGCGGCGGAGGGTGCGAAGCATGTGGAGGGCTCGATGTAATTGCGGTTTTCGACGTCCTCCGCGATGCTAGGTGCGTTGCGGGCGGCCTCCGCCCACGGCACGGTCGAGGGTCGGTGCGCGGGCTTGACGGATGTCGCGCCCCGGCACGCCCGTCTTCACATCGGGCGCGCGCTGTGACGGAGAGGCTTCAGAGGCTCTCGGAGAATCGCGGCGCGAGGCGCTGGAAGACGGCGAGGCCGACCACCGCCACGGTCACGGTCACCGCCAGGGGGAAGGCGATGCGCGCGCCGAGGAGGGTCGAGGTCCAGGGCACCCTCGGGTCCTCGGTCACCAGCGCGTGGCGGATGTCCTCGATGATCTGGGCCACGGGGTTGAGCGCGATCACCCGCATGATCCGGATGGGCTCGAGCACTCCGTACCGCGGAGCCGTAGAAGAGCAGCTGGGTGAAGATCTCCCAGATGTGCCCGAGGTCGCGGTAGAAGACGAAGAGCGCCGAGAGCAGCATCGAGATGCCGATCACGAGCACGTAGAGCTCGATGAGCAACGGGATGGCGGCGAGCGAGTGCCAGCCGAGCGTCAGCTGGTGGCTCGCACCCGCGATGAGCACGATCAGGGTGAGGTTGATCGCGAAGGTCATCAGCGCGGTCAGGCTCGACGCCACCACCAGGATGGCGCGCGGGAAGGACGCCTTGTTGATGAGGTTGCCGTTGACGACGATGGCGTTGACCGCGGTGATCGTCGTCTCGGCGAAGAACGTCCAGATGACGATGCCGACGAGCAGCTGCATGGTGAAGCGGTCGGAGGTCCTGCCCGCGTGGAGGAGCCGCTCGAAGACCGCCCACATGATCCCGAAGGTCATCATCGGCTTGAGCAGCGACCACAGATAGCCGAGCACCGAGCCGGTGTACTTGAGCTTGAACTGCGTGACCGCGAGCTCGCGGGTCAGGTTGAGGTGACGCCGCATCCCGCTCCCGGCGGGAGGGGTCGCGAGGCGCGGCTCGGTCGAGGTGGCGGTGGCCATCGCGCGCCGCAGTCTACCCAGCATGGCGGGTACCATGCGGCCACCGTGCCCCAGCAAGCCGCCGCCGACGTGACCGTGCAGGCGGATCTCGACTACATGGACGAGGTCGCCTCGCGGGCCCTCGGCAACCCTCCCGCGCCGGGCGTCCCGGCGCCGCCGCCGGAGCCGCCCCCGGGCGCCGCCGCGGGCTTCATCGGGCGCGCCGCCGCCCATGCCCACATGGGGACCCGGCTCTCCGACGTCGAGCGCATGCTGCTGGTCAAGCGCGGCGTGCTCCGCGTCGCCCACCTCTTCTCCAAGGAGCAGGTGGTCTACAACGACAACGTGCTCAGGGCGCTGCGCGCGCTCGACCGGCGTCTCGCCGCCGTGCCCGGGCTGCTCGCCACCGCCGAGGCCGATCTCGGCGGGCTCACCGACGCGGTGGACCGCCTCACCCGCGAGGTCGGCGACCTGCGCCGCGCCGTCGACGAGGGTGCGCGCCGCCACCGGGCGCTCGCCGAGGAGATCGCCGTGCTGCGCGCCGGGGTCGACCCGCCCCGGCCCTGACGATGCGCATCGCGATCGCCAAGCCCGACTTCGGCGTCGTCGGGGGCTTCGAGAAGGTGATGTCGCGGGTCGAGCACGAGCTCTCCCGAGCCGGCCACACCGTGACCTGGCTCGGCGTCGACATGGAGGCGCTGAGCCCGGTGCCGTACGGGGTGGCGGTGCCGCCGTCGCTCGGCATGCGCGCCGGGGGCTTCCTGCGCTACATGGCGGCGCTGGAGGCGTTCGCGCGCCTCGACGCCGGCGCGTACGACCTCCTCGTCACCACCCAGCCGCCCTCGTTCACCGTCGAGCATCCGCGTCATCTCTCGCTCTTCTCGCACCACCAGCGGCTCTACTACGACCTCTGCGACGTCTGGATCGCCGCCGGATGGGCCGACGCGGAGCGGCACCGCCACGCCGCCGGTCTGGTGCGGCGGGTCGACCAGCGTCACCTCTCGAGGGTGGGGCTGTTCCTCGCCGCCTCCGAGGTGGTGCGCGAGCGGCTGCGCCACTACAACGGCTTCGAGGACAACGTCGGCGTCTACCTCGCCGGCACCGGCCTCGACGAGACGCTGCTCTCCACCGCGGCGCCACCGACCGGAGTGGCCGGGCACGTGCTCTGCGTCACCCGCCAGGAGTTCACCAAGCGGGCCGAGCTCTTCGTGCACGCGATGGCCTACCTGCCCGACGTCCCCGCGAAGCTGGTGGGCAGCGGCGGCAGGCTGCCCTTCACCCTCGACCTCGCACGCCGTCTCACCACTCCCGGCACCGACCTCGACGCCGTCGAGGACACCGAGCTCTGGCTCAACCGCGGCGTCCTCCCCAACGGCGTCGCCGCGGCGGCGCCCGCCACCGGCGCCATCGCCTTCCTCGGGCAGGTCGACGACGCCGAGCTCGCCCGGCTCTACGCCGGCGCGCTCTGCGTGGTCGCGCCCGCGTACCTCGAGGACTACGGGCTCACCGTCATCGAGGCGATGTCCGCGGGACGGCCGGTGGTCGTCTGCCGCGACGGCGGCGGCGTCTGCCTGCCGGTCGTCGACGGCGTCAACGGATTCGTCGTCGAGCCGACCGGCCGGGCGATCGCGTCGGCGGTGTCGCGGCTGGGCGCGGACCCCGACCTCGCCCGGCGGATGGGCGCGCAGGCCCGCGAGACCGCCGCGGAGTACACCTGGGAGCGGGCGATGCGCCAGATCCTGGACGGTGTCGAGAGGCTCGCCGGATGAGGATCGCCGTCGTCGCGCCCAGCCCCGTGCCCTTCACCCCGGGCGGCGCCGAGCGGGTGTGGAACGGCCTCGTGCGCGCCATCACCGAGGGCACGGAGCACGACGCCGAGCTGATCAAGCTGCCGGTGCGCGAGCACACCCTCGCCGGGCTGGTGGCGGGCTACGAGGCGTTCGCGCGCCTCGACCTCAGCCACTTCGACATGGTGGTGACCGGCAAGTACCCGGCGTGGATGGTGTCGCACCCCAACCACGCCGTCTACGTGCTCCACCGGCTGCGCGGCCTCTACGACACCTACCACCTCACCGGCATGCCGCTGCGGGTCGACCTCCTCGACCCCGAGCTCGCGGGGATCCAGCGGCTGATGCGCCGCCGCCGCGGCCGGGCCGCGGCGCTCGAGCTCATCGCCCGCGTCGGCGCCTTCGTGGAGCGGCGCGGCGCCGACCATCCCGCGCTCGCCCTCCCCGGACCCCTCGCGCGCGAGGTGGTGCACTTCCTCGACGGCGTCGCCCTCGCCGAGGCGCGGAGGTACCTGGCGATCTCCCGCACGGTGGCGGCGCGGCCCGGCTACTTCCCCGAGGGCGCAGCCGTCGAGGTCGCGTATCCGCCGTCAGACCTCGGCGGGGCCCGGTGCGGCGACGCGGCCCACCTCTTCACCGCGAGCCGTATCGAGGCGCCGAAGCGCATCGACCTGCTCATCGAGGCGATGCGGCGGGTGCCGCAGCCGGTGGAGCTGCTCGTCGCCGGCGGTGGCCCCGACCTCGAACGCTGCCGTGCGCTCGCCGCGGACGACCCGCGGGTGCGCTTCCTCGGGCCGGTCACCCCGCAGCGGCTGCGCGACCTCTACGCCGGCGCGCTGGCGGTGCCGTTCATCCCCCGCGACGAGGACCTGGGGCTGATCACCCTCGAGGCGATGGCCTGCGCCAAGCCGGTGGTCACCTGCGACGACTCCGGCGGGCCCACCGAGCTCGTCGTCGACGGCGTCACCGGGCGGGTCGTCCCGCCGACCGCCGAGGCGCTCGGCGAGGCGATCGCCGGGCTCTGCGCCGATCCCGCGGGGGCGCGGCGGATGGGGGCGGCGGGCCGGCTGCGCTCGCGGGCGGTCTCCTGGGACACGGTCGTCGAGAAGCTGCTCACCGCGCCGCCGCCGCGGCGCACCGCCGGCGCCGCGCGCGGCGCACGGCCGCGGGTGGTGGCGCTCTCCACCTTCGCGGTGCATCCGCGGCGCGGCGGCGGCCAGCTCCGCTGCCTGCAGCTGCTCGCCGCGCTCGGCGAGCGCTGCGACGTCGAGCTGCTCAGCCTGGTGCCCCACGGCGAGGCCGCGCGCCGGATCGAGTTGTCGCCAGGACTGGCCGAGACCGTCGTTCCGAAGTCGGCGGAGCACGAGGCGCGCGAGCAGGAGATCGCCGCCGAGGTGGGGCTGCCGGTCACCGACATCGTCGCCGCGACCCTGATCATGCGCACCCCCGAGTACCTCGACCGGCTGCGCACCGCCGCGGCGGGCGCCGAGGCGGCGGTGCTCGTGCACCCCTACCTCCATCCCGCGCTCGCGGCGGTGGCGCCGGGGCTCCCGGTCGTCTACGACGCCCAGGACGCGGCGTTCCAGCTCAAGGCGGCGGTGCTCCCCGCCGGGCCGGTCGGGGCCCGGCTGCTCGCCGAGACCCGCGCCGTCGAGGCGGCGGTGGTTCGGGGCGCCGCGCTCGTCGCCGCCTGCTCGGCGGAGGACGCGGGGGCGCTGCGCGAGGAGTACGGCGGCCCCGCCGAGCGCTTCCGGGTGGTGCCGAACGGCGTGGACGCCCGGGCGACCGCCTTCTGCGGCGGCGAGCCGCGGCGGATGCGCCGGCGGCGCTGGCTCGAAGGCCTGGCGCGGACCGCGGACGGGGGCGCCCCCGACCACGCGGCGCTCTTCATGGGCAGCTGGCACCCGCCGAACATCGAGGCGGCGCGCCGGGTCATGGCGATCGCCGAGGACCTGCCCCGGGTGCTCTTCCTCATGGTCGGCGGTCACTGCGTGGCGCTCGACGGCGAGACCCTTCCCGACAACGTCGCCCTCTGCGGCGAGCTCCCCGACCTGCTCAAGCGCAGCCTGCTCTGGTCCGCCGACCTCGGTCTCAACCCCATGGTCAGCGGCTCGGGGACCAACCTCAAGCTCGTCGAGTACTTCGCCGCCGGGCTTCCCGCCCTCTCCACCCCGACCGGAGCGCGCGGCCTCGACGTCCGTCCCGGCGAGCACCTCTGGTCCGCCCCCCCCGAGGGTTTCGGCGCCGCCGTCGCCGCCGCCCTGGAGCGGCCCGAGGAGGGGGAGGCGATGGCGGTGCGGGCCCGGCGGCTGGTCGACGAGGAGCTCGACTGGGCGGTGATCGGCGGGCGGTTCCGGGACGCCGTCACCGGGGTGCTTGCGTAGACTCCGGCCTCGATGGCCGCCACCGAGCTCGCCGACCGCCTTCGCGCCGTCATCCGCGACGTCCCCGATTTCCCCCGCGAGGGGGTGCTCTTCAAGGACGTGACCACCCTTCTCGGCGACGCCGCCGCCTTCCGCGCCGCGATCGATGGGCTCGTCGAGGCCCACGCCGGCCAGGCCATCGACCACGTCGTCGGCGTCGAGTCCCGCGGCTTCATCCTCGGTGGCGCCGTCGCCTACCGGCTCGGCGCCGGCTTCGTCCCGGTGCGCAAGCCGGGGAAGCTCCCCGCCGAGCGCATCAGCGTCAGCTACACCCTCGAGTACGGCGAGAGCGTGCTCGAGATCCACACCGATGCGATCCGTCCCGGCGAGCGGGTCCTCGTCGTCGACGACCTGCTCGCCACCGGCGGCACCGCCGCCGCCACGGTCGAGCTCGTCCAGCGGCTCGGCGGCGTCGTCGTCGGCGTCGCCTTCCTCATCGAGCTCGCCTTCCTCGACGGCGCCCGCGCCCTGGGGGATCTGCCCCGGGTGGCGCTGGTGCGCTTCTGATCACCCGACACCGCCCGACCAGGAGGATCCGATGACCACCATGGCCCACGACGTCGCCGACCTCGCACTGGCGCAGGAGGGCCAGCGGCTCATCGAGTGGGCGGCCAAGGAGATGCCGGTGCTCGCCCTCATCCGCGAGCGCTTCGCCGCCGAGCGTCCGCTCGACGGCCTCCGCATCGCCGGCTGCCTCCACATCACCACCGAGACCGCCAACCTCGCGATGACCCTGAAGGCGGGGGGCGCCGAGGTGCGGCTCTGCGCGAGCAACCCGCTCTCCACCCAGGACCCGGTCGCGGCGGCGCTGGTGGCGGTGCACGACATCCCCACCTTCGCGGTCAAGGGCGAGGACTCGGAGCGCTACTACGCCCACATCGCGGCGGTGCTCGAGAGCGAGCCCCAGCTCACCATGGACGACGGCGCCGACCTCGTCAGCCAGCTCCACAAGGACCGGCAGGACCTCCTCCCCGGCGTTCTCGCCGGCACCGAGGAGACGACCACCGGGGTGATCCGGCTGCGCGCCATGGCGCGCGCCGGGGCGCTGCGCTTCCCCATCGTCGCGGTGAACGAGGCGGACACCAAGCACATGTTCGACAACCGCTACGGTTCGTGGTCTGCGGCTACGGCTGGTGCGGGCGCGGGCTGGCGATGCGCGCCGCCGGGCTCGGCGCCCACGTCGTGGTCACCGAGGTCAACCCGCTGCGGGCGCTCGAGGCGGTGATGGACGGCTACCGGGTGTCGACCCTCGAGGCGATCGCGCCCCAGGCCGACCTGGTCATCACCGTCACCGGCGACCTCAACGTCGTCGACCGGCGCCACCTCGAGGTGATGAAGGACGGCGCGATCATCGCCAACAGCGGCCATTTCAACGACGAGATCAACCTCGCCGCGCTCGACGAGATGTCGGTGTCGGTCACCCGTCCCCGCACCTTCGTCGCCTCCCACAGGCTCGGCGACGGCCGCACCCTCCACGTCCTCGCCGAGGGACGGCTCGTCAACCTCGCCGCCGCCGAGGGCCATCCCGCGGCGGTGATGGACATGTCCTTCGCCAACCAGGCGCTCTGCGCGGAGTTCGTGGCCCGCAACCACGCCACCCTGAAGCCCGACGTCTACGACGTCCCCGAGGACATCGACCGCGAGATCGCGCGACTCAAGCTGCGGAGCATGGGGGTCGCCATCGACGTGCTGACCGAGGAGCAGCAGCGCTACCTGGCGAGCTGGGAGTCGGGGACGACCTGAGCGGAGCCCACCCCGGTCCAGAGCGCGACCGGCCCCCACCAGCTCGGGGGCCGGCCGAGCAGGCCCGACGACGACGTCGCGCACCCCCCAGGCGCGCAGCTCGGCGGCGATGCGCCCGCGCAGCGCGGAGTCGAGGGGCGGGGAGGTGCCCTGCGACCAGATCTGCTCCATCAGGGCGGAGGTCGACGACGG
Organism: Chloroflexota bacterium; assembly: GCA_005889515.1. Lineage (GTDB taxonomy): Bacteria > Chloroflexota > Dormibacteria > Aeolococcales > Aeolococcaceae > CF-96. Next base: position 2,238 of record VBHE01000271.1, on the reverse strand, counting down.
GGGCGGGCCGTAGAACCGCGTGCCGCCGGGCCCCGGGCCCTGGTAGTAGCCCTCGGGCATGCGGAAGCGCATCCCGCTGAGCGCCTGCCAGACCATCGCATCGGTGGGCACGGGCAGCCGGGAGAACGGGGCGACGAGCACCACGTCGCCCTCGGCGATCCGCTCCACCGCGGTCCCGGTGAAGAAGGCCGGCGTCGAGACCGGGGCGGAGGGGAACGGCATCCGCGGGAGCAGGCTGATCGCGGTCGCCGCGAGCAGCGCCGCGCCGGCGAGCCTCCGGGCCGGCGCCCGCCGCAGATCGCCGGCGAAGACGGCGAGGAGCACCGCGGCCGCGAGGAAGGCGTAGAGCATCAGCCGTCCGGGGAGCAGGTTGTCGAGGACCGGTACCCGGGTGATCGCGAGCGCGGGGAGGGGGATGTGGGTGTGGAGCCCGCCGATGTGGAGGGTGGTGCCGAGCGAGAGCACGACCGCGGCGGCGCCGGCGATCGCGGCGGTGCGCACCACCGCCTCCCGCCGGTGGCGCACCACGGTCAGGGCGATCAGCCCCAGCAGGGGCACGCCGAGGTAGCCGGTCCGCTCCGCGCCGTTCCCGGCGAAGCGGGCGGAGAGGCTCTGCGCGGGATGGGGGGCGAGCCACTGGGACGAGCCGGGGACGACGAGGTTGAGCAGGTCGGTGCCGAACCCCGAGGCCGCCCCCGTCCCCCGCAGCCGGCCGCTGCCGAGGAACTGCACCGCCAGCGCCCAGTCGGCGAGCACGGTGAAGACGGCGGCGGCCGCGGCGAGCGCGATGAGCAGCCGGCGTCCGTCCTCCCGGACCCGGTCGCGGTGGAGCAGGGCGAGTACCCCCAGGACGATCGCCGCCACGATCGCCTCGCTCGCGAGCACCTCCTCGGCGATGAAGAGCTGGAGGGTCGAGAGCAGCCCGAGCGCGGCGCCGCCGGCCAGGGGCGGCAGCCGCCGCCGGACCAGCAGCTCGTGGAGGACCAGGAGCAGCAGCGGAGGGATCGGTGCCATCACCAGGTCGAGGTGGCCGCTGGCGTGGGCGACCATGTACGGGGAGAGGCCGTAGAGCAGGCCGCCGGCGAGCGCCCCCGCACGACCCGGGACGATCCTCTGGATCGCCAGGTAGGCGCACCAGCCGCTCAGCGCGAGCGCGAGGGTGACCATCGCGTCGTAGGCGAGCACCGGCCCCGCCGCGGCGGTGAGCGGCCAGGCGGCGAGGGCGGTGAGCGGCTGCGCCGAGTTCCACATGAGGTTGGCCCCGGTGGGATGGCCGATGTGGTCGGTGAGCAGGGGGTCGTGGCCGTGGGTCAGCGCCCAGGGCAGCCAGCGCAGGAACCACATCGACTGCTCGGCGTCGCCATGCCCGCCGATGACGGTGTGGGCGGGATCGCGCCACGCGGGCAGGAAGAGGAGGACGGAGAGCCCGACGAGCAGCCCGAGGACGCCGAGGTCGGTCACCGCGGCGCCGCCGGATCGGGTGCGGGCAGGGGCGGAGGTGACGGTCATCCTCAGCGGGTGGCGGCGAGCCGCTCCGGGTCGACGTGTGCCCAGAGGGCGACGCCGCCGCTCTCCACCGGCGGGCGGCCGGTGAGCGCGGTCATGAAGGCGGTCATCTCCTCGCGGTGCGGCATCGGCCCGACGAGGATGTCGCGGACCGACCAGGCCTCGAGGTCGGCGGCGATGCCCCGGCGCAGCGCGGTGCTCAGCGCCTGGGCCCGTCCCGTCGCCCAGATCGCCTCCAGCACCGCCGAGGTGGTCGACGGAACCGGCCCGTAGATGCGATGGCCGTTGCGGTCCGGGCCCTGGTAGTAGCCCTCGGGCATCCGGAAGCGCATCCCGCTCAGCGCCTGCCAGAGCATCGGGTCGTCGGGCACCGGCGAGCTGACGTAGGGGGCGACCAGGGCCACCTCGTCCTGGGGGATCTGGCGGACGCCCGCGCCGGTGAAGAACGGCGGGGTGGAGACGGGCGAGGAGGGGAAGGGCAGGCGTGGGAACAGGGTGACGGCGACCGCGGCGAGGACGACGGCGCCGGCCACCGCGGTGGCGCGCCGCCCGCGGATGTCGTCCACGAACACCGCGAGGAGCACCGCGGCGAGCAGGAAGGCGTAGAGCATCAGCCGGCTGGGGAGGAGGTTGGCGAGCACCGGGAGGTGGCCGATCAGCGCCTCGGGGAGTGGGACGTGGGTGCGGCGGCCGGCGACGTGGAGCGACGGCCCGAGGGAGAGGACGACCGCG
>VBHE01000270.1 GCA_005889515.1 Chloroflexota bacterium | reverse complement strand
GGGCGGGTCGTATCGCTGACGCCGGTGCTGTTCGAGCAGAAACTCTGGCCGCCGTCGTTCGGGTTGAAGTCGACGACCGGAAACTGCTGGGTGAAGACCGAGTTGGAGAGCTGGGAGGTGTCGAAGGCTCCGCTGCCCGAATAGGGGTAGAAGGTGCCACTGACCGAGGAGACGGTGACCGAGCTGTCCGCGTGGACGGTGTCGATTCCCCGGAACGCCCCGCCGACCACGCCGACCAGGATCGCGGCCAGCAGTGACCACGCAGCCCGACGGGAACGGCGGGGATCACGCGACGCAGGACGTCCGGACTGGCCCCGTCGTGCTTCGCAGCGATTGATCGACAGCAGGCTGGTGCGCGACCACAAGGGCGCGTTCGATCCACGCGACATGAAAGTGTTTCTCCCCCGATTCCGTCGCTCGCCGGCGTGTCGGTGGTCGACCAGTGTCAGCGGCTGGCGAGTTGCGGGAATAGTAGGGGCGCCGCGACACGCATACCCGGCGTTCTGGTCACGTACGCACCACGCGCCATAGCGGCCAAGTGACCCTGCGATCGGTGTTTCCGGACGTCCGTGGCAACGTCCAATGGCGCCCGTAGCCCTCCCGAAGTACGGGAGGGATCCACGAGTACGACATCCAAGGACGTCGACGGGTCGTCTCGCTTGCGACGCATCAGTAGCGGGCCCCATGCGCTTGCGCCCACGCCGTCGCCGCTGGCAGCCGCTGCACCTCGACCCCATCCCAGAGGTTGAAGCCGCCCACGGGTCGGCGGGTCGAGCGGGACACGCTCCTGGTCACCTGGGGGAGGAAGTGGCGGCCGCGGAGGAGCTCGAACCGGCGCAAGCCTGCCTCGTCGCGCACGCCGGCGAGCAACAGCGAGCAGCCCCCGCCGAAGATCCGCCCGTCGGGTCGCTGCCCCCAGAGGGTCCCGGCCTGGCCGTAGGTCTGGAAGGCGCAGAGCACGACGATCGACCGCGCCCGCCCTCGGCGAGGATCGCCGGCAGGGCTCCCGAAATGAGCCTTCAAAGCAGGAGGGCAAGCGCATCGCAGGACTGCGATTAGTACGCAAGCGCTCCTAATCGTATTTGAAACGGCGTGTAATCATCGGCCTCACCACAGCGCTTGCATGGCATGCAAGAGGTCGGGGGTTCGAGCCCCCCTGGCTCCACCAGCGGTCCGCGCCCGCGGCTACTTCCAGGCCCAGGTGTGGAGCAGGGTGTCGAGCGCCGGTGAGTAGCTCGCCGCGAAGGTCGGCTTCGTCCCCAGGGTGAGGACGTACACGACGTTGGTGTGGCGCATCACCGCGAAGCGGCTGTACCCCGGCGTGCCCTTGTAGACGTCCTGGAACGCGAGCACCACCGCGTCCTCGCCCGCGACCGTGATGTGGGTGCGCGGCTGCACCGCCTGCGGGCTCGCCGAGCCGGTGGGGAGCTGGACGACGCGGGCCACGAAGTTGTCGAGGGTGTCGTTGAGGGTGGCCGCCGGGAAGATCGAGTACGGGTACTCGAGGATGACGATCGCGGCGTCGCGCCCCGGCGAGTCGACCTCGGTCTGCCGCACCGTCGTCGACTGCGGCCCGCCCGAGGTCGGGGTGCTGGTCGGCTTCACCGACCAGTCGAGCGGCACGCGCACGGTGAAGGTGTCGCCGGTGAGGAGCGAGCCCGGCTGGAGCGCCCCGGGGGCGACCGAGGGCGCCGGCGTGGAGGAGCCGGGAGCGGGGGTGTTGACCCCGGCCTCGCCGCCGCACGACGCGAGTGCCGCCGCGGCGGCGGCGAGGACGAGCAGCGGGGCGGGACGCCGGAGACGAGGGATCACGGCGGGAAAGTATCACCCCGTACAAAGTCGTCGGGCGGGGCCACGTTGGCCCCGCCCGACAGGGTCAGGGAGGAAAGCAGGTTGAGGGGGTCACGCGGCCGCGGGCCGGCGGCGCCGGCGAGCGGTGCTCGCGGCGGCCAGGGCGGTCCCGACGATGACCAGTCCGAGGCCGGCGGCGCCGATGTAGGAGCCGGTCTGGGGGACGAGGCGCGGGTTGGACATGACCCCGAGCACCGAGGGCGAGCCGCCCGGGGTGACCGGGATGGTCGTCGGCGCACCGCCGCCGGAGGCGGCGGGGCCGCTGCCGGAGGCGGTGCTGCCGAGGACGCCGGCGGCGGTGCCAGGGGTGCCGAGCACGCCCGAGACGGTGCCGATCGCGGCGCTTGCGGTCCCGCCGTTGCCGGTGGCGGCGTCGGCTTGGAGAAGGGCCAGGTCGAGGACGCCGGGAATGCTCACCGGGATGGGGTCGGAGCTGCTCAGCGCGCCCACCGTGGTGCCGTTCACCGAGGCGAGGTAGGTCTGCGCGGCGCCGTTCGCGTCGGTGCCGGAGTGGAGCAGGTGGAGGTCGAGGGCGCCACCGAGGAGGGTGATCACCGCCCCGTCGCTCGAGGCGCCGCCCGCGCCCGAGGCGCCGGAGACCGCGGCGTGGCTGCTGGAGGTCAGCAGCGACACGTTGGCGAGGCTGCCGAGGACGCCGAGGTCGGTCAGCGCGCTCCGCGCGTCCCCGGACGAGGCGCCGGCGCCGCTGTCCGCAGACGCGCTCCACCCGGCCAGCGCCAGGTCGAGCAGCGGGTTGAGCGGGAGCGAGAGGAGCGCGGCGCCCTGGCTGCCGTGCCCGTCGGCGGAGCCGGCGGCGAGGTCGTGGCCGAGCAGCCGCAGGCCGGTGGCCGAGGCGCCGCCGTGGCCCGGGGCGGCGCTCGCCGAGGTGCAGCTGACGCAGCCGCCGAGGATGTCGAGGCTCAGGCCGTGGGCGGAGGAGCTCCCCGCGGGCGCCGTTGCGGGAGCGGCGGCGGGCCGGGGCGCGAGCAGCTGGAGCACCCCTCCGAGAAGCGAGGGCTGCTGCGCGGGCATCCCCACCGAGATCGCGGCGGACGCGGAGGTGGCGCCGAGGACGAGCTGGAGGACGCCGGCCATGGTGACCGGTGCCGCAGCCGCAAGCGCTCGCCGCACCATCGTCCGAACCCCTCTTCCGCCGCTCTGCGGGGCGGCGCCCGGCCCCGGCCCACAACCGGGATGCGACAATCGAAACGAGCGCATCAAATGAAAACTTGCGGTGGGCGGGCCGGTGGCGCTGCCGAGGGCAGGGACTCCGCAGCCCCGCTGCTATCCTCGGCGGCCGTGCGCCAGATCTGGGCCCCGTGGCGGATGGAGTACGTGGGCGACTCCACGCCCCGCGAGGGCTGCGTGCTCTGCGCCATCGACGCCGGCGGGACCGATCAGGAGAAGCACGTCGTCGAGCGCGCCGAGCTCACCTTCACGGTCCTCAACCTCTATCCGTACAGCAGCGGTCACCTGCTCGTCGTCCCCCACCGCCACGCCCCCGACCTGACCGCCCTCACGACATCGGAGGGCACGGCCATGTTCGTCGGGGTCCGGCGCGCGGTCCGCGCGCTCCAGGCGGCGCTCGGCCCCGACGGCTTCAACCTCGGGGTGAACCAGGGCCGGATCGCGGGCGCGGGCATCGCCGACCACGTCCACACCCACGTCGTCCCCCGCTGGGACGGGGACACCAACTTCATGCCCGTCCTCGCCGACGTCAAGGTCCTCCCAGAGCACCTCGACCGGACCGCCGAGCGGCTCCGCGCCGCCTACGCGGAGCTGGCCCCCGACCCGGCGGGCGGCTAGCCCCGACCGGGCTGCTGCTACACTCCGCCGGTCGTACACGGACCGCGCCTGCCGGCGCGTCAGAGTGATGCCCCGGCGAGGGCGACAGGAGGCCCGGGTGGGCTCGGTCATCAAGAAGCGCCGCAAGAAGATGCGGAAGCACAAGCACAAGAAGATGCTGAAGAAGACCCGTTGGCAGCGGCGCGCGAGCTGAGCCGGGTCGTTCTCTGACGCGCGGGCGGTCCTGGGGGCCGCCCGGCGTCGGCTCCGCGGGGTCAGCCGGCGGCGAGCAGCCGGTCGAGGAGGCGCGTCAGCGTCGCCGGGTGGATGCCCCCGAGGACGGTCGCGGCCACCCGGCCGTCGCGGTCGACGACGACCGTCGTCGGCGGCGCGAGCACCGCGAAGCGGGCGCCGACCTCGCCGTCGTCGAGGCCGGCCGGGTAGGGCACCGCGAGGTCGGTGAGATAGCTCTCGACCGCGGCGCGGTCGTCGCGGAGCGCGTCGCCGACCACGACCACCCCCCGGGGGCGGTAGCGCGCGGCGACGGCGTTGAGGTCGGCCTGCTGGCGGCGGCACGGCCCGCACCAGGAGCCGAAGAAGTCGATGACCACCGGGTGGCCGCGCTCCGCGGCGAGGTCGAACGTCGCCCCGTCCAGGGTGTGGATCCTCACCTCGGGGGCGGCGGTGCCCACCTGGGGGCCGCCGGTGCTGCCGACCCCCACCTCCTGCTCGAGCCCGCACCCGGTCAGCAGCAGGGCGGCGAGCGCCGCCGCCCCGACGCGGCTCATGCCTTGGCGTACGAGTGGAGACCGACGATCCAGAGGTTGACGGCGTAGAGGGTGAAGAGGATGGAGACGAAGCCGACCGCGGTGATCGCCGCGGCCCTCGCCTCGCGCCAGCCGTAGGTGACCCGGGCGTGGAGGTAGATGGCGAAGGTCACCCAGGTGATGAAGGCGAACGTCTCCTTGGGGTCCCACCCCCAGTAGCGGCCCCAGGCGTGCTCGCCCCAGATCGCCCCGCAGATCACCCCGAACGACCAGATCGGGAAGCCGAGCATCACGAAGCGGTAGCTCCAGAGGTCGAGCGTGCCGGCGTTGGGGAGAGCGCGCACGACGGTCCGCGCGGCCGCCAGGCGGGGGTCACCGCCGCTGCGGCCACCGCCCACCGAGACCGGGGTGCCGCCCGGGGTCACCGCCCCCCGGGAGCCGGCGGCCTGGGCGTGGGCCTGGAGGCGGAGGTCGGCCCAGCGCCGGGCCAGGTAGAGCATCCCGAAGAGGAACGAGAAGGTGAGGATCCCCGACGACGTCGCCATCGCGGTCACGTGGATGGTCAGCCAGTAGCTGTGCAGCGCCGGGACCAGGCTTCCGGGGGGGACGTAGAGCATGTAGGCGAGCCCGAGCAGGGCGACCGCGAGCCCCATCGCGGGGGCGCCGACCAGCCGCATCCGGTGGCGCAGCGCGAGCACCAGGAAGGCGGTGACGAGGATGAGGCTGATCCCCGTCGAGTACTCGTACATGTTCCCCAGCGGCCAGTGCCCGGCCTCGAGCGCCCGGGCGACGATCGACCCGAGGTGGAACGGCCATCCGGTCATCGCCGCGACCACGCCGGCGTCGGAGAGCCCGCGCCGGCGGAACGCCATGTGGAGGATGAAGGCGAGGAAGCCGGCGAGGTAGGCGACCACCGCCACCCAGAAGAGGGAGAGCGAGAGGGGGGTCCCGTGCATCCGGCGGCCAAGTATAGACGGGCAGCCGCCCCCGCCCCCTTGGGGTATTCAGCCCAAGGATCTAGAGGACCACGCCCTCGTCGATCCGGGCGATCGCCTCGTGCTCGAGCACGTCCTTCAGCTGGTCGAAGGCATGGTCGGCGTCGGCGGCGTTGCGCCGCTCGACGATCAGCGCGTTGACCACCTTGCCGAGGACGGTGGGGACGTCGTACTCGATGATCACCGTGACCCGGGTGCGGCTCTTCGCGGTGGCGCGGTAGTCGTTGCGGATCACCGCATGGATCTGCCCGTCGGCCTCGAGCACCCCGCGCTCGTTGGGCACGAACTCGGTGAGCGTCGCCTCGCCGGGGAAGTGCCGGCCGAACATGTTGTAGGTGAAGCCGTACCGGGTGCCGACGCCGATCGGCCCGTCACCGTCGAGACGGCGCACCTCGGAGAGGTTGGGCCACCACTCCGGCGCCCGGGTCAGGTCGCTGACGTAGGCGAACACCGACTCGATCGGGCAGAAGATCTCCCGCGAGAGCACAAGGTGCGACATCGATCACCCTCCCCGGGTCGGGATGGCACGCGGGGCGGGCACTGTCGAGTGGCGCCCCTACCCCGCCCCCACCCCGGCGGGGACGTGGAGCTCGGGCTCGGTGGCGGCACGCACCTGCTCCACGCTCACCCCCGGGGCGAGCTCGCGGAGCACGAGGCCCTCGGCGGTCACGTCGATGACCGCGAGGTCGCTGATGATCCGCTGCACCACCCCGCGGCCGGTGAGCGGGAGCGAGCAGTTCCGGACAATCTTGGCAGAGCCGTCCCGGGATACGTGCTCCATCAGCACGATCACCCGCTTGGCGCCGTGGACCAGGTCCATGGCCCCACCCATCCCCTTGATCATCTTCCCGGGGATCATCCAGTTGGCCAGGTCGCCGCGCTCCGAGACCTCCATGGCGCCGAGCACCGCGGCGTCGATGGCGCCGCCGCGGATCGCCCCGAAGCTCATCGCCGAGTCGAAGAAGGAGGCGCCCGGGAGCACGGTCACCGTCTCCTTGCCGGCGTTGATGAGGTCGGGGTCCTCGTCGCCGGGGTAGGGGTACGGCCCGACCCCGAGGATGCCGTTCTCCGCCTCGAGGTGGACGTGCACACCGGCGGGCAGGTGGTTGGGGATGAGCGTGGGGAGGCCGATGCCGAGGTTGACGTAGGAGCCGTCCTCGAGCTCGCGCGCGGCCCGCGCGGCCATCTGCTCGCGGGTCAGCGCCATGGCTACGCCTCCTCCCGGGAGCGGGTGGTGATCCGCTCGATGCGCTTCTCCCCCGCCCCCACCTCGAGGATCCGCTGCACGAAGACGCCGGGGAGGTGGACGTCGTCGGGGTCGATCGCCCCCGGCTCGACCAGCTCCTCGACCTCGGCGATGGTGATCCGTCCGGACATCGCGCAGAGCGGGTTGAAGTTGCGCGCGCCCTTGTTGAAGACGAGGTTGCCGTAGCGGTCGCCGCGCAGCGCGTGGACGAGCCCGAAGTCGCAGGCGATCCCCTCCTCGAGGATGTACTCGCGGCCGTCGTAGAAGCGGGTCTCCTTGGGCGGGCTGGCGACGAGCACCGAGCCGTCGGAAGCGTACCGCCAGGGCAGCCCGCCCTCGGCGACCAGGGTGCCGACGCCCGCGGGGGTGAAGAAGGCGGGGATGCCGCAGCCGCCGGCGCGCAGCCGCTCGGCGAGGGTGCCCTGGGGGGTGAGCTCGACCTCGAGCTCCCCGGAGAGGTACTGGCGGGCGAACTCCCGGTTCTCGCCGACGTAGGAGCTCGTCATCCGCGAGATCCGCCGCGCGAAGAGCAGCAGTCCGAGGCCCCAGTCGTCGACCCCGCAGTTGTTCGAGACCACCTTCAGGTCGGTGGTGCCGGCGTCGTAGAGCGCGCGGATGAGCTCCATCGGATTCCCGCAGAGCCCGAAGCCGCCGACGGCGAGGGTGGCGCCGTCGGGGATGTCGGCGACCGCCTCCGTCGCGCTCGAGAAGACCTTGCCCATGACGCCTCCCACTCTGCCCCGTCGCGCCGGGCACCCGGCGCGGACGGGCATGCACCCTCCGCGCCGGGCGACATTATGCCCGGGACCGGCTACGCGACCGCCACCGCGGCGGCTTCGCGCACCTCCTCGGGGTGGTTCGCGGTGCGCAGTGGGATCTCGCGGAGGAAGGCGGAGATCACCAGGGTGAGCGCGCCGCCCAGCAGGGCGACGAGGAACACGTCGTGGATGGCGCCCGAGTACGCGAGCCGGAGCTGCTCGTGGGTGATGTGTGCGGCGGTTCCGCCGTGGGCGGTGAGCCGGGCGTTGAAGTACGAGCCCATCACCGCGAGACCGAGGGTCGCCCCGATCTGGCGCGAGAACTGCACCGCGCTCGTCGCCGAGCTCATCAGCCGCTGGGGGACGGCGTTCTGGGAGACCACGTTGAACACCGGCATGGAGAGGCCCAGCCCGAGGCCGAGGATCACCATCGCCGGGGTCACCTGCGCCTGGGTCGACCGGGCGTCGAGCAGGGTGGTGAGGAGGATGCCGATGGCGACCGCGGCCATGCCGGCGACGGCCTGGATCCGGTAGCGGCCGGTGCGCGAGATCACCTGGCCGCCGGCGATGCTCGCCACCACCAGCCCGGCCATGAGGGGAAGCATCGTCAGACCGGAGCCGGTCGCGTGCACGCCGACGACGTACTGGAGGAAGAGCGGGATGTAGGTGATGGCGCCGAACATCACCGCTCCCATGAGGAAGGTGACCGCGGTCGCGACCGAGAAGATGGACGAGCGGAAGAGCTCGGGAGGCAGCACCGCCTCGGGGGTGCGGCGCTCGTGGAGCAGGGCGACGACCAGCAGCGCGACGCCGCCGACCAGGCTGATCGCGACCGGCGGGTAGCCCCAGCCGTTGGTCCCCTCGAGCGAGGCTCCGAGGACGAGCAGCGCCGCCCCCGCGGCGATCAGCGCGGCACCGGCGAAGTCGATGCGGGGACGGACGCCGGCGCGCCGCATCGAGGGGAAGGTCCGCGCCAGCACGGCGAGGACGGCGGCACCGATGGGAATGTTGACGTAGAAGACCCAGCGCCAGCCGGCGTGGTCGGTGAGGCCGCCGCCGACCAGCGGACCGATCACGCTGGCGATGCCGAAGACGCCGGCCACCATGCCGGTGTACTTGCCGCGCTCCGCGGGCGAGAAGAGGTCGGCGATGACCGCGAAGGCGGTCCCGGTGAGCATCCCGGCGCCGATGCCCTGCAGCCCGCGGAAGGCGATCAGCCAGTTCATCGATGGGGCGAGGCCACAGAGCGCTGAGCCGGCCAGGAAGGCGACGATCGCGGTCAGGAAGACGCGCTTGCGACCGAGCTGCTCGGAGAGCTTGCCGACCACGGGCACCACCGCGGTGCTGGTGAGCAGGTAGACGGTGATCACCCAGGTGTAGCGGTTGACGCCGCCCAGGTCGCGGGCGATCGTGGGCATGGCGGTGCCCACGATGGTCTGGTCGAGGGCGGCGAGGAACATGGCCGCCATGACGCCGAGGAAGGTGACCATCCGGGGGTCGAGGCGGCGGTGGGGAGCGGCCGGGATCGCCGGGGCGCCGGTCATGCGTGTGCCTCCGTGACGGCGGCCTCGACGAGACGGAGGCAGAGGTCGCGGAGGACCTCCTGCTCCTCATCGCTGAAGCGCTCGAGCAGACGCTCGCCCACCTGGGCCTGGAGGGCGAGGGCGCCGTCGAGGCGCCGATCACCATCGGCGGTGAGGCGGGCGATGACCGCGCGACGGTCGGTCGGGTCGGGAACGCGCTCCACCAGGCCGGCGGCCTCGAGGCCGTCGACGACCCCGGTGGTGGTTCGCGGGACGACGTTGCAGGCGAGGGCGATCGCGCTCATCTGCGCGCCGGCGTCGCCGTGGTGGCGGATGATCGCCAGCACGCGCACCTGCGCGAGGGAGAGCCCGACCTGCTCGAAGGTGCGGTCGAGCAGGAAGCTCACCTTCTTGTCGGCGACGGAGACCGCCGCGATGACCTCGGCGCGTGTGGCCGAGACCCCGAGGTGGGCGAAGCGCTCGCGCATCTGCGGGGAGAAGAGACGGCCGCGGGCGTCGCGCTCGAGCCCGAGGAC
>VBHE01000392.1 GCA_005889515.1 Chloroflexota bacterium | reverse complement strand
CCCGCTCCTGGGGCTGAGGTCGAGCGTGGCGGGAGGGCGGGTTCGCCGAGCGCGAACCCCTGGCCCAACCCGACCCCGAGGTCGATCATCCGCAGCACGTCGTCGCCGGTCTCCAGTCCCTCGGCGATGAGCGCGCTCCCGGTCTCGGCGACGAACGCCGCCAGGGCACGGACGACCGCTCGTGGGCCGCTCTCATCGGCGTGCCGGGTGATCGCCGGCGAGACCTTCACGAACTCGGGAGCCGCCGCAGCCAGGACCTCGAACGTGGAGAGGCCCGCGCCGACGTCGTCCAGGGCGAAGCGGAAGCCGAGCTGCCGGTACTCGGTGAGCACCTCGCGCAATCGCCCGGTCTCCCCCACCGCGTGGCGCTCGCTGATCTCCAGCACGACGCGTGTCGGACCGAGGGCGCCCCAACGAAGGAGGAGCAGCATCTGGTCGGCACCGTGCACGGGATCGAGCAGGGCGGAGACCCCGACGTTGAGGAAGAGAAGACCACCGGCAGGCAGGCCGCGGGCGTCTCGCACCGCGACGGAGAAGAGCCCGTCCGCACCCGCGGCCACCGGCCGGTCGCGGCGCCGGCCCAGGGCCTCGTAGCCGAAGACGGAGCCGTCCCCCAACCGGACGATCGGCTGGTACACGGCGCGGATGCGACCCTCGGCGATGATCGCCGGCAGCGTGGTCTCCCAGGGCGCGAGCGACGAGCCGGCGACCGATCCGGGAGGCGAGGCCACCACACGGTCACGCCCCGCCACCTTGGCGCGGTAGAGAGCGCGGTCCGCCGCCGCCCAGACGGCCAGCCCGTCGCTGCTCTCGGTTCCCGCCGCACACCCGACACTGATGCGCGCGAAGCCGTGGGGCACGACCACGCCGTGCATCGACTTGCGCAGCCGCTCCGCGACCCGGGTGGCCTCCTCGAGGCTGCGTCCGGGAAGCAGGGCGGCGAACTCGTCTCCCCCGGTGCGGGCGACGAGATCACCGTCTCGCATCGCCATGCGCAGGGTGCTCGCGACGGCCCGCAGATGGGCGTCCCCCGCCTCGTGTCCGTGGGCGTCGTTCACCGTCTTCAACCCGTCGATGTCGATGGCGAGAACCGCGAAACCGGCAGTCCTGGAGAGGATGAGCAGACGCTCGAATTCCCGGCGGTTCGGCAGGCCGCTCAGAGGATCGGTGCTGGCGATCCCTGCGAGCTCCCTCATCCTCGACGCCAGGTCCCGCTCCGACTGCCTCCGCGTGGTGATGTCGCGGATGGCCGCGACGACGAGCACTCCCGCATCGGTGCTCAGCGGGCCATGGCTGACCTCGACCGGGAACTCGCGACCGTCGCTGCGCCGACCGGACAGCTCGACGGTGACTCCGGTGGCGCTCGGGTGCGGATCGGCGGCGTCCTGGCTCCGACGTCGAGGCTCCGACGCGCCCAGTCCACGGGGAAGGAGCACCTCCACGGACTGCCCGTGGAGCTCCGTCTCCGCGTACCCGAAGAGTGTCTCCAACTCGCCGTTCACCAGCTGGATGCGCCCATCCGCACCGATGGCGACCATGGCGTCGGGCGCGGCCTCGAGGAGACCACGGATGACCTCTGCACCGCCGCGCAGCTGCCACACCAGGGCCGCGGCGAGTGCCGCGGTGCGCAGCACCAGGATGTCCTCGGGGGCGAAGGAGCCTCGTAGGGGGCCGTCGACGACGAGGACGCCGACCGGCTGGTCGTCGACCCTCCAGGACACCGCCATCACCTCGACGATCTGCAGAGAGTCGATCCCCGAGCACGGAGTGGAAGACGACGTCGTCGAACACGATCCGCTCGACGAGGCCGGTGCCGCCGCGACGGCACGGCACCCTGAGCCCGGCGAGTACGTGGGAGGCGATGCCGAAGCCGTCGGGGGCGCCCTCGAGCCAGCCGTCGTCGCGAAGCCGGCCGAAGAACGCGCGGCGGGCGCCGACCAGCTGGGCGACGCTGGCGCTCACCGTCCCGTAGAAGGCCGGGAGCTCGAGCGAGGCCGACATCTGGTGTGACATCTCGCGGAGCGCGAGCAGGCCTCGCTCGTGAGCCTCGTCCACCCGCCGGCGAGTGCTCACCGAGCTGGTGACGTCGACCCCGACGCCGACCAGGTGCCGGACCCGGCCCTGCCCGTCGCGAAGCGGGTACACGTCCCAGTTCCACAGCGAGAGGGCCCCGGGCCGGAGGGTGGTGGCGGGCCGGTCGCCGTTCCCTTCGAACTCGTGGAGATGCGCCGGCTCGCCGGTGCGGACGACGCCGCGGAGCAGGTGGATCACGCGGTTGCGAACGCTTGTCGCGAACGCATCTGCAAACGGCCTGCCCTCCAGCCGCGGCGGTCGCGAGGACGGCCCCTGTCGAAGGGTGCGGTTGCAGTACACGATGCGAAACCCGCGCGACGGCTCCATCACCACGACGCCCATGGGAAGCGTGTCGACCAGGGCGCTCAGCATCGCTCCGGGCCCCTCCGTCCCCCACGGCGCCGTCACCGCGGGTCGCGCAGCCGTGACCACGATCAGGTCCGCGAGCTCGGGAACTCTCGAATGAAGGTGCCGCACCGACTGCAGACCAGGGCCATCCAGTGCACACCCGGGCGGCCCTGGACGTTCTGCTCGGCGCCGCAGTATGGGCAGGCCACGGCCGCAGTCCTCGATGACCTCGCCTCACGCGATCGGAGGTATCTCAGGATCATGCTGTGCTCAGCCGCGTCCACGGCGATCTGTGCTCTGTCCATGCCTCGTCACCCTGGGTCCATGTGTACGAATTCGACGGCGGAGAGTGAAGGGCGCTTGCCGTGGGTCCCCGGGCGCAGACGACGACGCCGGAGCCCGGCGTCGAGACGGTCGAGCATCGGCACGAGGGGGCGGATCGCGGACCACACCAGGAGCCCCGCGGCCACCCCGATGACAAAGCCGGCGGTGACGTCCCCGACGTAGTGGACCCCCGCATACACGCGAGCGAAGGCGATCATGAGGGCGAGCACCGCGGTCGCTGCTCCGATCCTCCGCGAGCTCATCCACGCGCCGGCGGTCACCGCTCCCAGCGCCGCCAGGTGGTCGGAGGGAAAGGCTGCGTCGTCTGCGTGGGCGAACAGCGGAGCGTAGTGACCGGCGATGAACGGACGGGCCGAGTGATGGACGTCGCCGATGATGGCGGAGATCGCCACGGCGACCAGGGCACCGAGGCCCGCCGCCAGACCGGCGCGCAGACCGTCGCGACGACACCAGAGGATGCCGAACACCAGCACCACCGCGTAGAGGAGGTCCTGGGCGGCGAACCGCGTGACGTCGTCGAGGGCGGCCGACCGCCCGGCGAGCGCGTGAATCGCCCCGCTGAGATCGGCGATCGATGCGACGGCGTTCACCGGCGACCGTGTCTCACGTCAGAACGCGCCCGTCAGGTCGCCGTTCCCGGCATCCGCCGAGGCGCCGAGAAGCCCG
>VBHE01000391.1 GCA_005889515.1 Chloroflexota bacterium | reverse complement strand
GCGGTCGCCCAGTCG
Source organism: Chloroflexota bacterium (assembly GCA_005889515.1). Classification (GTDB taxonomy): domain Bacteria; phylum Chloroflexota; class Dormibacteria; order Aeolococcales; family Aeolococcaceae; genus CF-96. The sequence continues at coordinate 2,301 of VBHE01000391.1, read as the reverse complement.
AGCCCGAGCACATCGGTGAGCCAGCGCTCGAGCAGGCGGTGGCGGCGGACGATCCGCGCCGCGATCTCCTCGCCCTGCGGCGTCAGCGAGACGCTGCGGTCGCGGGCGATGCGCACCCAGCCGTCGCGCTCGAGCCGCTGCAGGTTGACGCTGACCGTCGGGGCGCTCACCCCGAGCCAGTCGGCGAGCCGGCTCGGACGCACGGTCTCGCCCTCGTGGGCGATGTAGTAGATGCATTCGAGATAGCGGTCGACGGTCTCGGTGCGGTGCACCTCGGACGCAGCTCCCTGGCGCCCAGCACGGCGGTCAGCCGCGAGGGGAGGGGCGGCCGGCGCGGCCGGCGGCGTTGGGCGCGCACGTCGAGGTCGAGCACCAGGAGACTCAAGGCAGAGGCGGGGATGACCACGACGAGAACCCAGAGCGCGGCCGTGCCCATCCCGCCTCCTCCCCCATGCGGGTCGGCTCCCTCGCGCCGCCCGCCCTCTCTCGCATATCCGCTGGAGGGTACGATGCGTGCCACAAACTGTCAATATCTTGATCGGGCCGCTGACGTAGGTCAGCGAATCTGACCGGGCCAAGAGTCCAGCGATTCTGTCCAACCCATGAAGGACAGGATCACCTTGAGCACCTCCGAGCAGCGCCGCCTCCTGGTTCTGAATCACCTCCTCAGCGCCGCCATCTCGATCACCGAGGCCGCCGGCCTGCTCGGCATCTCCGAACGTCAGGTGCGCCGCCTTCTTGCCGCGTACCGCGCCGACGGTGCCGCCGCGCTCACGCACGGGAACCGCGGCCGGCATCCCGGCAACGCCGTCGACGCTGCCGTTGTCGCCAGCGTGGTGGCGCTCGCCACGACCACCTACGCCGGCTTCAACCACCACCACCTCACCGAGATGCTCGCTGAGCATGAGGGGCTGGCGCTCTCGCGTTCCACCGTCCGCCGCATCCTCGTCGACGCCGGCGTTCCCTCACCGCGCCGGCGCCGGCCGCCCCGTCATCGCCAGCGCCGCGACCGCTACCCGCGCGAGGGCATGCTCCTGCAGGTCGACGCCAGCCGCCACGACTGGCTCGAGGGCCGCGGCCCCTGGCTCAGCCTGGTCGGCGCCATCGACGACGCCACCGGCCTCGTCCCCTGGGCGTGCTTCCGGGAGCAGGAGGACGCCCACGGCTACTTCCAGGTGCTGCGTCACGTGGTCCGCCACCACGGCATCCCTCTGGCCCTCTACAGCGACCGCCATTCGATCTTCGTGGTCACCAAGAAGACGCTCTCGATCGACGAGCAGCTCGCCGGCGGTGCCCGGCCCACTCAGTTCGGCAGGCTCCTCGGCGAACTCGGCGTCCAGCTGATCCTCGCCCGCTCTCCCCAGGCCAAGGGCCGCGTCGAGCGTCTCTGGGGGACCTTCCAGGACCGGCTCGGCAGCGAGCTGCGCCTGGCCGGCGCCTGCACCCGTGCCGACGCCGAACAGGTGCTGGCCCACTACCTCCCCAAGCACAACCGCCGCTTCATCGTCCCCGCCGCGGACACCACCCCGGCCTGGCTGCCCTGGCCCGCCACCCTCCGGCTCGACGAGGTCTTCTGCTTCAAGTACCAGCGCATCGTCGACAACGACAACACCGTCCGCCTCGGCGAGCGCCTCATCGACATCCCCGCCGGACGGGCTCGTCTCTCCTTTGCCCGCGCCCGGGTCGAGGTCCACCAGCGCTTCGACGGCACCCTGCGCGTCTACTACCGCGGCACCCGACTACCGCGTCCACCGCCCCGGCTGGGACTCACCTCCAGGACCGGAGCCTCACCCCATCGCCGATCCCGCTCCCCCGCCAGCCCCCAAGCCTCCCTGGAGGCCGGCTCCCCAACACCCCTGGCAACGCTCCTTCTCACCCAACGGCGTGACACACTCGCTGAACCGTTAGCAGGTCAGGATCCCTGGACTCCGACACCCCCGGCGGGCTTCACCCTTCGGAGCCGGGTCGACGCGCACGGACTGCCGCTCTCGTCCGGAGAGCAACACAACCGAGGCCGACGAAGTTCAACACCAAGCCTGTCAGCTCAAGCCCCGTCGCCGGCGACGCGGACGTTCTCAGACTCAGGCTCAAACCGTAATCCCCCCTCCGATGAGGGCGACACCAGCCAGCCGCCACCACGTCTCGTCGAGGCCCCATCGCTCACGCAGCGGCTCGAGCAGTTGTGCGTCTCGTGATAACGCACGGGCGGCGCCCTGCCAGTTGACGACGAGTCGGACACCCCACAGCACCGACGACACGGCCAGTAAGAGCTGCATCGCCCGCCAGGTCCAGCTGGCGGCG
>VBHE01000393.1:2027-3249 GCA_005889515.1 Chloroflexota bacterium | reverse complement strand
GATTGTGGCATGACGTCCCCGAGGCGGCCGGATCGCGCTTCGGGAAACGGGGTCAGGCCGAGCGGGTCTCCCCGCCGTCGGCGACGTCGTCGGAGCCGGGATCGAGCTCGTACCGCCCCGCCAGGTTGGCGCTGAGAGGCCGCAGCTCGATCCCCTCCGCGCGCCAGTCGGTGCCCATCTCGATGAGCCCGATCTGGTGCGCCGTGGACATCACCCGGAACTCGAAGCGCTGCTCCAGGCAGTCGATCTGGTGCGAGGTGGGATGCGCCGCCAGCGTCGCCGACAACCGGTAATGGCCGCCCAGCAGCCGCACCTCGTCGATCACCCAGTCGACGCTGAACCGGCTGCCCGCGGGCGGACAGCGCAGCTCGAACCCGGAGTAGAAGGTGCTGCTCCCGGCGAGCACGTAGCCGTCGCCGCGATGGATGTTGAGGCTGCAGATCAGGTCGTCGACCTGCCTGCGCACCTCGCACCGCATCCTGATGACCATCGGCTTGCCCGAGGCGAAGGTGTGGTGACGGGCGCCGTCGGGGCCGATCAGCTCGACGTCGGTGATGCGCACCTCGCCGCTCCCCCAGCGACCGTCGTTCTCCTCGATGGCGGCGGGCTCCTCGGGATGCTCCTCGCGGGCGGCGGCGTCGGCCTCGTTGCGCTCGCCGACCATGCGCCGGTAGACCGAGCACACGTCCCCCGCCGGGCCCTCGGTCACCACCCCACCGTGGTCGAGGAGGAATGCGTGGTCGCAGTACAGCTCCGCCGCTCCGAGGTCGTGGGTGACCAGCACCACCGTCCGCCCCTCGCGCTTGAAGCGGTTGAAGACGTCGAAGCAGCGCTCCTGGAAGCGCGCGTCGCCGACGGCGAGCACCTCGTCCATCAGCAGGATCCCGGCGTCGGCCTGGATGGCGACGGCGAACGCGAGCCGCACCTGCATCCCCGACGAGAAGTTCTTGAGCTTCTGGTCGGCGAACTCCTCGAGCTCCGCGAAGGCGATGATCTCGTCGAGGCGGTCCTGCAGGTCGCGGCGGGTCAGTCCCAGCACCGCACCGTTGAGAAAGACGTTCTCCCTCGCGGTGAGCTCGGGATTGAATCCCACACCCAGCTCGAGGAACGGCGACACCCGGCTGTTGACGCTGAGCCGGCCGGCGGTGGGCTGATAGATGCCGGCCAGCAGCTTGAGCAGCGTGCTCTTGCCGCAGCCATTGGGTCCGATGATTCCGGTGAA
>VBHE01000393.1:1260-1999 GCA_005889515.1 Chloroflexota bacterium | reverse complement strand
CGCGAGCTGCTCCGGGGATGCACGATGCGCGCCTTCAGCGTGGTGCTGCGATCCAGCGGAACGCGGAACCGTTTGTAGACGTGCTCCACCGAGATGGCAATGCTCACCGCGCGAGTCTAGCAATGGGCCCGGGGGCCCGACGAGGCCGGCCCCGGCGCTCCGGCGCCGCCCCGTCCGAACATCGGTGCGATGGAGCGACCGTGCTACCGTACCGCTCTCGATGAAAGGCCTCATCCTGAGCGGAGGGCGTGGAACCCGGCTGCGCCCGATCACCCACACGAGCGCCAAGCAGCTGGTGCCGGTGGCCAACCGCCCGATCCTCTTCTACGCGATCGAGGCCCTCAGGGACGCCGGGATCACCGACGTCGGCATCGTCGTCGGTGACAGCGGCGACGAGATCCGCGCCGCCGTCGGCGACGGCTCCGGGTTCGGAGTGCGGGTCACCTATCTGCAGCAGGAGGCCCCGCTCGGCCTCGCCCACGCGGTCTCCATCGCCCGGGAGTTCATGGACGGCGACCGTTTCGTCGTCTACCTCGGCGACAACCTGATCGCCGACGGGATCACCGGCTACGTCGACAGCTTCCGCGGCAGCAGCGCCGAGGCGATGATCCTGCTCGCGCGGGTCCCCGAGCCGCAGCGGTTCGGGGTCGCCGAGCTCGAGGGCGACCGGGTGGTGCGCCTGGTGGAGAAACCCGAGCACCCCCCCTCGGACCTCGCGCTCGTCGGCGTGTACATGTTC
>VBHE01000393.1:0-1214 GCA_005889515.1 Chloroflexota bacterium | reverse complement strand
AGGTCATCTCGGGGTGGTGGAAGGACACCGGCCGCCTGGAGGACATCCTCGAGGCCAACCGGATCATGCTCGAGGGCATCACCCGGCGGATCGACGGCACGGTCGCGGAGAACGTGCGCCTCGAGGGCACGGTCGTCGTCGAGGCGGGCGCCGTCCTCGACGGCTGCGTGGTGCGCGGACCGGCGATCATCGGCGCGGGCACGACGATCACCAACGCCTATGTCGGCCCCTTCACCTCGATCGACCGCGGATGCACCGTGCGCAACGCGGAGATCGAGCACAGCATCGTGCTCCAGGACACCCGCATCGAGGACATCTCGGTGAAGATCGAGAGCTCGCTGATCGGCAGGGAGTGCGTGATCCGCCCCTCCCCGCTGCGACCGCGGGCGCTCAAGCTGATGCTCGGCGACCACTCCAACGTGGAGCTCCTCTGATGGCCTGGAAGACCCTGCCGGTGTCGATGGAGCGCGTCCTCCAGTCGCTGCGTGACATCCCCGCCTCGCACCGCATGGGCGGCATCGAGGGAGTGATGGTGAAGACCTTCCGCAAGCACGTCGACCAGCGCGGGTACTTCATCGAGCAGCTGAAGCGCGGCGACCTCGACGACGCCGGGGCGCCCTTCTGTCCCACCGAGCCCTTCGCCCAGATGTCGCGCAGCCTCGCGTACGCGCGCGGCGGCAATCCGCCGGAGCTCATCAAGGCGTTCCACTGGCACGAGAGGCAGTGGGACTACTGGGACATCGTCGCCGGCAACGCGCGGGTCGTGCTCGTCGACCTGCGCGAGGAATCGCCGACGGTGGGGCGGATCCAGACCCTGATGCTCGGCGAGAACTCGCCGAGGATGGTGGCCATCCCTCCGTTCGTCGCCCACGGCTACCAGGCAGTCGACCTGCGCGACGTGGTGCTGACCTACTACGTCACCGAGCCGTACGACCCCGACGACCCCGACGAGGGGCGCATCGCCTGGGACGACGAGCGGATCGGCTTCGACTGGTCGATCCAGAACATCTAGGGGTCGTTGTGCATCTCCTGGTGACCGGCGGGGCGGGGTTCATCGGCAGCGAGTTCGTGCGCATGACCCTGCGCGAGCACGCCGACGACCGGGTGACCGTCCTCGACAAGCTCACCTATGCGGGCAACCCGCGCAACCTCGACCCGGTGCGCGACGACCCCCGCTTCGGTTTCGTCAAGGGCGACATCGTCGACGCGCCGCT
>VBHE01000269.1:13688-15340 GCA_005889515.1 Chloroflexota bacterium | reverse complement strand
GGTGGCCTGCCACACCACCCGGCGCCAACCCGCCGCCGGAGGCATCGCCGCCGGCTTGAGGAAGGTCTCCGAGGCGAAGTCGACCGCCGCCCGGGGCAGCCGGGGAGGCTCGGGCGCCGCCGGGGCAGACGGCGCGGAGGCGCCCGCGGCGCGGGCGGCGAAGGCGTCGGCGGTACCCTCGGCGTCGACCTCGGGCTCGGCGGTGTCGAGGTCGAGCGCCGGGGCCGGCGGCGGCTCCACCGGGGCGGGCGCCTCGGGCGGCTCCACCGGGGGCGGGGCGGCGGCGACCGGCCGGGAGTCCACCGGCGCCGCGTCTCTCCGCGCGGGGGTCCCCTCCTCCTCCTCCGCGGTCGGTGCCGGCTCCGGGGCGGCGGGGACGGCGGCGCGCTGTCGGCCGTTGCCCCCGCGGCCGACGAGGTCCTGCTGCGGTCTGCCGGTGGGCGTCCGCACGGGCCGGTCGTCGGAGCTGTAGAGGGTCACCTCGTGGTCTCTTTCCCATCCCTCGGCGGCCACCGCCGCCGTTCTTCTGGCGCAGGCTCGGGGAGGGCGTGCGGGCGTGCCGGGAACGGGCGACGGGCCGCCGCCCGCGACAACGCCAGTGGTCCTCCTCGAGGCAGGGCGGTGAACGTACGACGGGACCGTGCTCCAGTCAACCCCATGGTCGCCTCGATCGTATCGATCGACGCGTGAAGCCGCGTCTGCGCGCATGGTCAGGGAACCGTCAACGACCCGGCTCGGCCGGGAGACGGGAGGCGCACCGGCCGCGATATCGTCGTGCGGTGATCCGCGATCGGCTCTACCAGCCCGCCGCGCGCACGGGGACGGCGCTGCTGACCAACGGCCACCGCCTCCTCACCCGGATCTCCGGGGGACGGCTCGGTCAGCACCGCGACCCCGGCTGGGTCGCCAACCTCCGGGCGAACCCGGAGGCGACGGTCGTGCTCCGCGACCGGGAGGTCCCGGTGCGCGCCGAGGAGGCCACCGACCCCGCGGAGCGGGCGCGGCTCTACGGCGTCCTCACCACGCAGGACGGCGGCTACGCCTTCTACCCGCAGCAGACCGACCGAGTCATCCCGGTCTTCCGGCTGAGCCCTCCGGCTCCCGACCAGGGGAATGGCTGAGCCGGGCCCGGGCCTGGCTCGTCGCGCCACCGGGCGCCTCCTCGCCGTCCTCTGCGGCGCCCTGCTGAGCGGGTGCGGCGGCGAGGCCGCCCCGGTGGCGGTCGGCGTCGCCACAGCGGTCGCGTCCACCCCGGCGGCGCCGAGCGTCGCCGCGACCCCCCGCCCGGAGATCCTCGTCGCGGTGCTCGAGCGCCGGGGCGGGGCGCAGGCCGCGAACCGGGTCGCCATCGTCGGCCTCGACGGCAGGGCCCGGGCGGCGGCGGCGCTGCTCCCGCGCGACGTTCCCACCCCCGGCGGCCTGCGCGCCGTGCTCCAGCCCGAGGCGCGGGTGGCCGCCGGCGCCGTCTACTACGCCGACGGCGCCGGGGTGGTGCGCCGCCTCGCCGTCGGCGGCGGGGACCCGCGCAGGGTGGCCACATTCCCGATCGCGGCCGGGCAGCAGGCGCTGGCGTTCGCGGTCAGCCCCGACGGCCTGCGCCTCGTCGCCACCGTGCTCACCGTCGCGCCCTGGCACGTCGACGTCGAGATGGC
>VBHE01000269.1:13092-13649 GCA_005889515.1 Chloroflexota bacterium | reverse complement strand
CCAGATCGCCGGGTGGGACACCACCGGGCCGGTGGCGCTCACCGACGGGGTCACCGCCGAGCTGCAGGACGACGGCACCGGGCTCTGGCAGGGCCATCCCGCCCACCTCGACGCCCACGGCGCCACCGGCCAGCCGATGGGCGGCCCCGGCTGCGGCGCCTCCTTCGTCGAGCCCGACGGGACCCTCCTCTGCCACGACCCGCCGACCGCGACGACGATCGTGCTCCGCCCCGACGGCTCGCTCCTCCACCGCTTCACGAGCACCGGGCCCGGGCCGAGGCTCTCCCCCGACGCCGCCCGGCTCGCGTACAGCCGCGGCGGGGGCGGTGCCGCGGTGCAGTCGCAGGACGGGAGCGTCGTGGCCCTCGCCGCGGGCTTCACCGCGACCGGCTGGCTCGACCCCGCGACGCTCATCGGCACCACCCGCGGTGGCGAGCTCGCCTACGTGGCACTGAGCGCCCCCGCCCACGCGGTCGACATGGGGTTCCCCGGCTCCTTCGTGGGGGTCGTCCTGGGCTGACGGGTCGAGGACGAGGGGCCGGCCATGATGGCCGGCC
>VBHE01000269.1:11450-13057 GCA_005889515.1 Chloroflexota bacterium | reverse complement strand
ATCCCGGCGTCGTCACGGTTGCCGGCGTCGAGGTACTCCGCCCAGAACTCGGCGCCCGCGGGATCGGCGGCACGGCCGAGGTACTTCGGATACCAGCTGTTCACCAGGCGCAGGTGGTACTCGTGCGAGTAGGCGATGATGTTGCCCATGTTCGACCGCGGGGTGCCCGTCGCCAGGCGGCCGGTCCAGTAGGCGACCTCGTAGGGCTGCGGAGAGCGCCCCAGAAGGTCCTTGTACAGCGAGGTGATGAAGGTGGCGTCGTTGCCCGCGCCCTTCTTCGCCGCGGCGTAGTACTCCGGGGAGCCGCCGAAGAGACCGAGGATCGCCTCGTTGAACGCGCCGTTGTCGAGCTGCTGCGTCCAGTACGCGCGGCCCGCGGGGTCGGCGGGGCGGCTCAGCATCAGCTGGTAGTCGGTGTCCACGATGTGACCGTGCGCCTCGGTGGAGGCGACGAAGGCGGCGGCGATGTCGGCGCGGCTCATGCCGCCGAGCAGCCGTCCCACCCAGTAGGCGAGGTCGCTGTTCGACGGCGTCTGGGTGCGGCCGAGGACGTCGTGGTAGAGGTCGGCGATGAACGCGTCGTTGCGGGAGAGGACGCTCAGGTGCTGCACGGTGCTCGGGCCGGCCAGGCAGTTCCAGGGGAAGTGCGGGGACGGCGAGCTGGGGCAGACGCTCGACTCGCTCCCCTCCGGGAACTGGCACTCGCTGCTCGGGGTGCCGGTCGACCAGTCGTCGGCGTCGGAGTCGTTGTCGCACTGGCGGTTGCCGGTCCCGACCGTCCCGGGCGCCGGCACCGGCGCGGGCGGCGCGAGGCCGAAGTCGTGGAAGACGATCGGGTCGGCGGCGGTCGCGGCGTAGTACTTCGCGTGGCCCGCGATGCTCGGCCAGGTGACCGACTTGCCGTTGGGGTACACGTTCGTGACCACGCCGCCGACACTGCCGTCCCAGGTCACGGTGACGTCCGCCTGCTGCCACTGGCAGGCGCTGCCGCCCTCACACGGGGCGTACCCGGCGGGGTTGCTCGGGTTCCCCGCGGGGGTCGCGGTCTGCCGCAGCCGGTAGTCGCCGGCGGGGACGTTGGTGAAGGCCAGGCAGCCCTTGGTGGTGGTCTGGCAGTTGCCCTGCTGGAGCGGGCAGGTGGGGCTCGAGCCGATGCCGCCGGGCGACGACGCGCCCTGGGTGCCCACCGTCTGCGAGTATCCCTGGTTGTTGCTCAGGGTGTACACCGCGCCGGCGAGGCCGCTCTTGCAGGAGTCCATCGTCTGCACCACCACCTTGAACGGGGCGTCGGTGAGACCCGGGCTGACCGCGGCACTCGCTGGCGCGTGGTCGCTCCCCGCCGCGAGCAGCAGGAACGCGAGGCCGGTCACCCCGGTGACGACGGCCATGATGATCCGGGACGCACTTCGCCTCATCACAAAGTCCTTCCTATCCGTACCAGCCGCGAGGTGCCCAATGAGTGAGCGGAGGTGCGGCCCTTTCCATGTACATCGCCATCGCGACCGCGATCTTGCGGTGTGACGCCGATTTCGCCGCGGCCTACGACACCACGATGACACCACGCTGAATGCACCGGTGCCGGCAGGATTTACAATCGCCAATGCACC
>VBHE01000269.1:0-11421 GCA_005889515.1 Chloroflexota bacterium | reverse complement strand
CATCGTCGAGGACGACCGGCGGCTCGCCGCCGCGCTCCGGCGCGGCCTGCTCCGCGAGGGCTTCTCCGTCGACCTCGTCGAGGACGGCGACGAGGCGATCGGCGCCGCGTGCGCCACCTCCTTCGACGTGATCGTGCTCGACGTCATGCTCCCCGGCGAGGGCGACGGCTTCACCATCTGCACCGAGCTCCGCAACCGCCGGATCCGGACCCCGGTGCTCATGCTCACCGCCCTCGACGCGGTCAGCGACCGGGTCGAGGGGCTGAACGCCGGAGCCGACGACTACCTGGTCAAGCCCTTCGCCTTCAGCGAGCTCCTCGCCCGGCTGCGGGCGCTCACCCGCCGCCACCTCGACGACCGCAGCTCCACCCTGCGCGCCGGCGGGCTCGAGGTCGACATGGCGGCGCGCCGCGCCAGCGTCCGCGGGACCCCGGTCGCGCTCACAATGAAGGAGCTCGGGATCCTCGAGTACCTGATGCACCACCCCGACCAGCTCATCACCACCGAGCAGATCGAGGAGCACGTGTGGAATTACGACTACGTGAGCGGGTCGAACCTGGTGGAGGTGTACATCGGGAGGATCCGCCGCAAGCTGGGGGCGGCCGGGCTTCCGAACCCGTTCGCGACCGTCCGCGGCGGCGGCGGCGGCTACCGCTTCGAACCGCAGCGGCTCTCCGCCGTCTCCTCCGCCGCACCCGGGTCCGCCTGACCGCGGTCTACGCGGCGGTCTTCGCTCTCGTCGCCATCGCCGGCGCGACCATCTTCTGGGTGGCGTTCTCACGCGCCGAGCTCGGCAACATCGACGCCAGCCTCCAGGCTCAGGAGCGTCTGCTCCGCGCCACCATCCCCCAGTCCCCGCCGGAGCGGTTCGCGACCAACGGCCTCCCCGACGAGAACCCCGTCGGCATCACCATCAGCGCGATCCTGCTCGACGACGGCGGCCGGGTGCTCGACGACTCCGGGGCGACTCCCCCGACCGCGCAGCTCGCCCCCTTCGTCGGCGAGGTGCAGCGGACCGGGCCGGTTCTCGAGAGCCGGGCGCTGGGTGGGACCCTGCAACGCGTCCTCGCCGAGCGCGTCGACGGCGGCGCGGGACGGCCGGCGACGTTGGTGCTGATGCGGTCGCTCGTCGAGTACCAGGACCAGAGGGCGACGGTGGCCCTGCTCCTGGGCATCACCGTCGCCACCCTGGTCGCGGTCGCCTCGCTGTCGGGGTACTGGCTCGCGGGGCGGGTGCTCCGGCCGGTGCGCATCATCACCGAGACCGCCCAGGACCTCAGCGAGCACGACCTCCACCGCCGCATCGACCTCGACCTGCCCCCCGACGAGCTCGGCGACCTCGCCACGACCCTGAACAGGATGCTCGCCCGCCTCGAGGCGGCGTTCGCCAGCCTGCAGCGGTTCACCGCCGACGCCGCCCACGAGCTGCGTGCCCCGCTCGCGCTGATGCGCACCGAGGTCGAGGTGGCGCTCCGCGCCGGGGACGAGCCGGCCGACGCACGTCGGGTGCTCGAGACGGTCATGGCCGAGGTCCACCGGCTCAGCCGCACCGCCGATCAGCTCCTGCTCCTCGCCCGCGCCGACGCCGGGGTGCTCGAGCCGCTCGACGAGGAGGTCGACGTCACCGATCTCCTCGAGGAGATGGCGATGCGCTGGCGCCCGACCCTCGACGAACGCGGCATCGAGCTGCGCATCTCCATCCCCCGTGACGGCGGGACCCTGGTCGCCGACGGCGGCATGCTCCGTCGGCTGCTCGACAACCTCCTCGACAACGCCGCCCGCCACACCCCGAGGACGGGGGTGATCTGGCTCGCGGGCGAGACCGAGCCCGGGGGCTGGATGCTCTCGGTCGCCGACACCGGGCCGGGCATCGACCCGGCCCTGCGCCCCCGTGTCTTCGAGCGCTTCACCCGGGCGGACTCGGCGCGCGGCCGGCACACCGGGGGCGCGGGCCTGGGGCTCTCCCTCTGCGCCGCGATCGCCGAGCTCCACGGTGGCCGGCTCGAGCTCGACGAGCGCCACCACGGCGCCTTCTGGCTCCTCCACCTCCCCGAGCGCCCGACCCGTCCTCAGACCGGCTCGGCTCCGGTGACCGCGCCCTCGACGAGCGCGCGGACGTCGTCCGCGTCCACCCCGTAGCGCGGCGGGAAGGCGGCGAGCACCCGCGCGGCGGCATCGTCGATCCGCTCGAGGGGCAGCCCGGCGTCGGCCAGCCGTGAGGGCGCGGTGACCGCGGTGGCGAGCCGGTGCACCGCCCGCGCGGGGCTCCCGGTCCCGAGCAGCCGTCCGAGCTCGGCGTGGGCGGCGGGCTCGAGGCGGGCGGCGAGGGCGATGCTCCGGGGGAGCACGAGGGCGTGGGTCAGTGCGTGGGGCAGGTCGTAGGCGCCGCCGAGCACGTGGCACACGGTGTGGTGGTACGAGCCTCCCGCCGCGGCGAGGGACATCCCGGCGAGCACGGCGCCGAGGAGCAGGGTGGAGCGCGCCTCGAGGTCGCCGGGGCGGTCGTGGGCGGCGGGGATCCCCCTCCAGAGGGTGACGACCGCCTCGCGGGCGAGCGGCCGGTCGACCGGGCTCGCCCCGGGGGTGAAGAGCGCCCCGACGGCATGCGCGAGGGCGTTGAGGCCGCTTGCGCCGGTCACCCGCGGAGGCATCGAGAGGGTGAGCAGCGGGTCGTAGACCACCACCCGGGGGACCACCCGCGAATCGCGCCCGGTGCGCTTCTCGCCTCCGGAGGTGATGCCGTACAGCGGGGTCAGCTCGGAACCGGCGTAGGTCGTCGGCACCGCCAGGATGGGGATGCCGACGGTCAGCGCGATCGCCTTGGCGAGCCCGGTCGCCGAGCCGCCGCCGATGCTCACGACGACGCCGGCGCCTCGCTCTCTCGCGAGCTCGCGGGCGCGCTCGGCGAGCTCCAGGGGGACGTGCTCGCGCACCTCGTCGAGGAGGAACGCCTCGGGCCCGAGCCGCGCGACCAGGCCGGCACCGCGCTCCGCCTGCGACCCCGAGGCGAGCACGAGCGGCCGCCGGGCGCCGAGCGCCTCGATCTCCTCGGGGACGGCCTCGAAGGCCCCGGGGCGGAAGACCACGCGGCGGGCGAAGGAGCGGTGCTCGAAGTCCACGCAGCGGCAAGCCTAGACTTCCCGTGTCATGGCAGTGCGCGGGACCCGGCACCGGGTCGCGCCGCTGGCCGGCCGCTACCGGCCGGCCGACTGCGCGGTCTTCACCGCGGCGGAGCGGAAGCGCTTCCTCGTCCCGGGGGCCTGGGATGAGGCCGGGGACGCCGAGCTGCCCATCGGGGTGCGCTGGCAGCTCCTCTACCGCCTCGAGCCCCGCCTCTACGACCGCCTGGCCCGGGCCGAGCGGCTCCATCCCGCCATCATGGAGTGGCTCCCTGCCCGGGTCGACCGCATCCTCGAGGTGGGAGCCGGCAGCGGGCGGCTCACCGTCGAGCTCCTCGACCGCTGCCGCTCACTTCTCGCCGTCGAGCCGGCCGCGGGGCTGCGGCGCCTCCTCCGCCGCCGGCTCGACGGCCGCGGCGGGGCGGCGGTCGCGGTGCGCGGCGGGTTCGTCGACGCCCTCCCCGCGCCTGCGGGGTCGGCGGAGCTCGTGGTGACGATGTCGGCCTTCACCCCCGACCGCGCCCACGGCGGCGAGGCCGGTCTTGCCGAGCTCGAGCGGGCGGCCGCCCCCGGCGGGCTGGTGGTGATCGTCTGGCCGAACCACATCGGCTGGCTGCGCGACCGCGGCTACCGCTACGTCGCCTTCCCGGGGGAGATGGCGATGGAGTTCGCGTCCCTCGACGAGGCGCTCGAGCTCGCCGGCGTCTTCCACCCCGAGGCGGTCGAGGAGATCCGCCGCCGGGGCTCGCCCCGTGTGCCCTACGAGGTCGTGGGGGTCAACCCGCCCCGTGACCTCGCCTGGCGGCGGGTTCCGGGATGAGGATCGGGCTGCTCGCCCCGCTCGTCGCGCCGCTCCGCGAGGCCCAGATCGGTGGCGCCCAGGCGCTGGTGTGCGACCTCGCCGCCGCACTCGCCGGTCGCGGCCACGACGTCGAGGTCATCGCCGCCGCGGGCTCCGCCGTCGCCGGGGTCACGGTCGTCGACTGCGGCGTCGACGCCGGCGAGGTCAGCCCCGCCACCTACCGCTCCGACGGCGGCAGCCGCTCGTACCCCGGCGCCGACCGCGCCCACCGTCGGGCGCTCGAGGTCGCCCGCGGCCGCGACTACGCCGTCCTCCACACCCACGCCTTCGACGCCGCGGCGATCCGCCACGCCGCCGGGGGCGCCGACGCCGTCGTCCACACCCTCCACCTCCCCCCCGACTCCGGGATCGCCGACGCCCTCGCCGAGGCGCGGCGCGCACCCAGGCCGCCGGCGGTGGTCTGCGTCTCCGCCGCCCAGGCCCGCGCCTGGGAGCGGCTGTGCAGGGTGGACGCGGTGCTCGCCAACGGTGTGCCGGTCGGCGACATCGCCTGGGAGCCCCGTCCCGGCGAGGTCGCCGTCTTCGCGGGGCGGCTCAGCCCCGAGAAGGGGGTGGACGACGCGGTGCGGATCGCGCTCGGCGCCGGGCTCGACGTCGAGGTCTACGGCGGCGCCTACGACACCGCCTTCGCGGAGCGCTGCCGGGAGCGGTGGCACGATCACCCCGCGGTGCGCTTCTGCGGGGCGGTCCCGCGCCGCCGCCTGTGGCGGAGGCTGGCCCGGGCGCTGGTGGTCATCGTCCCCTCGCGCTGGGACGAGCCCTTCGGGCTCGCCGCCGCCGAGGCGCAGGCGGCGGGGACGCCGGTGGTCGGCTACCGCGCCGGGGGGCTCGCCGAGGTGGTCGCCGACGGCAGCACCGGCTTCCTCGTGGAGCCCGGCGACGTCGACGCCGCCGCCGCGGCGCTCGGCCGTGCCGGCGGCCTCTCCCGGGCCGGCTGCCGGCGGCACGCCGAGCGCCACCTCGACATCGCCGCCACCGCCGCGGCGCACGAGCGCCTCTACGCGGAGCTGCTCGGCGGCTGACTCAGCCGGGGAGGAAGCTGTTCCGCGCCTCGACCCGGCCGCCGCGCCGGGTGCGGTCGCGGGGCGCCCCGGAGGCGAGCCGGCGCCAGAGCGCGAGGTAGCTCGGGTACTCGAGCTCGGGCACCACCCAGCCGGAGCGGACCAGCTCCTCGTGGAAGCGCGGGAGGTGGCGGAAGGGGACGCCGATGTCGACGTGGTGCGCAAGGTGCCAGCCGGTGTTGTACGGGACCATGAGCAGCCGGGCGAGGCGGGTCTGGCGGATCACGTGGGTGGTGAGCCGCCGGTCGCCGGAGCGGGTCATGCCGCCGTGCTCGGCGATCGCCCGCAGCCGGTTCGACACCTTCCAGAGGCTCATCCAGGGCAGCAGCCAGCAGACCGGATAGAGCAGCGGCCGTCCCCAGGCGAGGGCGGCGGCGAGGAGCACGAGCTGCACCGCGATCACCTGGCGCGCCTCGCGTCCGCCCGGGCTGCGGCGGCGGGCGACATGGAGGAGGGCGACGAGGTTCTTGCTGCCGGAGATCCCGACGAGGTCGCGGGTGAGCTTGCGCCGCAGCGAGTCGCGGGTGATCGGATAGCCGGCGTAGAGCCCGGCATCGGGCTCATCGGGACCCATCTCGTCACGGTGGTGGGCCATGTGCGCCCGCCGATAGCTCAGCATCCCCTGGAGGGCGGGATAGCCGAGCAGCCAGCGGCCGCAGACGTCGTTGAGCCACCGGTTGGTGAAGAGCAGCTTGTGGGCCGCCTCGTGGCCGAGGATGTTCAGCTGGCAGTGCCCGCGGCCCATGACGAGGAAGGCGCCCAGGTAGGCCCACCAGGCGCCGATCCATCCCGCGAGGACCACCACCCCGGCGGTCTGGAGGAGGGCGCCGGCGACGGTGACCGCGTTGCGCAGATCGGGGATGCGGTGATACTCGGCGCGCACCGCCGGCCGGGCCACCCCGCGGGCGTTGAGCCGCTCGGTGGGCAGCAGGGCCACGAGCTCGATATTACAGTTATCGGACGAATGGGTCAAGATCGTAACAACCTCGAGGAGCTGGGCCTGCGGCCGCTCTCGGCGCGCTCGGTCGTCGCCTCGGTGCTGATGGCGATGCACCCCCCGGAGCTGCCCGCCGCGCTCCTCGTCCGCCTCTGCGACCGCTTCGGGATCGCGCCCGGGACGACCCGCGTCGCCCTCTCGCGGATGGTCGCCGCCGCCGAGCTCGCCCAGGAGGACGGCGGCGCCTACCGGCTCGCGGGCGCCCCCCTGCTCGCCCGCCAGCGCGCCCAGGACGAGGCGCGGCACCCCCCGGTGACGCCGTGGGCGGGCGACTGGCGGCTGGCGGTGGTGGTGAGCGCGGGCCGGGTCGCCGCGGAGCGCGCCGAGCTCCGCCGGGTGCTCGCGGAGACCCGCTTCGCCGAGTGGCGCGAGGGGGTGTGGCTGCGGCCGGCGAACCTGCCAGCGCCGGACGGCGCCCTCGCCCGCGAGCCACTCCGCTGGCTGCTCGCCCGCCCCGGGGAGGACCCGGTCGCGCTCGCGGCCGCGCTCTGGGACCTCGAGGGATGGGCGCGGCGCGCGGGCGAGCTGCTGTGAGGACCGGCCGGTGGCGGTCTTCACCGCCGCGGCGGCGCTGCTCCGCCACCTCCGGACCGACCCCCTCCTGCCCGCCGAGCTGCTGCCCCCGGGATGGCCGGGCGACGAGCTGCGGACCCGGTACAGCGCCCACGCCCGCTCCGTCCAGGGCCTCATCCGGGAGCTCGCGGCGGCGAACTGAGGCGCCCGCGTCACCGATTCGAAAGGAATCGGACGACACCATCTGCCCATGTCCTGCGGAGCCGAGTCATGACCGGGGTGGGGCGCCTGCTCGCCGCCCGCGCAGCAGGGGATCCCGGCGGCGTCGCCTTCATCGACGGGGCATCGGGCCGCCGCCTGCGCTGGTGCGACCTCGCCGCCCACACCGCGCGCTGGGAGGCGCTCGCCCGCGGGACGGGCCTCGAGCCCCGGCGCCGGATCGCGCTCGTCGTCGAGGATCCGCTGACCTTCGCCGCCGGCTACCTCGGCTGCCTCGCCGCCGGCCTGACGGTGGTGCCGCTCGACCCCCGCGGCACCACGGACGAGCTCGCCCTGGCGACCGCCCGGCTCCGCGCCGACATCCTCGCCACCGGCGAGGAGGGCTCGACCTCAGGAGAGCTCGCGCTCTGGACGGTGGCGACCGACGGCCCCCGGGAGGTCCGACCATCGCCGCCCGGTGCGCGTGCCGGCGACGCCGTCGCGCTCCGCCCCGCGGCGCTGCTGGCGAGCTCGGGCACGACCGGCGACCCCAAGGGCGTCCCCCTCTCCGAGCGGCTGCTCCTCGACGGCGCCCGCCGGGTCGTCGGCCACCACCGCCTCTCCCCCGCCGAGCGCGGCTACACGCCGCTGCCGCTCTTTCACGTCAACGCCCAGGTCGTGGGGCTGCTCGCCACCCTGGTGGGCGGCGGCTCGCTCGTCGTCGACGCCCGCTTCGACCGGGACGCCTACTGGGACCGGGTCGCGGCCTGGCGCCCGACCTGGCTGAACGCGGTGCCCGCGGTGCTCGGCGCCCTCGTCGAGGCGTCCGCCCCGCCGGCGCCGGTCGTGGAGGGGATCCGCTTCGCCCGCTCGGCGTCGGCGCCGCTGCCCCCGGCGCTGCTCGAGCGCTTCCAGCGCCACACCGGCGTCTCCGTGCTCGAGACCTACGGGATGACCGAGGTCGCCGGGCAGATCGCCGCCAACCCGCTCGATGCGGCGACGCGGCGGCCCGGGTCGGTCGGGCTGCCGGTCGGCGTCGACCTCGAGGTGGCCACTCCCGACGGCCTCCCCGTCGCCTCCGGGGAGCTGGGTTCGGTGCGCCTGCGCGGCGACGCCGTGGTCACCCACTACCTCGAGCTCACGACCTCCGGTCCCGAGCGGCTGCGCCCGGCGCGCGACGCCGGCGGCTGGCTCACCACCGGCGACCTCGGCCGGGTCGACGACGCCGGCTTCCTCCACCTCGCCGGGCGCGAGGACGACGTCATCAACCGCGGCGGCGAGAAGTTCCACCCCCAGGAGGTGGAGCGGGTCCTCCTCGACCACCCGGCGGTCTCCGCCGCGGCGGTCGTCGGTGCGCCCCATCCGCGGCTGGGCCAGGTCGCGGTCGCGTTCGTCACGGTGCGCGGCCACGTCCCCGACGCGCTCGCCGGCGAGCTCGCCGGGATGTGCGCCGAACGGCTGGCGCGCTACAAGCGCCCCGTCGAGATCCGGATCACCCCGGCGCTGCCGCTCGGGCCGACCGGCAAGGTGCGCCGCCGCGAGCTCCGCGCGGCGCTGGCCGCCTGAGATGACGGAGGGGGTCGCGGCGGCGCCGAGAGGCCACCTGCACGCCGTCGACCTGATGCGCGTCCTCACCGTCGCGCTCGTCGTCGGGGTGCACACCGTGACCCACGTCCCGGTCAAGGACACCGTCGCCGCCGGGGCGCTCACCGTTGTCTTCCACAGCAGCCGCGAGATCTTCTTCGTCGTCACCGCGCTCGTGCTCATGCACGGCTACGGCCGCCGTGCGGTGCGCTGGACCGACTTCTGGCGCCGCCGCTACCTCTGCGTCGCGGTGCCCTACGCCGTCTGGACGCTCGTCTACATGCTCGCGGACGGACACTGGCGGGATCCCCTCGGCGCCTTCCTCCACACCTTGGGCGGCGACCTGCTCACCGGCGGCGCCAAGTACCAGCTCTACTTCCTGCTGGTCTCGATGCAGATCTACCTCTGCTTCCCGGCGATCCGCTGGCTGATCCGCGCCACCCGCAACCACCACGGCCGGCTGCTCGGCGCCTGCGCCGTCTTCCAGCTGGCCCTCTCGGCGGCGATCCACCAGCAGTGGTCGCCGGGCGGGCTGGTCACCGCCTGGGTGCACGGACCCGACGCGGTGCTCCCCAGCTACCTGCTCTACGTGATCGCCGGCGGCGTCGCCGGCTGGCACCTCGACCGGATCACCGCCTGGACGCTCGCACACCGGCGCCTCGTCCTCGGCGCCACAGCGGTCAGCGTTGTGGCCACGGTTGGCATCTTCCTGCTCCAGCGCCTCGCCCTCGGCGAGACCACCGTCGACGCGAGCGGGGTCTTCCAGCCGGTGGTGGTCGTCGACAGCCTCGCCATCGCCTGGACCTTCTTCACCGCCGGGGTGAGCTGGGTCGAGCGCGGCATGCCGCTGCGCCGGGTGGTGATCGCCCTCTCCGACTCCTCCTTCGGCATCTACCTCGCTCATCCGTTGGTACTGATGGGCATGACCACGATCGCCGGCCCCCTCGGGCTCCTCTCCGCCTCCACCCGGGCGCCGATCGCCGTGGTGCTCGTGATCGTCGTCGGGGTTGTGGCGCCGCTCGTCTACGGCATCGGCGCGCTCCCCGCGATGCTGCTCCGCCGCACCCCGCTGAGCCTGGCGATGAGCGGGCGCCCGCAGCGCCGCACCTCCCCCTCCGCCCCGGCGCCCGCCGCCCGCGAAGCGGTGGCGGCCTGAGCGCGGGCGATGTCGCGGCTGCCGCTCCTCACCCTGCCGGCGGTCGCGCTGGTCATCGGGCTCACCGGCCTGGCGGCGTTGCGCGGCAGCCCTGAGACGCCGGTGCACGGCCGCTACTCGCCGCTGGTGCGCGCCGCCACACCCGTCCAGACCGCCCGGGCTGCCGCGCCCACGCCGGCGCCGGCGCCGACCCCGACGCCCGCGCCGGCGGTCAGCGCGCACACCATGCTCGTCGGCGGCCTGACCCGGCAGTGGGAGCAGCTGGCCCCAGGCGGAGGCACGACCTCGGCCACCCCGATCATCGTCGTGCTCCACGGCCAGGCGGTCACCGCGCAGCAGGAGGTCGACCGCGACGCGATGACGCCGCTCGTCGCCCAGGGCGTCGCCGAGCTCGTCTACCCGCAGGGTCTCGGCACCTCCTGGAACGCGATCGGCTGCTGCGCCTACGCCCAGGGAAACAACGTCGACGACGTCGGCTTCATCCAGGCGCTGGTGGCCCAGGTGGACCCCGGCCGCACCCGCCCCGTCGACCTCGTCGGATACAGCAACGGCGGCCGCCTCGCCTACACGATCGCCTGCCAGGACCCCACCCTCTTCGACGCCTACGCGATCGTCGACGCGATGCCGCTCGCCAACGGCTGCACCCTCTCGCGGCCGGCGAGCATCCTCCAGGTCGACGGCAGCGCCGACCCCGCCATCCCCTACCGGCCCGGCGACCCCGGACCGGAGCAGCCGGCGGCGACCACCCAGGTGGAGCGGCTGCAGGCCCTCGACGGCTGCGCCCCGGCCCCGGCGACGACCCAGGCGGGAAGCCTGCTCACCGCCACCTACAGCGGCTGCACCGGCGGAACCCGGCTCGTCTTCGCGACCTACCAGGGCGCGAACCACGACTGGCCGCTGGGGAACGCCACCACGCCGAGCGCCGGCCAGACGATCTGGACGTTCCTGAGCGGAGGCCGGCCATGGTGAACGGCGGCACCGTCCTCCATCTCGTGCGCCACGGCGAGAGCGGCTGGAACCTCGCCCGCCGGGTGCAGGGGCAGTCGGCCGAGGCCCCGTCGCTCACCCCCCTGGGGCGGGCCCAGGCGCGCGCCGCCGTCGAGCTGCTCGCCGAGCTCGCGCCCCGCGCCCGGCTGGTGGTGTCGAGCGATCTCCCCCGCGCCCGCGAGACCGCGTTGATCGTCGCCGGCGGCCTGGGGCTGCCGCTCCGCTGGGACCCCGGCCTGCGCGAGCAGGACCTCGGCGCCCTCGAGGGCAGGACCCTCGACGAGGCCCGCGGCGGGATGACCGTCGCCGACATCGTCGAGGGGCTCTGGACCCATCCCGACCGGCGGCCGCGCGGCGGGGAGAGCCTCCGCGACCTCCACCGCCGGGTCCACGCCGCCCTCGCCCGGCTCGCCGCCGAGACCGCCGCCGCCGACCTCGTCGTCGTCACCCATGGCGGCCCCATCCGGGTGGCCCGGGTGCAGAGCGCCGACGGGCTCACCCGGCTGCCCGTGGCCAACGCCTCGGTCACCCGCGTGACCGTCCCCGCGCCGGCCTGGCGGGCGCAGCGGGCCTCCTGAGCGGCTCCCTGCGAGGATGGCAGAAAGCTGACGGTAGGTGACCTCCCTGCCACTTTCCGCCGGGCCGGAGGCCCCGTACGCTTCACGACATGGAATTCGTGCTGCTGATGCTGATCGTGGTGCTCGCCGCGGCGAGCCCGTGGTGGGGGGCCGACAGCCGCGACGGCCGCGACTGGCAGGCCCGCGGGGAGTGGGAGGTCCAGGAGGAGATGAGGCGCGCGAGGGCCCGCACGGCGGTGCCCTGAGAGCTTGACGGGCGATCGGTTGCGATATATCGTGATCGCACGTTATCACCCGTTCGAGGTTCCGTCTGTGTCGTCCCAAGCCCCGCCTTTCGATCCCTGGGCGCGCCACTGGCGCCACGGC
>VBHE01000268.1:7641-19727 GCA_005889515.1 Chloroflexota bacterium | reverse complement strand
CCTCCTCCGGACGCACTTAGCACTCGATAGCAGAGACTGCTAACACTCTACCCGAGGGACTGCCAGTGGGGCAAGCCGTTCGCGCAGGACCGCGGCCGGTCTCGCGTTATGGCAATCAGCGGAGACCGCGCGATCGTGTCCGGCGATCGGTCGCCGCACGGAGCCGGGGGTGCGCACCTCCCGCCCGGCCGCCCGACGTTGCGTGCGCGGAGTGGGAACCATGTCCGTCCTGCAGCTGCCCGATCTGGGCCCGTCGACCGAGCCGAGCATGTCCCCCGACGGCCGCTGGGCCTGGGACGGAGGCCAGTGGCGGCCCCTCTTCTCGGAGGCCCCGCGGGTCAAGCGCGTCTCCTACGCGCGGATCGCCGCCCTCTCCCTGGTGACCAGCTTCACCGGGTGCCTGGGGGCGGTCTACATGTGGGAGATCGTCGTGCTCCGTCACCTCCGGGGGATGTTCGGGATCCCGTGACCCCGGGCCCCTCGGGTCAGCTCCCCACCACGGAGAGCAGCCGGTCGGTCCCGTAGGCGAGGAGGAAGCCGGTGAGCAGCCCGACCATGGCGAGGTCGTGGCTGCCGAGCCTGCGCCCGGCGTGCTGCAGCTCGCCGATGACGTAGACGATCGCGCCCGCGGCGAGGGCGAGGAAGAGCACCGACACGGCGACGCTGGTGAACTGGAAGCCGAGCATCGTGCCCACCAGGGTGGGCCCCCCGCCGATCACGCCCAGGTAGCCGAGCAGCCGCCACGACGGCCGCGTCGACACCAGCGGCCCGGTGATCCCGAAGCCCTCGGTGATGTTGTGGAGGCCGAAGCCGATCACCAGCACCCAGAGCAGGTTCTGCTGGTAGGTCCCGGCGTGCGCCGCCTGGCCGATGGCCAGGCCGTCGGAGAAGTTGTGCAGCCCGATGCCGACGGCGATGAGGAGAGCGACCCGGACCGCCGGCGCCAGCGGCTCGCGGCGCGCCCGCGCCCCGGTCATCACCGCGATCGCGGCCATCGCCCCCGGTCCGCTCGGCAGCGGCGCCTTCTTCCTGCGCAGCGCGGTGCGCTCGAAGGCGACCAGGCTCAGCATCCCGACACTGAGGCCGGCGGCGAGGAGGAGGCCGTAGCCGATGCCCCGGACGCGGCTCTGGCCGAGGGCGGCGTCGACCTGCTCGGTGGCGTTCTTGACGATGTCGAAGAAGAGGAAGAGCAGCACCCCGATGGAGGCGGCGTTGAGCATCGCCATGCGGTTCGCGCTGGGGCGGCTCCGGGCCACGGGAAGGCCGACGAAGATGGTGAATCCGGCGACGGCACCCAGCCCGGCGGTGGCCGCGAAGCCCATGGTCGGCACCTCCCTACTCCCGCCCCCGGGCGGGGGTCCCCACACCTCTGCATCGCTGAATCCTCGACTTAGGGCAGGCTAAGTCAAGCTGAGGCTTAGGCTAGCCTAAGGAGACCGGTCGCGTCCAGCCCCCGATCTGGTCAGGCGTACTCGTCGAGGGAGGGGTCGACGCCGAAGCCGGCCTCGCCGCCCCGGCGCTGGAGGCGGTGCCAGCCCGCGGCGCCGATCATCGCGGCGTTGTCGGTGCAGAGCGACATCGGCGGCACCACCACGGT
Source organism: Chloroflexota bacterium (assembly GCA_005889515.1). Taxonomy (GTDB): domain Bacteria; phylum Chloroflexota; class Dormibacteria; order Aeolococcales; family Aeolococcaceae; genus CF-96. The sequence continues at coordinate 18,130 of VBHE01000268.1, read as the reverse complement.
GAGCCCGCGGAGCCGCTCGTTCACCGCGGTGCGCAGCGCGCCGTTGGCGGCGACCCCACCGACCACGGCGACGCGCTCCGCGCCGGTCCGCTCGACCGCCGCCTCGAGCCCGTCGACGAGCTGGTCGACGGCGGCGGCCTGGAAGGAGGCGGCGAGCGCGGCGACCACCTCGGGATCGGCGGGAGTGCCCCCGCGGGTCAGCCCCGACTCCCCGAGGTCGCGGACCGCGTAGCGGACCGCGGTCTTGAGCCCGCTGTACGAGAAGGCGCCCTCGAGGCGGGTGCGCGGAAGCGGGAAGCGCGCCGCGTCCCCATCGCGGGCGGCGCGCTCCACCGCCGGGCCTCCGGGATAGGGCAGGCCGAGCAGCCGCGCCACCTTGTCGAAGGCCTCGCCGACGGCGTCGTCGCGGGTGCCGGCGAGCCGCACCGCATCGCCGTGCTCGCGGAGCAGGACGCACTCGGTGTGCCCACCGCTGGCGACGAGCGCGAGGAACGGGGGCTCGAAGCCGGCCTGCGACAGCCAGGCGCTGTAGACGTGGCCGGCGAGGTGCGACACCCCGACGATCGGCAGCCCGCGTGCCAGCGCCGCCGCCTGCGCCCAGGCCGCGCCGACGACCAGGCAGCCGACCAGTCCAGGGCCGCGGGTGACGCTCAGCGCGTCGACGTCGTCCCAGCCGCCGGGGAGCGCGGCGAGCGCCGCGTCGACGGTCGGGCCGATGCACTCGAGGTGGGCGCGGGCGGCGAGCTCGGGGACGACGCCGCCGTGCGGCGCGTGGAGCGCGACCTGCGAGGCGACGATCGAGGAGACGATCTCGCGTCCGTCGCGGACCACCGCGGCCGCGGTCTCGTCGCAGCTGGTCTCGATCGCGAGGAGGTTCAGGATTCCTAGCTCTGCGGGTAGTCGGGCAGCGGCGTGCCGTTCAGGCCGGACACGTCGACGCTCCCCAGCATCTGTACGAAGTTCCGCTTGAAGGCGGGCGCGTGGATGCTGTCGCTCCACATGATGATCGCGTCCTCGCCGTTGTCGGTGTAGTAGCCGCGGCGGCGGCCGATGACCTTGAAGCCGAACGCCTCGTAGAGACGGATGGCGTGGTCGTTGCTGTTCCGCACCTCGAGGGTGATCCAGCGCGCCCCGAGCACGTAGGCACGCTGCACGAGGGCGGCGAACAGCGCGCGGCCGAGGCCGTGGTGCTGGTCGACCGCGCGGACGCCGATGGTGGTGACGTGGGCCTCGTCGCCGACCTTCCAGAGGCCGCCGTAGCCGACGATCTCCCCCTCGCGGCGGAGCACGATGTACGACGCCTGCCGGTTCTGCGAGAGCTCCCGGTGGTAGGCGTTCTTCGGCCACGGCGTGAGGAAGATCTCACGCTCGATGGCCTGCACCTGCGCGATGTCCTCCTCGCGCATGCGCTCGATGACCAGACCGGGAATGACCTGCATCTGCTCGCTGATCGAGTTTCGCTGACCCTGGCGCCACTATACCCGCAGAATCGGCTCACTCCCCCCTGCATCCGCATACTCCGCGCGCAGTCCGGAGGAGGCGAGCGGCGGGGTGGAAAGCGCCTGCCAGGCGGCCGCGGCGAGGGCGCGCAGCGGATCACCCCGCACCGCGGTGGCGAGCGGCGGCGGGTCGTCCAGGGTCACCGCGACCGCCCCCTCCGGGAGCCGGAGCGTCGCCGCGGACGCGCGCCGGGCCGGCTCGAGCGGCGTCCATCCCCCTCGCTCGCGGCGGTGGCGGGCGAGATGGACGCCACCGCGACCCGCGTCGGCGACGGCGAGCACCTCGTCGACGCCCTCGGGCGCGGCGAAGGCGACGACCTGGAGCGTGCCGGCTCCGTGGAGCGGCACCGCCAGCGCCTGGGCGACCCCGAGCGCCGCCGCCATCCCCGCGCGCACCCCCGTGTACGACCCCGGGCCGGTGACCGCGACGACCGCGTCGGGGGCGGGGCGGAGCAGCTCACCGAGCAGCGCGGGCAGGGCGGTGTCGAGCGCCGCGTCGCCGGCGACGCGTCCGGCGAGGAGCGCACCGCCCTCGCCGGCGATCGCGACCACCAGCCGGCGCCGTGCCGAGCTGTCGAGGGCGAGGACCCTCATCCCGGCCGGCCGGGCACGGTGGAGGCGAAGGCGTCGAGGAGCCGGGCCGGGGCGGCCGGATCGATCGCGATCTCCCTCAGCTGCGTCCCCCGCTCCTCGAGGGTGAGATGCACGGGATCGAGCCCGGAGAGGTCGCCGAGCTCGGCCCACTCGATCGCCACCGCGCCGCCGTCGAGAAGGGACTCGAGGTCGAGGCCGCGGAGGTCGGCGCCCTCACCGAGACGGTAGAGGTCGAGGTGGTGGAGGACGACCCGGCCGCCGCGGTAGACGTGGTGGAGGACGAAGGTCGGGCTCCGCACCGCCTCGGGGCGCACCCCCAGCCCGGCGGCGAGCCCGCGCACCAGCCGGGTCTTGCCCGCGCCGAGCTCGCCGTGGAGGGCGAGCAGGTCGCCGGGCTCGAGCGCCGCCGCGAGGGCGGCGCCGACCGCCTCGGTCCCGGCCTCGCCGTCGGTGATCCGGCGGGGCCAGCCGGCCGCGGGACGCGGTGGGCTGCTCATGCGAAGTGGCGCGAGAGTACCCGGGGCAGGGGGAGCGGCGCCCCGTCGGCGTAGAGGGAGACGCCGCTCCCCTCGCGGAGGACGCCGACCGGGGTGATCGGGGCGAGCTCGGGCGGCCAGTCGAGCGCGATCCGTTCGAGCAGGGGGCGGGGAGCGGCGAGCAGGAGCTCGAAGTCCTCACCGCCGCCGAGGGCGAGCTCCCCCCAGGCGTCGGGGAACGCGGTGCGCAGGCCCGGGGCGAGGGGCACCTGCTCGAGCCGCAGCTCGGCGCGGCAGCCGCTCGCCGCCGCGGTCCGCTCGGCGTCGACGAGCAGCCCGTCGCTGAGGTCGCCGGCGCAGCGCACCCCCAGGGCGGCGAGCCGCCGGCCCTCGATGAGGCGCGCCCGGGGGCGCCGCCAGGTCTCCACCCAGGCGTCGACCTGCGCAGGCGCCGCCGCCGGCGGCCTCCGGCCGAAGAGGGCGCGCAGCCCGGCGGCGGCGCCGCCGAGGGTGCCGGTCACGGCGAGGACGTCGCCCACCCTCCCGGCCCCGCGGCGGAGCGCGCGCTCCGGCTCGACCGATCCGCCGGCGCAGACGTCGACGACGAGCGGTCCGCGGATGCCGCTGAGGTCGCCGCCGACGAGGCGGCAGCCGGTCGCCTCCGCCTCCTCGCGCAGCCCCAGGGCGAGGGCGAGGACGTCGTCGAGCACGGTCTCGGCGGGGGCGCACAGCGTCGCCGTGCACCAGGCGGCGCTCGCCCCCATCGCCGCCAGGTCGCTGAGCGCGACCGCCAGGCAGCGCCGTCCCAGCTGGTGGGGGGTGATCCACTCGCGGCGGAAGTCCTCGCCCTCGACGAGGGCGTCCTGGGTGACCACCACCGCCCGGTGGGGCGGCGGCTGCCACACCGCGGCGTCGTCCCCGGGGCCGATGAGGACGCCGCCGCTCATGACCCCGGCGGCGTCGCCGACGAGGCGGGCGATCACCGCCCCCTCCCCCACCTCGGCGAGGGTGGTCCCGGGCTCGTCGAAGCGGCGGGCCCGCAGCGTGGCGGTCAGGAGCCGACCATCCCCGGGCGCGGGCTCGAGGCCACCGCCTCGAGGCTGATCGAGGCGCGGCCGGCGAGGTGGGCGCGGCGACCGGCGGCGACCGCCTCGGCGAAGGCGCGGGCCATCTCCGGCGGGTTCTGGATCCCCAGGGTGGTGCCGATCGGGGCCGCCCCGGGCATCACCGCCGCCGCCCCCGCCTCCTCGAGGCGCAGCGCGAGCACGACGTCGTCGCTGCAGTAGGGGAGCACGGTGAAGCCGTCGTCGACGAGCCGGCGGGTGGCCTCGAGGGTGGCGGCGGGGTCGGGGAGGAGGGTGCGCTCGTCGCCGATCACCTCGACCTTGATGAGGTCGCTGAGGCTCGCCGCCCGAGCCAGCCGGGCGAGGCGCACCGCCTGGTCGACGGTCGTCGCCCCGGCGGTGTTGGGGAGCAGGGTGTAGCCGGAGAGGTCGATCGCCTCGAGCTCGTTGCGCCCGCCCTCGAGCGCGAGCCGGCGGATCGCGAGGGTGATCATCGTCGGCCGCGCCGCCTCGAGGCACTCGCGCAGCACCGCGTCGGAGGGGAAGCGCCCGGTGCCGTGGATGAGCCGGCTCTCGAGGACGGCGCCGCCGATCTCGAGGCGGTCGGCGGCGGAGGTGGTCAGGGCCATGTCGGCACCTCTCTGGTGGTCACGGACGGCTACCCGCCGCCGACCAGCTGGACGATCTCGACCTCGTCGCCGGCGTCGAGGACCGCGCCCTCGTAGTCGCCGGCGCGGAGCACCCGGCGGTTGTGCTCGACGACGACGCGATGCCCGGGTCGACCTCCGCGGGGTCGCCGTTGAGGGTGATGGCGACGGTCACGCCGCCACCACCGCCGCCCGCACCGCGGCGTGGAGGCCGCGGGCGGCGGCCTCGGGGTCGGAGGCGGCGGTCACGGCGCGGACGGCGGCGACCGCGCGCGCCCCCGCGGCGAGCACCGCGTCGACGGTCGTCCCGTCGACGCCGCCGATCGCCACCCAGGGGATGCGGAGCCTCGCGGCGGCGACGGCGCGGACGAGCTCGAGCCCGACCGCGGGACGGCCCGGCTTGGTCGGGGTCGCCCACACCGGCCCGACCCCGATGTAGTCGGCGCCCTCCGCCTGGGCGGCGAAAGCCTGGCCGAGGGAGTGGGTCGACCGGCCGACCAGGCCTGCCGGCCAGAGCCGGCGCGCCGCGGCGAGGGGCAGGTCGTCCTGGCCGAGGTGGACGCCGTCGGCGCCCGCGGCCATGGCGATGTCGACGCGGTCGTTGACGATGAACAGGGTTCCGCCGCCCGGCGGGACGAGCTCGCGGCAGCGCTCGGCGAGGCGCAGGGTCAGCCGCGCGTCCTCCCCCTTGCGGCGGAGCTGGACCACCTCGGCGCCGGCGTCGCGGGCGGCGCGGACCGTCGTCAGCACCCGCTCGGGCGGGTCCTCCGCGGCGGTGACCACGTAGAGACGGACGCGCGCGAGCCGCTCGGCGGCGGGGGTGCCGGCGGTGTGCTCGGGGACGACGGGCATTGGTTCGTATCCCTGGCGAACGGACGCCGTCCAGGCCGGATCCCGTTGCCGCGGCCGCATTACCGGCCGGGTCCTCGGGGTCGCCGCCACGTGGCGGCCTCTCAGCGGATCCGCTCCCCCAGGGTCAGACGGATGATACGCGCTGAGGCCGGGCGAACCGCACGTCGCGCCGGCGGAGCACCTCGCCGCAGCGTTCGCAGAGCAGCACCGGGTCGAGCGCTGCGCCGCAGGCGGGATGGGAGATGCGCACCGGCGGCCCCGCGGGCGTCGCCATCCAGCGGTTCGCCCACCGCCAGAGCAGCGCCATCACCGGGAAGAAGTCGAGCCCCTTCACGGTGAGCCGGTACTCGTGGTGGTCGCTGCGCTGCTCCGACGGCACCCGCTGGAGCACGTCGAGCGCCACCAGGGTGCGCAGCCGCTGGGAGAGCAGCGTCGGGGGGACGCCGAGGTCGCGCTGGAAGTCGCCGAAGCGCCGCGTCCGCAGGAACGCGGCGGCGAGCATCACCGTGCTCCAGCGGTCGCCGAGCAGCGCCATCGTCTCGGGCATGAGGAGCGCGGCATCGGTGGGCTCCTCGCTCAGCGTGGACCGCCGGCGCAGGCGCGGCGGGGCGTTGCGCTCCGGGCCCGCGCCCGGGCTGCGCTCGGCCGCGGTGTCGCGTGCCCCCACCACCGCTCCGCACCCACCGCAGGCGAGCAGCGGCATCGTCCGCGCCCCGCAGCGGTCGTGGACCAGATCGACGCGGACCGCGGCGGTTCCCGCGACCCAGCGGCGCTCCCACCCCCAGATGGCGACGAGGAACGCCCAGAGGTCGAGGCCCGCCTCGGTGAGCACGTACTCGTGGCGCTCCGGGGCGGCGCTGTAGAGGACGCGGCGGAGCACCCCGCCGTCGACGAGGTCGCGCAGCCGGCGGGAGAGCACCGGGTCGGAGATCCCCAGCGACTCCCGCCAGCCCCCGAACCGGCGGGTGCGCAGCAGGAAGGCGTCGCGGAGGATGAGCAGCGTCCAGCGGTCGCCGAGCAGCTGCATCGCGCGCCCGACCGAGCTGAGCTCGCCGGTGCCGCCTGCGGCGGGTTGCCGCCCTCCCACTGCACCCCCCACCCCCCGCCCTCTTCAGTTGTCGGAAACTGCGGCGCCGGGCATCCAGCAGGCGTGGAAGCCGATGGGGACGCGGGCGGGGAGGAGCACCTTCGCGTGCGCCGACATGTCGCAGCGCAGCGTGCCGTCGAAGTCCTCGACCCCGAGGGTCGAGAGCGAGACGGGGTCGACGGCATAGGGCGCGCCGGTGAGGTACCAGAGCGCGAGCAGGTGGTCGCCGAAGTGGAGCATGCCGTCGCCGTCGAACCAGTGGTAGCGGCCCGGCGGCGCGAAGCGCGGGTTGGGTCCGTTGCGCACGTAGACCCCGTCGAGCTCCTCGGGGAGCGTCCCCACCACCTCGAGGGTGTCGACGGTCAGCTCGTCGGCGACCGGCGCATACCGTCCCTCGAGATAGGGGTTGACGGGCATCGGGCCACACTACAACGACGAAAGTAACGGGTCAAACGAACCGGGGGACGGTGCGGAAGCGCCACCGGGTGCAGCAGGTCGCCGGGGTGCTCGGCGAGCTCCTCGCCGGCGAGGCGCGGGCGCGCTGGCGGCGGGGGCGCAACGGCTCGCTCGACCCCGAGGAGCTCGAGCGCGGCCGCGCGCAGGCCCTCAGCAGCGCGCTGGAGCGGCTGGGCCCGCTTTATGTCAAGGTGGGGCAGGTGCTCTCAACCCGGCCGGACATCGTGTCGCCGGCGATGATCGAGGCGCTCCAGGATCTGCACGAGCAGGTGGAGGTCCGGCCCTTCTCCGAGTTCGAGCCCGTCCTCTGCGCGAACCTGGGCGGCGACTGACTTCACCGCCGAGGAGCGAGAGGTCTTCCGCGACTCGATGGGTACCATCCTCCGCGACCAGGCGAAGCGCCAGCTCGAGGGCGCCGAGCTCATGCGCCTCGCGAGCGAGGCGTTCGCCGCCGGCCACGCCGTCCCCGACCAGGTCCGCTACCTGGCGAGCTCGATCGTCAACGGCCAGTACGTGATCCGGGTGCGCGACGACGGCCACGCGGTGCACGAGGCCCGAGAGGACGCCCGGGCGCGGGCGATGCGCCGCACCCTGCTCGGGATCGCCGCGGCGGCGCTGTGGCTGGACCATCGCCGGCGGCGGTAGCCCCGCCGCTCAGCCGAAGCGCACCTCGACGAAGGAGCCGTCACCGGCCCGGCCGCAGAGGAGGCTGCCACCCGCGAGCGACGCCCGGGCCCGGGAGCGGATCAGCCAGGAGGCGTCCTTGGCGGGGAGCAGCGCCGGCCCGGCGGTGGTGACGCGCAGGGTCGGGTTCGCCGCGTCGTCGACGCGGACGGCGATCTCCGCGCGGGCGGCCCCCGCGGCGGCGAGATGCCCGAGGCACTCGTCGACCACCCAGGGGAGGGCGGCCGCGGAGCGCTCGTCGACCGCCTCCGGGCCGGTCCAGCTCAGCTCGGCGTCGACCCGGGCGGCGTGGGCGGCGAGGCAGCGGCGCATCGCCTCCGGCAGGCTGTCGCCCGGGCGGGGCCCGGACCGGACCGCCTGGGAGCGGGCGCGCAGCGCCTGGGCGGCGCCGGCGAGGCGTGCGCGCAGCTCCTCGAGTCCCGGTACGGCGCGAGTGGCGTCGCGCATCGACTCGCGGCGGACCACCTCGAGATCGAGCACCGCCCCGGTGATCGCCTCCCCGGCGAGCTCGAGCATCGCCTCCGTCGCCCGGACGCGCTCGGCGGCGATGTCGTCGAGCAGGTGACCGAGGAGCGCCGGGTCGGTGTGCGGACCGGCGAGCGTCTCGGCCCAGCCGGCGACCTCCCGGCGCTGCACCTCGATGAGCTGGTGGAGGGCGCGGTCGGCGGCGATGGTCTCGCGGAGCTGCGCCTGGCTCTCGGCGACCGCGGAGATCTCCTCGGAGCGCAGCCGGCCGGGGTTGTGGACGACGTGGGCCCATTCGGCGGCGAGTCGTTCGAGCTCGGCGGCGTTGACCTCGACGCGGCGGCGCAGCACCTCGGCGGCGCCGGTGAGCCAGGCGAGGTAGGGCGCGGGCGAGCCTCCCGACCTCCCCGGCTGGGGCGGCTCGGCGATCTCGTCCGGCCAGTAGGACACGCTGATCGCACCGGTGCCGGTGACCAGGCTGCTGTCGCGTGAGGCGGCCTCGGCGGAGGTCGGCGCGGCGGTCTCGAGGGGCGGCCCCGGGCCGCTCACACGAGGATCCGGGGGACCCGGGCGGAGACCGCGCAGAGCACCTCGTAGGCGACCGTCCCGCCGGCCTCCCCCACCTCGTCGGCGCCGAGGTGGACGGTGTCGCGCCCGCCGATGACGATCGCCTCGTCCCCGGGGCCGATCCCGTCGACGGCGGAGACGTCGACGCTGATCATGTCCATGCTCACCCTGCCGACGATCGGGCAGCGCACACCCCCGATGAGGACGTGGCCGCGGTTCGACTGGGTGCGGTGGACGCCGTCGGCGTAGCCCGCGGCGACCGTCGCCAGCCGGGTGTCCCGCTCGGCGGTCCAGGTCCGGCCGTAGCCCACGGTGTCGCCGGCGCGGACGGTCTTCACCTGGGTGACGCAGGCGGCGAAGGTGAGCGCCGGGCGCAGTGGCACCACCCCCGCGCTCTCCGGCGGCGCGTAGCCGTAGAGGGCGATGCCCGGCCGGACCAGGTCGTGGCGCATCTCGGGGAAGCGCAGCGCGGCGGCGCTGTTCGCGCAGTGGACGAGCACGTCGGGGTCGACGTCGCCCGCCGCGTCGACGACTGGGAGGAAGCGCTCGTGCTGGTACCGGGTGAAGGCGGGGTCCTCGGCGTCGGCGTCGGCGAAGTGGGTGAAGACCCCGGCGAGGCGGAGGTGGGGTCCGGCGTCGCGGATGGCACGGAGGATGGCGTGCACCTGGTCGAGCGGGGCTCCCAGCCGGCTCATGCCGCTGTCGACCTTGAGGTGGACGCGCGCGGGCCGGCCGGCGGCGCGGGCGCGGACGCTCAGGGTCTCGACCTCGGCGAGGTCGTACACCGTGATGTCCACCGATGCGGCGATGAGCGCGCGGTGGGCGGACGGCGGGCTCCACCCCACGATGAGCATCGGCGCCTCGATGCCGGCGTCGCGCAGCTGCACCGCCTCCTCGGGGGACGACACCCCCAGCCAGCGCGCCCCGCCGGCCACCATGCAGCGGGCGGCGAGGACGGCGCCATGCCCGTAGCCGTTCGCCTTGACCATCGCGATGGCGCCGGCGTTGGCGGCGAGCGCGCCGGCATCGATCTCCGCCCACTTCACCGGCCGTCCCTCGATCGGGTTCGGCCAGGCGGCGAGGTCGCCGCAGAGGTCGAAGCGGTCGGCGATCACGGCGTCGTCCCCGCGGCGGCGAGCGTCCGGCGCAGCCGTTCCTGGGCGGCGGGAAGGGCCTCGAGCACGTCGCCGGCGAGCGCCCCCGCCCGACCTCGCTCGGCCTCGACCGCGGCCCCGGCCTCCGCGTGGATCACCACCCCGGCGAGGGCGGCGTCGAAAGGCTCGAGCCCCCCGGCGAGCATCGCCCCGATGAGCCCGGCGAGGACGTCGCCGGTGCCCGCGGTGGCGAGGGCGACGACCCGGTGGCCGTCCACGGCGAGCCGCCCGTCGGGACCGGCGATCACCGTCTCGGCCCCCTTCAGCACGAGCACCACGCCGTTCTCGGCGGCGTAGCGCAGGGCGACGCCGATGCGCTCGGCCTGGACCTCGCGGACCGAGGTCCCGGTCAGCCGCGCCATCTCCGCGGGGTGGGGGGTGAGGACCACCGGCTGGCCCGACTGCCGCCAGTCGACCCGGCAGCCGCTCGAGGAGCGCGGCGACCGCCCCGAGGGTCCGCGGCGCCTGGCCCAGCCCAGGACCGGCGACGAGCACGTCGGAGACGGGGAGGTGGTCGCGCTCGAGAGCAGCCACCGAGTCCTCGCCCACGGTCCCGGCGCCGCCGTCGGGGAGGCCGTTGGCCATCACCTCGGTGCACTTCACCGCCACGATCGGGAAGAGGCTCAGCGGGACGCAGAGGCGGATCCGGCCGGCGCCGCCCCGGGCCGCACCCATCCCCGCCAGGTAGGCGGCGCCGCTGAACCCGTGGGCGCCGGCGAGCACCGCGACGGTGCCGAAGTCGCCCTTGTTCGCGTCCGGGGAGCGGGGGGGCAGCCGCAGGTCGGGGTGCGGCGGGAGCACCGGCGGCCGGTCGAGCGGGTCGGGGGACCCGGCGACGGCGACGGCGACCACGAGGTCGCCCTCGTGACTGATCGACACCGCCGGGGCCGGCCCCCGGAGGAGCCGGATCCAGGGGGCGCCGTGGTCGTCGTAGGCGACCTCGA
>VBHE01000268.1:520-7489 GCA_005889515.1 Chloroflexota bacterium | reverse complement strand
GCAGACGGGTCACCGAGGCGATGTCGATGCCGATCGGGGGCGGCACGGCGGGGGCGAGCGCGCCGGCGGCCCCCACTACTCGACGGTGACCGACTTGGCGAGGTTGCGCGGCTGGTCGACGTCGCAGCCACGCTGCACCGCGATGTGATACGCGAGCAGCTGGAGCGGCAGCACGTTCACCAGCGGGGAGAGCAGCTCCTCGCAGGCGGGCACCTCGATCACCTCGCGGGCGAGGTCACCGTCGAAGGGGTTCTCCCCCTCGGTGACCAGGGCGATCACCGGCGCCTCGCGGGTCCGCACCTCCTCGATGTTGCTCACCGTCTTGGCCAGGGTGCGGGCGCGGGTCGCGATGGCGACCACCGGGACCTCGGGGTCGAGCAGGGCGATCGGCCCGTGCTTCAGCTCCCCCGCGGCATATCCCTCGGCGTGGATGTAGGAGACCTCCTTCAGCTTCAGCGCCCCCTCGAGCGCCACCGGGAAGTTGATCCCCCGTCCGATGTACATCGCATTGCGGGCGTGGGCGTACTTACCCGCCATGTGGACGATCTGCGGCTCCGCGGCGAGCATCCGCTCGAGCAGCGCCGGCATCCCTGGGAGTCGACGTCGAGCTCGCCCCGGCTGTCGGCGAGGTGGAGCGCGAGGAGCAGGCCGCACGCCATCTGGGCGACGAAGGTCTTGGTCGCCGCCACCCCGATCTCCGGACCCGCCTGCATGTGGATCACGCCGTCCGCCTCGAGGGAGAGCGCGCTCCCCACCACGTTGGTGATGGCCACCACCGTCGCCCCCTTGCGGCGCGCCTCGCGCACCGCCGCCAGGGTGTCGGCGGTCTCTCCCGACTGGCTGATGGCGACCACCAGGGTGCGCTCGTCGACCAGGGGGTCGCGGTAGCGGAACTCGCTGGCGGGCTCGACCTCGACCCGAATCCGGGCGAGCCGCTCCATCGCGTACCTGGTGACCAGCCCGGCGATCCAGGCGGTGCCGCAGGCGACAACGGTGACCGCGTCGAAGGCGGCGAGCCGCTCCTCGGGGATGCCGAGCTCGGGGAGGGTGACCAGTCCGGTGTCGCTGATGCGGTCGCGGAGCGCCGCCGCGAGCGCGTGCGGCTGCTCGTGGATCTCCTTGAGCATGAAGTGCGGATAGCCGCCCTTCTGCGCCTGCTCGGCGTCCCAGTCGACGGTGATCACCCGCGGCTCGACCGCGGTGCCGTCGAGGCTGCTCACCTCGACCGAGCCGGGGCGCGCGGTGACCACCTCGCCCTCGCCGAGCAGCAGGATGCGCTTGGTGTAGGGGATGAGCGCGGTGATGTCGCTGCTGATGAACGTCTCACCCTCGCCGAGGCCGACCACGAGCGGGGCGTTGAGCCGGGCGCCCACGATGACGTCGGGCTCGTCGGCGGCGAAGACCACGAGCGCGTACGCGCCCTGGAGCCGGCGCAGCGCGGCGCGCACCGCGCCGGTGAGGTCGCCGCGATGGAACTCCTCGATGAGGTGGGGCACCACCTCGGTGTCGGTGTCGCTGAGGAACTCGTGACCCCGCGCCACCAGCTCGGCGCGCAGCTCGCGGAAGTTCTCGATGATGCCGTTGTGGATGAGGTGGATCCCGCCGGTGCAGTCGCGGTGGGGATGCGCGTTCACCTCGGTGGGACGCCCGTGGGTGGCCCAGCGGGTGTGGCCGATGCCGACCTGGCCGGCGATCTCGCCGTTCTCCGCGAGCCGGCGCGCGAGCGCATCGACCTTGCGCTCGCTCTTGACCACGGTCGAGTGCGGGCGATGGGGGTCGAGCACCGCGATGCCCGCGGAGTCGTAGCCGCGGTACTCCAGCCGGCGGAGGCTCTCGATGAGCACCTCGACGGCGGGACGCGGACCGGTGTAGCCGATGATTCCACACATGGATGCACTGCGCGAACGGGGTGGGCTGTGGGCAGGTTACGGGCAGGGCTTGGGGGTCGGCCCGCCGACGATCGCCGTCGGACTGGGCGACGGACAGGGGGTCGGAGTCGTCGACCTCGCGGTCGCGCTCGGCGCCGGGCTGGGCGGTGTGGGCGTCACCACCGCCTCCGGCAGGGCGCCGACGCTGACGTGGACGTTGATGGGGATGCTCGTCGCGGTCGCACCGCTGGCCAGGGTGAAGACCAGCCCCTTGGGAGCGTCGAGGGTGATCGTGAAGGTGTGGTCGGCGGTGAGGCCGTAGATCGGGATCTGGGTCGTGGGGAGCTGCTGGGCGCCGTTGATCAGGTCCTGCGGCCCGGTCAGGATGACCGTGGGCGGATCGACGCTGACCACGGAGAGCACGTGGCCGGCCGCCACCTGGCCGATCAGCTGCGGCAGCACCGTGGCGACCAGGCTGCCGTCGACCGGTTTGATGACCACCGTGACCCTGACCGTCCCCTCCTTGACCGTCACGTCGGTGAGCGGCCTGTTGCCGTTGCGGGGATCGACGACGAGCACGGGAAGGCCGTCCTGGGTGAGGGTGTTGGTGCGGGTGCCGAGGTTCAGGTCGACCACCGCCTGGGCGATTCCCAGCTCGTTGTGGGGACCGATGAGCTGCACGCTGGTCGGGTCGGCGGTGATCGACGAGATCTGGTACCCCACCGGGGTCTTGCTCGTACGCACCTGCACCTTCACCGAGGTGGACCCGAGCAGGTCGACGTCGGCAGTCACCGTCGGGGGCTCGTCAGTGAGCTCGACGTTGGGATCGGTGTTCACCACCGTCAGCGGCAGTTGCTGGATGCCGGTGTGGTGGATGGCGTCGAAGTTCGGGGTCGCCCGGATGCTCGACAGCTGGAAGGCGTCCACGTGGTCGCGCGTCCCGCTGATGCGCACGCCGATGTCGTTGATGGCATGGGCGAGGACGTAACTGCCGGGAAGCTGCTGCGAGTCCTGCTGCACGTGGACGAGGATCTGGCGCGAGTCCGGCGGGTTCGCCGCGTAGACGACCACCACCCAGGAGGCGAGCGCGAGCAGGATGGCGAGGAGCTTCACCCGCAGGTTGCGGCTGATCCACTGCGGCGCCTGCCGGTTCCGCCACGGCCCGGAGGAGCGGAGTCTGCGCATCGTGTTCATCGCCGTGTCGCCCGCACCCCGGAGCTGCGCAGGAAGGGCCGGGGGATCGGCACCCGGCTCTGACCGGGCTCGCCACCGAGCAGGGTGACGAGCATGTCGCGCAGCTTGGCCTGGTCGAGGCCGCGGTAGACCTTACCCTGGTGGGCGACGCTGATCAGCCCGGTCTCCTCGCTGACGATGAGCACCAGGGCGTCGCTCTGCAGGGTGAGCCCGAGCGCGGCGCGGTGGCGCGTCCCCATGCGTCCGACGCCGGGGATGGCGTCGGCGAGGGGGAGCACGCAGCCGGCGGCGACGATGTGCTCGTCGCGGATGATCACCGCGCCGTCGTGCAGCGGGGAGTTCGGGAAGAAGACCGTCGCGAGCATCTCCGCGGTGGTCTCGCCGTTGATGCGCACCCCGGTGGCCGCGACGTTCTCGAGGCCGGTGCCGCGCTCGAACACGATCAGAGCGCCGGTGCGCCGCTCGCTCAGCGAGCCGGCGGCGCGGATCACCTCGTCGACGAGGCGGACGACGCCGCCTCCCGCGGGATGGGGGAGGAAGGCGCGCACCGGCGCCAGCCGGCCGACCTGATCGAGGGCGCGGCGCAGCTCGGGCTGGAAGAGGACGACGGCGGCGATGAGGATCGCCTGGCCGCCGTTGGCGAAGACGTACTTCAGCAGGCGCAGGTCGAGGGCGGTGGCGACGAGGTCGACGACGAGCAGCACCACCAGGCCGACGAGCAGCTGGGCCGCCTGGGTGCCGCGCACCAGCTTGAGCAGCTGGTAGAGGATGAGGGCGACGATGAGCACGTCGAGGACGTCGCGCCAGCCCACGTTCCCCAGGAAGATGCGGAGGTCGTCGAAGGCGTGGGTCATGGGACGGCCCCGGCGAACACCAGCGCGAGCAGCGCCTGCTGCACCCACATCCGGTTCTCGGCCTGGTCGAAGACGATCGACTGGGGCCCGTCGAGCACCGAGTCGGTGATCTCCTCGCCGCGGTGGGCGGGGAGGCAGTGCATCACCCGGGCGCCGGGGGCGGCGCGCGCGACCAGGGCGTCGTTGACCTGGAGGTGGGCGAAGTCCTCGCGGCGGCGCTGCTGCTCGGCCTCCTGGCCCATGCTCGCCCACACGTCGGTGTAGATGATGGCGGCGCCGTCGAGCACCGGTCCGGGGTCGTGGGAGAGCAGCATGCGGGTGCCGTCCCCACGGAGGGCCTGGCCGGTCTCGAGCACCGCCGCCGGCGGCTCGTAGCCGGGCGGGCAGACGATGCGAAGGTCGATGCCGCAGATGGCGGCGGCGTAGATCCACGACGTGCAGACGTTGTTGCCGTCGCCGACGTAGGCGACGGGCACGCCGCGCAGGCCCCCGGTGGCCTCGCGCACGGTCAGCAGGTCCGCGAGGACCTGGCATGGGTGCTCGCGATCCGTCATGGCGTTGACCACCGGAGCGTCGGCGTTGGCGGCCATCCGCAGCAGGTCCCGGTGGGAGGTGAGCCGCGCGACGATGGCGTCGAGGTAGCGGTCGAGGATGCGGCTGACGTCCGCCACGGACTCCCGCTCTCCCATCTGGATCTCCTGCGAGAAGACGGGGATGGGATGGCCGCCGAGGCGCTGGATGGCCACCTCGAAGCTGACCCGGGTGCGATTGCTGGGCCGCTGGAAGATCATCGCCAGGCAGCGGCCCTCCAGCGGCCTGCCGAGGTGCCCGCCCCCCTTGGCGAGGGCGCCCGCATCGAGGACCGCGTCGATGTCGTCGCGGCTGAGGTCGGCGATGCTGAGCAGGTCCCGGCCCGCGAGTGCGTGATACATGGCGGTGTGCGGACGAGTATAAGAACGGCCGGTCACGGAGGCCTGACGGCGCGGTCTTTCGACCGTCCCGTCGGTCGGCGGCGAGGCGACGCCCAGCGGGACGTCCCCGCTGCGCTACCGTGCGGCGGTGAGGATCGCCGTGGTGGTGGCGGGGGGGCTGGTCGAGGCCCTGCAGGCCGCGCCGCTGCTCGGCACGCTGCGGGTTGCCGACCCCGCCTCCACCATCACCCTGATGGCCGCGCCGCCGGTGCGCCAGGTGGCGTCGGGGCTGCCCGGGATCGACGAGGTGGTCACCCTCGCCGCGCTCGGACCCGGCACGCCCCGCCTCGATCGCTGGCTCGCGGCGCTGCTCGCGCTGCGCCGGCGGCGGCTCGAGGCGGTGCTGCTCTGCAGCGCGCGCGCCGCCGACCGCACCCTCGCCTACGCCTCCGGGGTCGCCCGCCGGGCCGGCCTCGACGGCGGCCCGAGCGCGGTGCTGCTCACCGCCCGGGTTGCCGCGGACGCCGACGAGAATCGTGCCGAGGCCTTCCTCCGCCTCGCCGGCGCGCTCGGGATCGAGGACCGGCTCCACCGCCCCGAGTACGACCCCGGCGAGGCGGCCCGGCGCAGCGCCGAGGAGCGGCTCGTCGGCAGCGGGTTCGAGGACGGCCGCCTGCTCGTCGCCGTCGCCCCCGGCGCCGGCTTCGCCGACCCCATCCCCGGCACCCCGGCGTGGACCCTCGCCTGGGACCCGGAGCGCTTCGCCCACCTCGCCAACCAGCTCGGCACCCGCCACGGCGCCGGGGTGGTGGTGCTCGGCACCGCGGACGACCGCGCCGCCGCCGACGGCATGCTCGACGACCTCGACGCCCCCGCTCTCGACCTCTGCGCCGCCCTCGCCCTCGACGAGGCGGCGGCGGTCATCGAGCGCTGCGACCTGCTGATCAGTGGCGAGTCCCCCCTCCTCCACCTCGCCGCCGCCGTGGGCACCCCCGCGATCGGCCTCTACGGTCCCACCGACGGCGCCACCCGCGGCCCCTACGGCCCCCGCAACCGGGTCGTGCAGGGCGTGCCCGAGACCGCCCCCGGGCGCGCCTCCGGCCCGCTGATGCGCCGGATCCGCGTCGACGACGTCCTCGCCGGGATCGAGCTCCCCGTCTGACCGCAGGGCTCAGCGCAGGGACAGGAAGTTCCGGCGGACGTGGTCGAGGCTATCCAGGGCGGTCCCCGCGCCCCGGGCGACGCAGCCCTGAGGGTCGGCGGGTCGAGCCCGCGCAGGTGGGCGCCGCCGCCGGTGAGGACCAGCCCGGTGCGGGTGCGGATGTCGGTGACCAGCGGCTCGGGGCAGTCCTCGAGCACCTCCCGCACCGCGGCGGCGAGCTCGGCGAGCGGGGCGGCCATCGCCTCCTTCACCTCGGTCGACGAGACCACGAGCTCGCCGGGGCCCGCGGGGCCGCCGAGCACGAGCCGCAGGGTCCGCTCCTCGACGAGCGAGGTCGCCGAGCCGATCTCCCGCTTCGCCTCCTCGGCGGCGCCGAGGTCGACGGCGACCCCGTGGACGACGCTGAGGTGGTCGGCGATGGCGCGGGTGAGCGCCTGGCCGCCGCCGGGGAGCGAGAGCCGGGAGACGATGCCGTCGAGGGCGACCACGGCGATGTCGGTGGTTCCCCCACCGCAGTCGGCGACGAGGTGACCGACCCGGCTGCTCACCGAGAGTCCGGCGCCGATCGCGGCGGCGAGCGGCGACTCGATGAGGTAGACGGTCCGCGCGCCTGCCCGGGAGGCCACCTCCATCACCGTGCGCCGGTCTCCGCCGCTCATCCCCGGGACGACCGCCACCATCACGTCGGGCCGGAAGATGCGCTGCCGCCCCACCGCCCGGGTGATGACGTGGCTCAGGAGCGCGTCGAGGGCCACGGTGTCGACCACCACCCCCTCGCGCAGCGGGCTCCGCAGCCGCGCCCCGGTGCGTCCGACCGTCCCCAGCGCCGCGGTGCCGTAGGCGAGCACGCGGTCGTCGCCGACCGCGGTGGCGATCATCGCCGGCTCGTCGAAGGTGACCCCCTCGCCCTTGAGGTGCAGCCGCACCGCCGTCGTCCCGAGGTCGATCCCGACCTTCTTTCCCAGCACAGGTGGAGCGTA
>VBHE01000268.1:0-336 GCA_005889515.1 Chloroflexota bacterium | reverse complement strand
CTCGCGCAGAGGCCGGCGATCACCAGGGCGGCGCCGCTGCGGATGTCGGGCACCTTCACCCGGGTCCCGCGGAGCGCCGCGGGGCCGTCGACGACCGCGCTGCGCCCGTTCACCGCCACCCGGGCGCCGAGCTTGTGGAGCTCGGCCACGTGGCGGAAGCGGTTCTCGAAGACCGCCTCGCTGACGATGCTCGTCCCCTCGGCCTGGGTCATGAGGGCGACGAACTGCGACTGGAGGTCGGTGGCGAAGCCGGGGTGCGGCCAGGTGGTCACGTCCACGGGGAGCAGCGGGCCCGGGCGCGACACCCGGACGTGGCTCGATCCCTCGACCACCTCG
>VBHE01000397.1 GCA_005889515.1 Chloroflexota bacterium | reverse complement strand
GGGATGGGCACCCGTCCTCCTGGCCATGCTGGTCGTGCTCGCCCGGGGCGCCCGGGTCACGGTGCAGCGATCGAGCGAGCAGCTGATCTTCTTCGGCGCCGGCAGCGCGACCAGCGGCGTGCCGGCGTGGATCGTCCTCCCCGCCATCTTCCTCGGCGTCGCCGCGGTGATGACCTGCATCGGCGAGGGGGTGGCGCGGAGCTTCGTGCGCTTCCCGCCGCTCGAGGCCTACCGGCTCGACATCCTCGGCAGCCTCGGCGGGATCATCGCGTTCTCGGCGCTCTCCTTCCTCTGGGCGCCGCCCCTCGCCTGGGGCGCAGTCGTCGCCGTGGTCTTCGCGGTGCTCCAGGGGACCCGTCGGCGCCTGATCCTCGCCGCCGCGATGCTCGCCATGCTCGGCGTCCTCGCCGTCGAGACCTTCACGCCGCGCTTCAGCTGGTCGCCGTACTACAAGGTCACGCAGCTCCGCACCTCGCCCACGACCGTGCAGATCCTCGTCAACGGCATCCCCCACCAGACCCTCGGCGACGTGCACCGCGATTCCTGGCTGGTCAGCGGCTTCCGCCAGTGGCCCTACCAGGACGCAGGCCCGGGCAACACCCTCGACGACGTCCTCGTCGTCGGCGCCGGCAGCGGCAATGACGTCGCCATCGCGCTCGAGCACGGCGCTCGGCACGTCGACGCCGTCGAGATCGACCCCAAGCTCTACCGGATCGGACTGGCGAGTCACCCGAACCACCCGTACTCCGACCCGCGCGTGAGCATCCACATCGCCGACGGCCGGGAGTTTCTCGAGCACGCCGACCGCGCCTACGACCTGATCGTCTTCGCCCTCCCCGACAGCCTCACGCTCGTCTCCGGCCAGGCCTCGCTGCGGCTGGAGAGCTACCTGTTCACCCGCGAGGCGATGGAGAGGGCGCGCGCCCACCTGCGACGGGGTGGCTCCTTCTCCATGTACAACTTCTATCGCGAGACCTGGCTGGTGGACCGGCTCGCCGGCACCCTGGAGTCGGTCTACGGCCGCACCCCCTGCCTCCGCCTCTACCAGGTCGCCTCCGCGGTGATGACCGACAGCGCCACCCCCGGGGCCCTCCACTGCCAGGCCACCTGGCACCGGTTGAGCTCCTACCCGGTCCCCGATCCCGCCGCCGACGACCGTCCCTTCCTCTACCTGCGCACCCCCGGCATCCCCTCCCTGTACATGGTGACGCTGCTGCTCATCGCCCTCGCCGCCGTCGCCATCGTCCGGGCGGTCGCCGGCCGGCTGCGTCCGATGGCCCGGTACGCCGACCTCTTCTTCATGGGCGCCGCCTTCCTCCTGCTCGAGACCAAGAGCGTCGTGCAGTTCGCCCTGCTCTTCGGCACGACGTGGTTCGTCAACGCCCTCGTGTTCACCGGGGTCCTGCTCGCCGTCCTGGTGGCGATCGAGATCTCCGCGCGCTGGAGGGCGCGGCGTCCCGAGCTCCTGTACGCCCTGCTCCTCGTGGCCCTCGCCGTCGCCTGGCTGGTGCCGCTCGGCGGGGAGCTGCGCCTCGACGCGGTCCCGCGATTCGCGGCGGCGTGCCTGCTCGCCTTCACCCCGATCCTCATCGCCAACGTGATCTTCGCCCAGCGCTTCCGCACCACCCGCGACTCGGTCACCGCGTTCGGCGCGAACCTCCTCGGCGCCATCCTCCTCATCCTCGTCGCCGTGCTCTACGGGCTCGCGCTCGTCTCCGGTCGCCGGGTCGCGCCCGCGGTCTGAGCCGCGCCGGTCAGGGGTGGGTGCGCCGGTAGTGCCGGGCCTGCCGGGCGCGGTTGCCGCAGGCGGGCGAGCACCAGGCGCGCCGGGGGTGGTCGCGGAGGAACATCAGCACGCAGCCCGGCGCTCCGCAGCGCCCGAGGGCGCCGCGCCGGGCGCCGGTGACGAGGTCGATGGCGTCGACGGCGAACGCGCCGAGGGCGATGTCGGTGGCGTCGGCACCGTGATGGTCGATCGCCGCGCGCATCCCGCCACCACGGGCGGCGCCGAGCTGTGGCGAGGACGGGCAGCGGCGGCTCGCGTCGTTGACGGCGCGCACCGCGGAGGGACGCGGCGGCCTCTGCTCGGTGGCGGCGTGGAGCACCTCGCGGACCGCATCGCGCAGCCGGCGGACGTCGGCCAGCCGCCGGGGGTCGGCGCCGCGCGCCTGCGCAGGCAGGCGTCCGCGGACCGCCCCGAGCCACGCCCGCAGCCCGCGCTCGTCCGCGAGACCGTCGAGCGGCTCGCCGTCCGCAGCGTAGAGCGTGTTGTGGAGCTCGATCGCGAGCGGCTGCTCGCGGACCGGGCCGGGGTAGGTCATCGTCACCGTTCCTAACGGTATCACTTGACGCATCCGTTAGGTCACTGGTACCGTACCTAACGTCTTGACTCATATTTGACGTTAGTCGAGGGCCGGAGAGTGTTCCACGAGGGCGAGCGTGCGGTGCAGAGCCGGGCGGGGGTCGAGCGAGTGGCCGCCCAGGTCGGCCGGGGTGTGCTCGACCTCATTCCCGACGAGTTCGGGCAGTTCCTCCGCCGGCAGCCCTTCGTGATCCTCGCCGGGCGCGACCCCGGCGGACGGGTGTGGGCCTCGCCACTCGTCGGCGGCGTGGGATTCGCGCGCGCGGTCGACGAGCGCCACGTCCTGCTCGCCGGCGCCCCCGATGCCGACGACCCGCTCGCCACCGCCTTCGATCCGCCCGGAGGACGGATCGGCATCCTCGCGATCGAGGCCGACACCCGGAGCCG
>VBHE01000267.1:9110-10050 GCA_005889515.1 Chloroflexota bacterium | reverse complement strand
CTGGGCGCTGAGCGCGGTCCTCTTCACCGCGCTGATCGCCGGCTTCGGCCCGCGGGTCATCCCCTTCCTCGCGGTGCAGGCGGTGTTCGGCCTCTCCCTCCTCGAGGTGGTCAACTACCTCGAGCACTACGGGCTGGTCCGCCGGCGTGAGGCGAGCGGACGGTACGAGCGGGTGGCGCCGCGGCACAGCTGGAACAGCAACCACGTCGCCTCCAACCTGCTCCTCTACCACCTCGAGCGCCACAGCGACCATCACGCCAACCCGACCCGCCGCTACCAGGCCCTGCGCCACTTCGACGAGGCACCTCAGCTGCCCTGCGGGTACGGCACGATGATGGTCCTCGCCTACCTGACGCCGATCTGGCGGCGGGTGATGGACCCGCGCGTCCTCGCCCACTACGGCGGCGACGTGACCCTCGCCAACCTCCATCCTCGGACTCGCGAGCGCTACCTCGCCCGCTACGGCGCGACGGACCCGCAGAGCGCGGTCGCCTGACATGATCGCGGCCATGGCCCCGACCCCCGCGCGGCAGCGTCCCACCTACGCGGAGGCGGCGCGGACGCTGCTCCGCGACACCCTCCTCGACGCCGCCGGTGACCTGATGCGCGAGCGCGGATGGGCGGGGACGACCATGGCCGGGGTGGCGGCGGGCGCCGGGGTCAGCCGCCAGACCCTGTACCACGAGTTCGGCTCGCGGAGCGCCGTCGCCCAGGCGTACGTGCTTCGCGAGGCCGACCGCTTCGTCGCCGCGGTGGAGGCGGCGCTGCGGTCGCGCGTGGCCGACCCCCGGGGCGCGCTCACCGCCGCCCTCGAGGTCTTCCTCGGCACCGCCCAGGGGCATCCGCTGGTGCGGGCGATCGTCTCCGGCGACGACGGCGACGAGCTGCTCGCCCTGGTGACGACCCGGGGCAGCCCGGTCCTCGGGCTGGCGACCGACCG
>VBHE01000267.1:0-9073 GCA_005889515.1 Chloroflexota bacterium | reverse complement strand
GGCTGCGTGGCGTCGCCGACTGCGTGGTGCGGCTCGCGATCAGCCACGCCACGCTGCCGGGCGGCCCCCCGGCGCAGACCGCGGCCGCCGTCGGCGAGGTGCTCGGCCCCTACCTCGAGCAGGTGGTGCGCGGCACGGCCGGCTAGCTCGGCCGCTTCTCCTCCACCTCGGTGCGCAGCCGGGCGATGAGCTCGTCGACGGCCACTGCCTCCCCCTTGGTGCCGCGCCGGGTGTCCTCCAGGGAGACCACGTCGTCGCCGCGCTCGACGTCCTTGGCGCCGACGACGACGATGTAGGGCACGCGCTGGAGCTTGGCGTCGCGGATGCGCGCGCCGAGGCGCTCGCCCGCCTTCGCCGAGACCTCCGCTCGCAGCCCGGCGGCGGCCATCCGACTGGCGATCCCCTCCCCCAGCTCGACGACCGCGGGGACGTCGTCCTGGACGGTGGCGACGACGCACTGCACCGGCGCCAGCCAGAGGGGGAAGTGGCCGGCGTAGTGCTCGATGAGCACCCCGAAGAAGCGCTCCATGCTGCCGAGCAGGGCGCGGTGGACCATCACCGGGCGGTGGCGGTCGCCGTCCTCGCCGATGTACTCGATGCCGAAGTTCTCCGGCTGGGAGAAGTCGAACTGCACGGTGGCGCACTGCCACTCGCGGCCGAGCGCGTCGTGCACCTTCATGTCGATCTTGGGGCCGTAGAAGGCGCCGTCGCCGGGGTTGATGACGACGTCGATGCCGCGGTTGCGCAGCTGGCGCTCGAGCGCCGCCTCGGCCGCGCGCCACTGCTCGTCGCTGCCGATCGCCTTCTCCGGCTTGGTGCTGAGGTAGATGCTCACCTGATCGAAGCCGAAGGTGCGGAACATCTCCATGGAGAAGTCGACCACTCGGCCGATCTCCTCCTCGATCTGGTCGGGACGGCAGAAGATGTGGGCGTCGTCCTGGGTGAAGCCGCGCACCCGCAGCAGCCCGTGGAGGACGCCGCTGCGCTCGTAGCGGTACACCGTCCCCAGCTCGGCGAGCCGGATCGGCAGCTCGCGGTAGGAGCGCAGCCGGTCCTTGTAGATGAGGATGTGGAACGGGCAGTTCATCGGCTTGAGCTGGTAGGGACGGCCGTCCACGTCCATCGGCGAGTACATCGACTCCGCGTAGAAGTCGACGTGCTTGCTGGTCTCCCAGAGGGTGCGCTGGGCGATGTGGGGGCTGAAGACCTGCTCGTAGCCGCCGCGGCGGTGGGCCTCGCGCCAGTGGTCCTCGATGAGGCCGCGGATCAGCCCGCCCTTGGGATGCCAGAGCACCAGGCCCCCGCCCAGCTCCTCGCTGACGCTGAAGAGGTCGAGGTCGCGGCCGATGCGACGATGGTCGCGGCGCTCGGCCTCGGCGAGACGCTCGAGGTAGGCGTCGAGCTCCTCCCTGCTGAACCAGGCGGTCCCGTAGATGCGCTGGAGCTGCTGGTTGCGCTCGTCGCCCCGCCAGTAGACGCCGGCGACGCGGAGCAGCCGGGTGGCCTTGAGCTTCCCGGTGTCGCGCACGTGGGGGCCGCGACAGAGGTCGACGAAGTCGCCGGTGCGATAGATTCCGACACGGTCGACCGAATCCGGCATGCGGTCGATGATGTCGACCTTGAAGTCCTGGCCCAGCTCGGCGAAGAGGGCGCCCGCCTCCTCGCGCGGCAGCACCTCGCGCTCGAAGGGGATGCGCTTCTTCACCAGCTCCTGCATCCTGGCCTCGATCCTGGCGAGATCGGTCTCGGAGAACGTGGCCCCGTCGGGCAGCTGGAAGTTGTAGAAGAAGCCGTCCTGGATGGAGGGGCCGACGTCGTACTGCGCTCCGGGAAAGAGCTCGACCACCGCGGCGGCCATCAGGTGCGCGGCGCTGTGGCGCAGGATCTCCAGCGTCGGAGTCTCGGGCGCCTCCAGGGGCAGCCCGGCCTCTACGGCGTCGTCGACCTCCTCGTCCGGCATGGGGCCGAATTGTAGACCGCGGGTTCAGCCGGCGAAGCGCGACATTCCCGCGGGCACGTCCTCGCGTCCCTCCCCCAGCCGGGCGATGGAGTCCTCCTGGTAGGAGATCGGCCGTCCGCCGAACGGCATGGGCAGCTGCCGCGACATCGGCACGATGCTGCGGCCGGCGCGCAGCGCCTGCGCACGCAGCTTCTCCTGCCGCTCCGGATCGAGGCGGCAGCAGTCGCGGCTGCAGTACTTGGCGGTGCGTTTGTTCACCGTCGATCCGCAGCCGCGGCGCGCGCAGGTGCGCGCCAGGGTGGTCTGTCTGTGCACGTGCGCGGTCCCGTCCCCGTCCATGTCGCGGGCGCATTGTACGGCCCGCTCGCAGCGCGTTGTCAACCGCGTCTGAACGGTGGATGTGCACATCCGCTTCGGCCACTGCAGACAGTCGACTGTCCTGGCCTGTCGACGTTGTGGATAACGAGCATCCGTCGAACTGCGCAGGCGACGCCGCCCTGTGCAGAAACTGTGTGTGACCGTCGGCCCGGGCGGGCGGGTCTCGCTCAGCCGCCTCCGACCGGAGGGCGGCGGTGTGGTGGGCGCAGACGGGATCGAACCGCCGACCTCTGCGATGTCAACGCAGCGCTCGTACCAACTGAGCTATGCGCCCGCGACCACGAGACCACGGTGGCGGGGGCGGGTCCCCGGTCCCCACCGGCGTGCGCATGATAGCAGGGGGTGTCTCACCACTCCGTCAGGCGGCTGCAGCCCGGTCGGCGGACGGCGAGCCCGCGCTGCGGGCCGCGCTCAGCTCCTCGTCGCTGACGTCGACCCGCAGGCTGCGCTCGCACTCGTGGCAGACGAGGTGGAAGGTGCCCGGGCGATCGATGGCCCGTGCGACCGTCTGCCGGTAGCCGCAGCACTCGCAGGTGACGATGGCTCGCATGGACTTCCGCTCCGGTCCGAGGGGAGGATGTGACCCCCACAGGGTGCCAGCGCCGAGGGCCCTCGACCCGGTGGAGCACCGCCCCTTGTCGAGCCCGCGACGCCACCGTTGCACGCTGCCACGGTTGCTCCGATCCCCCGCCTGACCAGTCGGTCAGCAGCCTCTCGGGGCGACGTCGAGAACCCGCAACCGGTCGCGGAAGAGCAGCCCCGCGACCGCCCCGGTGAGGAGCAGGGCGCCGCCGAGGACGGACACCACCCGGGCGACCCCGAAGCCGTCGGCGAGGCCGCCGGCGAGCACGAGCGGCGCCGCCACCGCGGCGTTGATCACGGTGAAGATCCCGCCGAAGATCCGCCCCCGGGTCGCCTCGTCGGTGCGCTCCTGGAGGACGGTGAAGGCGGGGATGAGGAGCGCGCCCAGCGACCACCCGAACCCGGCGGCAAGGACCATCGCCGACGGGGTGGCGAAGAGGTGGGCACCACTCTGCCGGAGCGCGCCGGGGAGCAGGCCCAGGGCCAGGAGAAAGGCGCCCGTCGACACCGTCGACCAGGTCGCGAGCCGGCTGCGCGACGGCCGCCGGTGGGTCGCCCGCCCGAGCAGGAGGGCGGCGCCCACCAGGCCGGCGGTGAGCGGGATGAGCACCAGGTAGGTGTCGGTGGGCGGGTGCCCGAGCAGCTGCGACATGTACGCCGGCCCCAGCGCGAAGACGCTGAAGACGACGATGAGCGCGATGGTGAGCTGTCCCAGGGCGATCCGCAGCGCCGGATGGCCGCCGAGGATCATCAGCCCCTCCTGGAGCTCGCGGACGACGTGCCGCTGGGGGACGTGCGCACGGGCCGCCGCGCGCAGGCTGGTGTTCACCCTCCAGATGCAGAGCGAGGCCGCTGCGAAGAGCCCGGTGGCGACGTAGAAGGGCGCGGTCTGCCCGATCACGCGCACACAGATGGTCGCCAGCGGCACCCCCACCACCAGGCTGAGGATGGCGGTGGTCATGAACAGCGAGGTCGCGGTCATGATCTGCTCGCGGCGCACGAGGAAGGGCAGGCTGGCCGCCTCGGCGGGGGCGAAGACCTGGCCGACGGCGCTGAAGAGCAGGGTGATGACGATCAGCGGCCAGGCCCGGTTCTGCACATAGGGCAGGTGCTGGCTGAGAGGGATGAGCAGGATCAGCCCGCCCCGGAGCACGTTGGTGCCGAGCAGCAGGGTGCGCTTGTCGTGGCGGTCGGCGTAGACGCCGGCGGGGGCGCTGAGCAGGACGCTGGGGAGGGTGTAGGCCACCATCAGCAGCGACGAGCCGGTGCTCCTCCCGGTGAGGGTGTAGACCAGCACCAGCAGGGTGAACATCAGGAACTTGTCGGCGAGCTGGCTGCTCACCTGCGCCGCCCAGAGCATCCGGAAGTCGGCGCGGCGGAGGACGCCGACGAAGCCCTCGGCGTCCTCGGGCCGGGTGGCCACCGGGCCGCCCGGCTCCGGCGCCGCCGGCACGCTCACTCCTCGCTCCTTACGGGGGAACTCCCCCCGGACCGCCCGCAGGCAGAGCCTGCCTGTCGGCGGTCCCCCTCCTGGGCCACGGCGGTGGCGAGCGCCCGCCACTCCTCCAGACCCAGCGAGCCCGGGCGGCGACCGGGATCGATCCCGGCCGCGGCGAGCACCGCGACGGCGCGGAGCCCGTCCCCGTCGAGGGCGTAGGTGACGCCGTGGCGCAGGGTCTTGCGGCGCATCGTGAAGGTGCGGCGGGCGAGAGCGAGCACCGCCGCCCGCTCGGCCGGGCCGAGCAGCGGACACGGGGTGAGGCGCAGGATGCTCGAGTGCACCGCCGGGACCGGGGTGAACGCCGCCGGGGGGACATCGCCCAGGCGCTCGACCCCGGCGAGCGAACGGACCGCCAGGGTGGAGAGGCTCCAGTCGCCCGCGGCGGCGTCGAGTCGCGCGGCGACCTCCCGCTGCACCAGCAGGACGGCGCGCCGCGGCGGCGGCTCGGCCTCGAGCAGGCGCTGGAGGAGCGCCCCGGTGAGGTTGTAGGGGATGTTGCCGGCGGCGAGGTACCCGGGCCCGAGCCCGAGGTCCGCCGCGGTGGTGCGGAGCGCGTCGCCGTGCACCGCGACGACGTTCGGATGGCGGTGCTGGGTGATCTCCAGGGCGCGCAGGCAGGCCTGGTCGAGCTCGACGGCGACGACCCGCGCGGCGCGATGGCTCAGCGCCGAGGTGAGCGTCCCGATCCCGGGCCCGATCTCGTAGACCTCGTCGAGCGGCCCCGGGTCCAGGGCGTCGACGAGCGCCTCGACGACGGCCCGGTCGACGAGCAGGTTCTGGCCGAGGCGGCGCTTGAGGCCGAGGCCGGCGCGGCGGGCGACGGCGCGCGCCGTCGCCGGGTTGCAGAGGTCGAGCTCGGCGTGGGCCCCCGCGCCGGCGGTGGCGGCGGCGGCGCCCATCAGGCCGGCTGCCGCCGGCCGCCCAGGTGGTCGCCGCCGCCGGGGTCGGGCAGCCCGAAGAGCCTCCGCGCCGCCGCGGTCGCGCTCCGAGCGACCTCGGTCGCGGGCTCGCCCCGAAGTCCGGCGACCGCGGCGGCGGTGGCGGCGACGTAGGCGGGCTGGTTTGTCCTTCCCCGGTGGGGCACCGGGGCCAGGAAGGGCGCGTCGGTCTCCACCACGTACCCCCCGTCCGCGACCGTCCGGGCGGCCTCGCGGATGCCGTCGGTCCGAGGATAGGTCACCGTGCCGGCGAACGAGCACACCATCTCCAGCCCGGCGGCGGCGCGGGCGAGGGCGGCGTCCCCGCTGAAGCAGTGCATCACCCCGCGTGGCGACACCGTCGCCGCGACGCCGCGGAGCTCGGCGAGGACGTCGTCATGGGCGTCACGGTCGTGGCATCGAGCGGCGCTGCACCTCCATGGGCACCTCGTGGTAGCCGGGGCGCCAGTAGCGGTCGAGCCCGATCTCCCCGACCGCCACCGCGCGCGGATGCCGCACCAGCTCGTCGAGGGCGCGCAGCTGCGCCGCGTCGGGCGCCGTCTTCTCGTGGGGGTGCCAGCCCACCGTGAAGAACACCCCGGGGTGCCGCTCGGCGAGCTCGCGGTTGAGGTCGCTGTCCTCGACGTTGAGGCCGACCGAGACGATCTGCTCCACCCCCGCGGCCGCCGCGGCCTCCAGCGCCTCCTCGAGCAGCCCCCGCTCGTCGAGGAGGACGAGGTGGCAGTGGGTGTCGACGAGCTGGAGCGCTCCGTCGCCTTCCGTCATCCGGCCTCCAGGTCCCGCTCGCGGTCGAGCCGGGGGAAGAGGATCTCCCCCACCCCCACCGGCGCGCCCGGGGTGAGCGCCGGCCAGGTGCGAAGCTGGGCGCCGGCGCTGCCGTCGAGGGTCACCCCGAGGTCGGTGGCGACCGCGGCGGTCGCCCGCGGCAGGGCGGGATGGAGGAGCAGGGTGCTCACCCGGATCGCCTCGAGCAGGTTGCCGAGCACCGTCCCCAGCCGCGGATCGGCGTTCTTCGACATCGTCCACGGCGCGGTCTCGTCGATGTACTTGTTCGCCCGGGCGACGAGCCGCCGCGCCTCGACGAGCGCGCCGCTGAGGTCGAGGGCCTCCATCGCCGCCTCGTGGGCGTCGGTCACCTCGGCGGCGACCGCGCCGAGCTCGGCGTCGATCGGCTCGGCGGGGGCCGCCAGGGGGACGCGCCCCTCGAAGTACCGTGCCACCATCTTCTCGGTCCGCGACACCAGGTTTCCGTAGTCGTTGGCCAGGTCCGCGTTGTAGCGGTCGACGAAGGTGTCCATGGAGACGTCGCCATCCCGGTCGAAGGGCACCTCGGCCATGAGCACATAGCGCACCGCGTCGCTGCCGAAGCGGCGCACCAGCTCGAAGGGGTCGATGCGGACGCCGGTCGACTTGCTCATCTTGCGGCCGCCGAGGGTGACGAAGCCGTGCGCGTGCACCCGCCGCGGCAGCGGCAGCCCGGCGGCGAGCAGCATCGCCGGCCACATCACGGTGTGGAAGCGGGTGATGTCCTTGCCGATGACGTGGACGTCGGCGGGCCAGAGGCGCGCGAAGTCGGGGCTGTCGGGGTAGCCGATGCCGGTGACATAGGAGAGCAGCGCGTCGAACCAGACGTAGACGACCTGGCTGTCGTCGAAGGGCAGGGGGAACCCCCAGTGGGAGAACCCGCGCGAGATGCTGATGTCGTCGAGCCCGCCGCGGATGACGTTGAGCATCTCGTTGCGGCGGGTTTCGGGGGTGAGGAATCCGGGGTGGCGCTCGAAGTGCTCGAGCAGCGCGTCCTGGAAGGAGCTGAGGCGGAAGAAGTAGTTCTCCTCCTTCACCCACTCGACCGGCCGGCCGTGCACCGGGCAGTTGCCCTCGACGAGCTGCTTCTCGGTGTAGAACTGCTCGCAGGAGGGGCAGAACCAGGCCTCGTACGGCCCCTTGTAGATGTGGCCGCCGTCGTACATCGCCTGCATGAAGCGGTCGGTGGTGCGCCGGTTGGCCGCGCTGCTGGTGCGCACGTAGGCGGTGTACTCGACGTCGAGCGCGGCGAAGGCCTGCTGGAAGATCTCCGCCTGCCGGCGCGAGAACTCCTCGGGGTCGAGACCCTGCTGCTGGGCGGCCCGCTCCACCGACTGGCTGTGCTCGTCGCTCCCCACGGTGAGGTGGGTGTCGCGGCCGCGCAGCCGGTGGTGGCGGCGAACCATGTCGCAGCCGATCTTCTCGTAGGCGTGGCCGAGGTGAGGGCTGCCGTTGACGTAGTCGATGGCAGCGGTGAGGTAGAAGCGTTCCGGGGACGTCATGCTGCGTTGGTTCCCACATCCGGGCCACCCACCAGCACGGTGCACTCGCCGCGTGGCGGGGTGGCGGTGAAGAGCGTCGCGAGCGCCTCGGCGGTGCCGACGTGGAGGCTCTCGTGGCGCTTGGTGAGCTCCCGGGCGACGACCACCTCCCGGGCGCCGAGCAGCGGGGCGAGGGTGGCCAGGGTCCGGGCGAGGCGGTAGGGGGACTCGAGGAAGGCGAGGGTACGCCCCGCCCCCAGGGCCTCGCTGACGGTCCGGACCGTCTTTCCCGGGGTGCGGGGAAGGAAGCCGAGGAAGGTGAATCCGCCGCCGCCGAGGCCGCTCGCGGAGATCGCCGCGGTCACCGCCGACGGCCCCGGCACCGGGACCACGGTGTGGCCGGCGTCCCGGGCGGCGCGGACGAGCAGCGACCCCGGGTCGCTGACCGCCGGGGTGCCGCCGTCGGTGACCAGGGCGAGGTCCTCGCCGGCGTCGAGGCGCGCCAGGAGCGCGGGGACCCGGCGGCGCTCGTCGAAGGCGGGCATGGAGAGCACCCGCTTCTCGCCGATGCCGTGGGCGGTGAGCAGGGCGCGGGTGCGCCGGCTGTCCTCGGCGATGATCGCGTCGCACTCGCGCAGGGTGCGCAGCGCCCGAAGCGTGATGTCCTCCAGGTTGCCGATCGGCGTCGCCACGACGCTGAGGGTGCTCACCGACCCCAGTCCCGGGGATAGCGGAAGTCGCGGTCGATGGTGCGGGTGCTGAGCTTGGCGATGATCGGCAGCCGGCGCTTGTACTGGTTGTCGCGCAGCCGCGCGCCCACCAGGTCCATGAAGGCGTCGTCGAAGCCGAGGTTGCGCAGCTCGTGACGGGTGCGGCGCTCGTCGACCAGGTGGTAGAGGAGCATGTCGACGACGGCGTACTGGAACCCCAGGTCCTGCTCGTCCGACTGCCCCTCCCAGAGGTCGGCGCTCGGCGCCTTCTCGACCACACGCCGGGGGAGGTGGAGGGCGCGCGCCATCGCGAACACCTGGGTCTTGTAGAGGTCGCCGAGGGGGTTGAGCGCGTGGGCCATGTCGCCGTGGATGGTCCCGTAGCCGAGCAGCAGCTCGGTCTTGTTCGAGGTGCCGATCACCAGCGCGCGGTGGGTCCACGACATGTCGTAGAGGATGCTCATCCGCTCGCGCGCCATCTTGTTGCCGCGACGGCCGCGATCGGCGTCGCCGAAGCGCTCGAAGTAGGCGTCGACCTGGGGGGAGATGTCGACCACCAGCGGCTCGAGGCCGAGGGAGGCGGCGACGGTGCGGGCGTCGGCCTCGGAATCGGGGCTGCTCGAGTGGTAGGGCATGATCACCGGGATCACCTGCTCCGGCCCCAGGGCCCGGGCGGCGAGCGCCGCCACCAGGGCGGAGTCGACGCCGCCGCTGAGGCC
>VBHE01000266.1:19170-20071 GCA_005889515.1 Chloroflexota bacterium | reverse complement strand
CGGCACAAGTTCGTGCATGCAGTGGACGGCTGCGCCGAGCGATTGACCTTCACACACGGTATGTGCTGCAACTCATGACTTCACGGACTCCGCCAGCGTCTCTTGGCCAGGGACGCGGCGGGTATCCTCGGAAGACGAGCTCGATCGTGGTGGCCCGCAGACCACGATTCATCCTGCAGAATTGGAACACAGTGGACCAGACCGCCCATGATCCGCCTGATGGTCGGACCTTCCGGTTCCGGCAACCTGATGACATCTTCCAGCTGCGGGTACGCCTGATCGACGTATCGCCGGCGATCTGGCGCCGTCTCCTGGTGCCGCAGGACGTACCGCTGCCCCGCCTCCATCACATCCTCCAGGCCACGATGGGCTGGACCGACCGTCATCTCCACGTATTCAAGGTCGGAGACGTCCGTCTGGGCGAGCCGGACGAGGAATACCCCCCTGGACCCATCGACTACCGCGGCATCACGCTCAACCAGATCGTCCGATACAAGGGCTCGACGTGTACCTACGAGTACGACCTTGGCGACAGTTGGGAACATCTCATCGAGGTCGAGGAGGAGCTGCCGCTCGAGTCTGTCGGTGACGCACTGCCACGGTGTGTTGCCGGGGAGCGGGCGTGCCCACCCGAGGACTGTGGAGGGCCTCCCGGATACGCCAGCCTCGTGGACGCACTCCTCGATCCGGACCACCCTGAGCACCGTGACTATCGGGTCTGGGCCGGCCCACGATTCCAGCCCGATGCATTCGACATAGAGCGCGTGAATCGCCGCCTCGCCCGCTTTGCCCCACGTCGGCGACGGTCACCTCCGTCGGTGCGTAAGCGATCCGGATGATCAGGCGAGTCTGCGTCGTTGCGGGCCGCGTCAACGCCAGTGGTCCACGATGACGGGTATCG
>VBHE01000266.1:17489-19159 GCA_005889515.1 Chloroflexota bacterium | reverse complement strand
TCTGGAGAGCGAGACGCCGACCAGGAGGTCGGGAGCATGACGAAGAGGGACAGACCCCATGAGACGAGTACTGCTGCAGATGGGCCTGTCGGTGGACGGCATCGTCGCCGGCGGCCCGCAAGGCGGGACGGAGGCGGGCGCTCGCGACGAGGACGAGGCGGTGAGGACATGGAAGGTCAAGTCACCGCATCAAGTCGGCACCCACATCATGGGGCGCGTCACCTACGAGCAGATGGCAGCGCACTGGCCGTTCAACGGCCCGGCTGAGTATGCGGATCCCATGAACAACACTCCCAAGGTGGTCTTCTCGAAGACGTTACTCAAGGCCGAGTGGAAGGAGTCCCGGATCGCCCGCGGCGACCTCACCGAGGAGATCGCACGCCTCAGGAGTGAGCCCGGCAAGGACATCATGGCCCACGGCGGCGCAACGTTTGTGCAGGCGCTGTCGCGGCGAGGTCTGGTCGACGAGTATCGCCTTGTGATCCGTCCGGTCGCCCTGGGCAGCGGGATGCCCCTGTTCAAAGACCTGCCCGTGCCTCTGCAGCTCAGGCTCGTCGACTCGAAGGACTTCGGGGACGGCACAGCCATCCGGGTATACGAGCCGATCAGGAGTCGTTGACGACAGCGCGACTCGACATCGGGCAGCTTCGGTCCCGAAGACCCACGTCGGAGGGTGCGACCGTCGCCCGGGCGAGGGTGCCGTGGCTGGGGCTGCAGCCTGCCGACGTGTGCCCAGCGGCCTTTATCACGCTGCGGCGCACCTGGAATGGATACGCGCTTACCGATCGGTCTGTATTCGAATCAGCACCCATACTTTGGTGTAGCAACCTATGAGGCCGGGTCGCTTGCACAGGTGGGTTCAGGAGGCGGCGCGAGCGGCGGCCAGTACGTCACTGCACACCGCTGGCATGCCCATGTCATCTGCGGCGCGCTGGGTGAGGACGACGACGGTGAGATCCTGCGACGGCACGTTCGACCACGCTGTTCCGAACCCGCCGTCCCAGGAGTAGCTGCCGTCCTCGAGCACGGAGACGCCATAGCCCCAGCCGCGTTCGTCGAGGAAGCTGAAGCCGGGCCAGACGTTCCCCCGCTGGGCCGGCGTGAGCTGGTCGCGCGTCATCTCGGCAACGGTTGCCGGTGTCAGGACGTCGCCGCCGCCGCGTAGCAGCATCCTCCCGAACGCGACCACGTCGTCAACAGATGACACCAGGCCGCCGCCACCGTCAGGGAACACGGGTGGGCGCGACCACTGACCGTCCGGCGCATCGCTCACCTCCAGTCGGCCATCCCGTTTCTCGTACGCGGTCGCGAGCCGAGAGGTGTCGGCCGCGTGAAATCCAGTGTCATCCATGGCGAGCGGGCCCAGCAGCCGTTCGCGGAGCACCTCATCAAACGGTGCGCCGGCCAGGCGTGACACCAGAACGCCCAGGACCTGCGAACCGGTCTGGTAGAGCCACCGATCCCCCGGCTGGGCGAGCAGCGGCAGCTCGCCCAGCCGCGCAAGCCAGGTGTCCGGGTCAGGCGTGCTCCCGGGCTGCGGAGGCCCGAACGTCGCAAGCTCCCGGTCGACGGTCGCGGTGAAGATCGGCCACGCCTCGGCTGCCATGAACATTGCGCCCTGCATCCCGAAGCCCCAGGTGAACGTCAGCAGCTCCCGCACCGTGATCGGA
>VBHE01000266.1:3771-17478 GCA_005889515.1 Chloroflexota bacterium | reverse complement strand
CGTCGGGTCGCCGGAGCACCTTGCGTTCGGCGAGCTCAGGCAGCAACCGCTGGGCAGGCTCCTCCAGGTCCAGCAGGCCATGATCAGCGAACGAGAGCACGGTGGCCGCAGTCATCGGCTTGGTGATCGACGCGATCCGGAACAATGTGTCGCGCCGCATCGGTGCCCCGCCGAGCGCCATCGAGCCCGCTGTCGCGACATGGACCGTCTTACCACGGGCGACAGCTGCAACGACGCCGGGCACCTGGCCTTGCTCGACGGCGCGACCCACAATGTCATCGATCCGCCCGAGCGCCTCGCCCTCAAACCCATCGCCGCTGCTCATCCCACAAGCATATGAGCATGGAAACGGCCGCTGCCGTGGGCCGACCCGCCCGAGGCCCTCGCGCCCCAGGAGTTCGCGTCGCCCTACGGACCCAGGACGTCCCGGTGGCGCCCCCAATGCCTGAGCGCCGGAGCTTCGGGGCTGACGTCCCACTGGCGAGGTCGCGGGCCGAGGTAGCCTGGGCGCCATGAGCCTCCAAACCGATCGCCAGCTCTCCTATCGCAGCCTCCTGGCTGTCAAGGGCATACCCCGCCTGCTGGGTGTCGCCCTGCTCGGCAGGGTGGCGGGGCAGATGCTCTCGGTGGCGATCGTGCTCTTCTGCCTCGAGCGGTACCACTCCTCGAGCATCGCCGGAGTCGCCGTTTTCGCCAGCCTCTTCCCCGGGCTGCTGTTCAGCCCGCTCGCCGGCGCGCTTCTCGACCGTCAGGGCCGCACTGCGATGATCCGCATCGACTACCTGCTGGCAGCTACCTGCCTGCTCGGCATCGTCGTCCTCGCCCGATTGGGTGCGCTGCCCGTGCTGTTGCTCGTGGCCATCGCCGCGATCGGCTCGCTAACGGGTCCGCTCAGCAACGCGGGGACGCGAACGCTATTCCCCATGCTCGTCCCCCGCGCCCTATGGGACCGCGCCAACGCCGCGGACAGCGCGGGGTTCGTGGTCGCGGTGGTCGTGGGCCCTGCCCTGGCCGGGACCATCGCCGGGCTGGCGGGCGGGTCCGCTGCTCTGGTCGCGACCACGGTCGTGTTCCTCGCCGCCGCGGTCTCGCTCACCGGCGTGCCCAACCCGCCGAGGGCCACGGCGCCGGCAGGGTCGTTGGTGGGGGACGCACGGGATGCGGTGCGCCACGTCGCGACCCATGCCACTCTGCGCGGGCTGGCACTCAGCGTCGCCGCCTCCAATCTGGGATACGGGATCGCCGTCGTCGGGCTTCCCGTGCTCGTGCTCGGCCATCTGCACCACAGCGCGGGGACGGTCGGCGCCCTCTGGGCGGCAGTCGGGGTCGCGGGTGCCGTTTCGGGGCTCGTCGTGGGCCGCTTCGACAGCGATGGTCGTGAGCGCGCGCTGCTCATATCGGGCATGCTGATGATGGTCGCTGTCGGGGTCATCCTGGCCGTCTGCAACGACCTCGGCATCGCTGTGCTTGCGATGATCCTCTTCGGGCTCTCCAACGGTCCGGTCGACATCGGCCTGTTCGCGCTGCGACAGCGGCGGACCGATCCCCAGTGGCTGGGCCGCGCCTTCGCCGTGTCGATGGCGATGAACTTCGCGGGCGTGCCGGTCGGCTCACTGCTTGGGGGGGCGGTGCTGACGGTTTCGGTGACGTTGGCCTTCCTGTTGATGGCGCTCGCGAACCTCGCCGGTGCGCTGCTGGCCTTGAGCATCCCACGTCACGGCGGTGGCTCGAGTGCGAAGGGATGGCGGCGACGCGGTGGCACGTCGGTCGGCAGGCAGGACCGCCACCCGTCCCAGAGTCGACCAGACCCATTCCTCGACTGAACGTGGTCTCGCCCGCACGCCAGGACGGGCCCCGTGGAGCAGCCACCCTATACTACGGGTGCCACGGTCCGGTTACCCCGAGGAGTGGTGGGGTGAGACATCTGCGTCCAGCGATCGCCGCTCTGCTGGTGGCATTGCTGTTCCCGGCGGTGCAGCCGGTGCGGGCGGCGCAGCCCACACCGCAACCCGGCCGGATCGTCGAGCGCACCTTCACCAACTCGGCGGGTACCCGCGCGTACGACCTTTACGTGCCGGCGGCGGCGTCGGCGGGGCGGCCGCTGATGGTCTGGCTGCACGGCTGCGGGGGCCCGGGCCAGATGGAGGCGGGCCACGCCCTCGCGAGGGTGGCCGAGGAGCGCGGCTTCGCTCTCGCCTTTCCCCTCCAGGACCGGGCCGCCAACGCGCAGGACTGCTGGAACTGGTTTGACCCGACCAGCATGCACCGCGTCTCCGGCGAGGCCTCGATCCTCGCCGGCATCACCACCTCGCTGATCGGCGAACTCGGGATTGATCCCACCCGGGTGTACATCGGCGGCTATTCCGCGGGAGGCGCCATGAGCACCGTGATGGGGGCGGCCTACCCCGATCTGTACGCCGCGATCGCCCCGTCCGCGGGTGCGCCGTACGCCTTCGACGGCTCCGGGCGGAAGGCTTATCAGGAGATGGGGCCGAGGGCCAGACCGGTGCCGGCGTTCATCCTCCAGGGGGTGACCGACGAGATCAGCAACTACGCGATCGGCCGGATCAACATGGCCCAGTGGCTGGGCACCGACGACCTCGCCGACGACGGCCAGCAGAACGGATCGGTCTCGCTGCTCCCCTCGGCGGCGGAACCGATGCCGCCGGGGCCGGGGCTGCCCGTGCCGCTCCTCCTCGAGCACTACAGGGCCGCCGATGGCTGCGACGTCGGACGTCTGCTGACCTCTCCGGCAGAGCACGTCGTCAACGGAGCGCTCTTCTACTACGACGCCGGCCTCGGTCTGCAGCGCCTCATGATGGACTTCCTTCTCGCCCACCGATTGGGCGTCGCGCACCGGGGCTGCGGCTGACGTCTGCGCTTGAAGACCCGATGTACCCCCGGCCGAGGGTGATACCCATCACGCCCGACGACGTGCGCCTCGACGATGCCTGCAGGGCGACCGCGCCGCCACCGAACGGCACCATCCCGACTCCCCTGCCTCCGCCCCCCCGACGTGCCGCCCATGGCGGGACCTTGCGACATGCTCGCCCTCCCGTTCTGACGCTGGCGCGGTGGAGCCCCGCGGGCGAGGCCCGCCGATCCGGCGAGTGCACCAGCGAGTTAGCATAAGCGGGTGCCAACAATTCGGTTTGATGCCACGCTGCACACGATGGACGAATGGACCATCTTGCGGTTGCCTGAGCAAGCGAGCGAGCAATTGCCGTCGCGCGGGCAGGTGGCAGTACAAGGAACGATCAATGGCCATGGGTTCCGGACGGTGTTGGAACCGGACGGCTGTTCCGGCCACTGGATGAGGATTGATGAAGGGCAACAAGAAACCGCTGCGATAAGCGCGGGCGACACCGCGATCCTCGAAATCGAGCCACTCAAAGACTGGCCGGAGCCGAACGTGCCACAGGATCTCGAGACCGCTCTGGCAGCGGCCCCTCAGAAGATCCAGGACCTATGGAGAGATATCACGCCGATGGCGCGCTGGGAGTGGGTTCGCTGGGTCAAGGCAACGAAGAACCCTGACACGCGCAAACGACGGGTCGAAGTGACCATCTCAAAAATGAAAAGCGGGAAGCGACGGCCCTGCTGTTTCAATCTTGCCGCATGCACCGACCCGTACCTGTCACGAAACGGCCGGCTTATCGAGCCAGAGTGATGTGATCGGTCACCACCGCCGCCGCCCGCGGGCCGGCATGGACGGAGTGACCTACCATCGGCGCCGTGAGAGCTCGTCCGCGATGACCTGGAGTGACCACCTTGAGGCCTGTGGTCGTGCGACTTTCCACGGATCTCGTTGTCCGGTATCGGGCCGTGGATCGTGAACAGGTCGGCTCCGCCGTTCACCACAGCCCGACACACCGCGATGCACTCACCGAGCCTCGCGGCGGCCCTTCGCCTCGGCCTTGCGCAGCTGCCCGTCGAGCTGGTCCCCGACCAGGAGGGCGAGGGGCCTTGCTACCGCCGACGCGATTTGTCGCCATGGGAAGGACCTCAGGCGGCGACCACCAGCGCAGGCGTCGAGCGCGAGAACCGTAGCCCCGAATCCTCGACCGGTCCCTTGCGCAGCCGGGCGCGGTCGTCCGCATAGCTCATCGCCACCGTCCAGGGGCCGTGCGACCCCTGCCGGGGGAACATGTCGACCGACCGCTGCACGTAGCCCGCCTGGAAGTCCAGCATGGGACGAAGCTCGAGGGTCGGATCGTCGGCCACCGGGACGACCGTGTCGCACCCGTGGGCGTCCATGTGGGCCAGCAGCCGGCAGAGATGCTCGCACACGAGGTCGACCTTCAGCGTCCACGACGCGTTCGTGTAGCCGAACGCGAAGGCGAAGTTCGGGACCCCGGTGAGCATCATGCTCTTGTAGATCAGCGTCTCGTTGACGATGACCGCGTCGCCGTCGACGGAGAGGGTGACCCCGCCGAGCGCGAGCAGGTTCAGCCCGGTCGCGGTGACGACGATGTCGGCCTCCAGCTCCGTGCCGGACTCGAGCAGGATGCCGCGCTCGGTGAAGCGGGCGACGCGGTCGGTGACGACCGACGCCCTCCCGGCCCTGATCTCCCGGAACAGGTCACCGTCGGGGACCACGCACAACCGCTCGTCCCACGGGTTGTACCGCGGCTTGAAATGGACGTCGACCGGAAAGCCCTCGGGCAGCTGGTGCTTCGTCAGGGCACGGATCAGGCGGCGCATCATCGCCGGGTGGCGCTTGCTCAGGTCGTAGATGAGCCGCTGGCGTCCCACGTTGAGCCGGCGCGTCAGCCGGTAGGCGAGCTTGTCGGGCAGCACGCGCCGGAGGCCGTTGGCGATCGGATCCTTCTGGGGCAGCGGCATCACGTAGCTCGGCGAGCGTTGAAGCATCGTGATGTGCTCGGTCTCCCGAGCCATCGCCGGGATGAGGGT
This sequence comes from Chloroflexota bacterium, assembly GCA_005889515.1. Classification (GTDB taxonomy): domain Bacteria; phylum Chloroflexota; class Dormibacteria; order Aeolococcales; family Aeolococcaceae; genus CF-96. The sequence continues at coordinate 12,564 of VBHE01000266.1, read as the reverse complement.
GACCGCGGTGGCTCCGCTGCCGATCACCACGACGCGCTTGCCGGTGTAGTCGAGGTCCTCAGGCCAGTGCTGCGGATGGACGATCCGGCCGGCGAAGTCCTCGTCGCCCTCGAAGTGCGGGCGGTGACCCGCGGCGTAGTCGTAGTAGCCGGTGGCGGAGAAGAGCACCCGGCAGGTCAGCCCGTGCACCTCGTCGCCGTGCTGCACCCGCACCGTCCAGCGAGCGTCCCGCGTGGACCAGTCGGCTCCGAGCACCTTGTGCCCGAAGCGGATGTGCTCACCGAGGCGGTGCTCCTCGACGGCCTCGCGGAGGTAGGCGAGGATCTCGTCGGCCCCGGCGATGGCGTTGTCGCTCGTCCACGGCTTGAACTCGTAGCCGAAGGTGTGGAGGTCGGAGTCCGAGCGGATCCCGGGGAAGCGGAACAGGTCCCAGGTCCCGCCGATCGCCTCGCGCGCCTCGAGGATCGCGAAGGTCCTGCCCGGCAGCCGGGAGGTCAGGTGACATCCCATCCCGATCCCGGAGATCCCCGCGCCCACGATCAGAACATCGAAGTCCACACCCACCGCCCTGCCTCCTCCTCTGTTGAGCGTTGCTCAAAAGGTACGCCTCCGGGACACCCGACGTCCATAGGCGATCGCCTGTACTTTGTGCTTGGCCATGTGCACTGGCACACTAGGGGGATGCGGACGTTCGAGCTCATGACCGAGATCGCCGACCGCCTGGAGGCCGACCTCGACGGCCTCATCGCCGAGATGGACGCGGCGATCCTGGGCACGACCCCGGCCCTGGGCATCGATGCGGCGATGGCGGCGGAGGCGAGTGCCAGCACCCGCGCCAATGTGCGCCGCTTCCTCGCGGTCGCGCGTCGGGCCGCCGACCCGCCGCCGCCCGACGTCCCCCCCGAGGCGCTCGACGTCGCCCGAACGGTCGTGCGCAGGGGCATCGAGTCCGACGCGATCTACCAGGCCTACCGGCGCGGCCAGCAGACCCTGTGGCGCAGGTGGATGAACGTCGCCGAGCAGGTGGCCACCTCGGGAGCCGAGCTCGCCGCCGTCCTGAACGTCTCGCTGGACCTGCTCTTCTACTACTCCGACGAGGTCCTCGGACGGGTCATCGCCGAGGCACAGCGCGAGCGCGAGCAGGTCCTCGGCGGCGCGCTCGCCCGACGTACCGCGCCCCGCTCGACACCGCGACGGCGAGCCGGCGCCTGGGCCACGACCTGAGCCGTTACCACACCGCGCTCGTCCTCTGGTCCGAGGCCGCGGAGGTGCGGCAGGGAGCGCTGGAGGCGACAGCGCTCGCGTTCGCATGCGCGGCCGGTGCGCGCCGGCCACTCACGCTCACGGCGGGGATGACGACGCTGTGGGCGTGGATCCTCAGCAACGCACCACTTCCGATCGGCGACATCACGAAGCGCCTGCCCGACACCGATCCGCACATCCGGGTCGCCGTCGGCCCCACCCACCGCGGCATCAGCGGCTTTCGCCGCAGCCACGAGGCTGCCCTCAACGTCCACCGCCTTCTCGCCGGCAACCCCGAGAGCGGGCGCATCGCCACCTACGACGAGCTCGAGATCACAGTGCTCGCCGCCCGGGACGAGCAACGTGCGACCGACTTCATCATGGCGACGCTCGGACGACTGGCCGACAACACCCCATCAGCTGCACGGCTGCGTGAGACCCTGCGCGTCTTCCTCGAGGAGGCCGAGAACGCGCCACGCGCCGCCGCCCGCCTCCACACGCACCGGAACACGATCCTCCAGCGGGTCGCCCGCGCCACCGACCTGCTCGGCTACGCGCCCGGTGAGAAGCGGCTCGCCGTCGAGCTCGCCCTCGAGCTCAGGCGCCGCCTCTGGCACCGCGAGTAGCTCGGTCGGGCCGGCGCGCCGCTACACGGACCGTGCGACGCGCGTTGTCTCGGCCGTGAAGGCCGGGAGCCGGGTACCCCCGGCCTTCACGGGACGCGGCATCGCCGAGAGGGGCTGTCTCCGCTTCGGGCCGGCTCCGGTGTCAGGAGCCCGGCACGACGTCACCACAGATGATCGGGTCGAAGTCTGTCTGGGTGGTGAGCAGGGTGCTGCGGTGGACGTTCACGTACCACGTCCCTGAGGGGATCGAGGTGACACTCGGCACCGTGGTCGTCGACGTGCCCTTCCCGGTGGCGTCGGCGACGACCGAGCTCAGCGGGTGGACCACTGCGCCCTGGCTCTCGCACGAGCCCATGTGGATGTGTGCCGCATGGGAGCCGCTCGGGGCCAGCCCGCTGGCGGTGATCACCACCTGGAGCGCGCCGTTCACGATGGTCAGCGTCGCCGTGCCCATGGCCGTCTCGTCGACGCTGCCCGGCGGTGGCGTCGGGCCCTCGAGCATCTGCACGGTGACCGAGGTGGCCTTCGAGGCGTTGGCGACGTCGCCGCAGACGAGGGGCTGGAACTGGACGTCCGGAGACAGCCCCGGTCCGTTGTGGACGTTGACGTACCAGGTGGAGTCGGGAATGCCCCCCTCCTTGATGCTGCTCACCGTCGTCTTCGAGTCGGCGACGCCGGTGGCGTCCGCCATCACCGCGTTGAGCGGGTAGTCGACCGCGCCCTGATGGGCGCAGCTGCCGGCGTGGATGTGCGCGGGATGGCTGCTCGAGGGCGCCAGCCCGACCAGCTTGATCTCCACCGTCAGGGTCTTGGCGACGGCGTCGTAGGTCAGCACCGAGGTCCCGTGGGGCACGTGCTTGAGGGTCACCATCACCGGCCCGGAGGACCCGGCGCCCCCCGCGGACGACGAGGCGCTGGTCGCACTCGTCGCAGCCGAGGAGCTGGACGTGGCGCCACCCCCAGAGCTCCCTGAACTCCCGCACGCGGCCAGAGCGCCGACGGCCACGAGACAGGCGGCGATTCGTGTTCGAGCTCCCACCATGCCGGGTCCTCCCTTCCGACGGACGTCGAACCAGCCGGCCGCCCGAGGTGCCCGCCTCGCGACGCGGCGCGCGGAGTGCGCCCATCGGTCAGCGGCATGGTATGCCGCCAGACCCATCCCCTGAGGACACCAGGGGCCCAACACCTTCGCGCCTCGGGCCCGTACGTCCCCGTCAGCGCGGCAGTGGGGGGCCGAGGCCGACGACCCACAGGGCGACACTTGGGCGGTGTGGACGATGCGGCATGAATGACGCGATGTGCCTCACGGAGACGGGCCCCGTGCCCACCCTGCCACGCGGGCCACTCCAGGGGTCTGGCCGCCCTCGACACTGCGGCTACCCTTGCTCGCCATGAACCATCCGCCGCCAATGGGCGAGTTCGAGCCCCGCCCCCTGAACGCCGCCGAACTCGCAGTGCTGGACCCAGAAATTCCCTGGGGTCGGTCGATGCCCCTGCGGCTGCGCGACGGTGGACTTGGACGTGGTACGTGGTTCCTGTCTGCCAGCTCCTGGCCGCGGACGCCCTATCCCCTCGGAGGCCGAGGTCTTGACTGATGCAGGGGCACCGCTCGGCGGCATCATCGTCTTCCTGAAGGATGGGTACCTGAGCACGCTGGAGATCTATTCGGTCGGGCCGGAGCCCATTCGGATCTGGCCACAGCTCGACCGGCTGCGACCCACCCTGACGAGTTGAACCGTCTCGTTGCAGCCGTACAAGCTGACGAGGATGATCGCGAGGCTTGTGGGAGCGGAGTCTCCTTGAACCTCCGAGGACGTACGTCGCGGGCAACATGAGGTGGATCGCTGCCCGCAGGTCGCCGAGGGGCACGATTCCCCTCGGCGACTCACGCCAGCACGGGGGATCGATCAGTTGACGGTCACGGTACCTGTCATATCCGGGTGGATCGCGCAGTAGTACGGGTACGAGCCCGCAGTCGAGAAGGTGTAGGAGAAGGCTCCGCCCTGGCCGAAGCTGGGTGACTTCAGCGGGCCTCGGCCGGACGACGTCACAGTATGCCCGTTGCCGGGGGTGGTGTCGACGTTCGTCCAGGTGACCGTGTCGCCGGCCCTGACGGTGATCGCACCCGGGGAGTACGAGTCCTTGAGGACCTGCACCGAGGTCGAGGCCGCGGAGGCCATCTCGGCAGCGTGCACCCGGGGGAGCGGATTGACCGCGAAGGACAACGCGAGAATGCCGGCAGCCATCGCAGCGGCAGAACGCGGCCTGCGTCGATGCGCCCGACGTCGCCGGTCGCCGAGATACGTGAATGCGCTCATGTCAGCAGTCGCCGATCACCGCGGTGCGGCCCGGCTGCGTCATGTGCTCGAGCAGCACGGTGTGCAGCTTCACATAGTCGTCGCTCTGCTGCGCATCGGCGACCTGCTGCTGCGGCTGCCGCTGGATGTGCGCATACTTCATATGCTCGACGAACGGCGTCAGGCTGTCGGTCGGGACATTGCCGAGCGCCGTGCTGGCACCCTGCGCCATGGCCTCGAAGAGCGCGATGTGCGTGTTCGTGTAGGTGTTGACGCCCTTGACGTCGGCCACCTGCTGCTGCGGCGACCGCTGGAAGTGCGCATGGTTCATGTGCTCGCTGAAGGGCATCAGCGTCGCGGTCACGACGCTCTCGCTGCACTGCCCGGCAGGCGGCTCGTGACCCATGTCGGCGAGCCTGCCGCCGTGGCCTACGCGCCCGGCCGCGCGAACCGCTCCGGCGGCGGATGTCACGGATGGGTATCGGCCGTCGGAAGTCGATTCCACTGCGCCTGGGCGGTGAACGCGGGAGACGCCGTGGGGTGCGCGAAACCGGCTCGGCTGGCGACCGCGTCGACGCCGGTGCCGATACCGATTGGGACCGCCAGCGCCAGACAGGCGACCAGTGCTCGTCCGGTGGCGCATCGGAGGGTGCTCTTCATTGTTTCGGTGCCTCTCCCTTTCGTGAAAGTGCGACGGGCGTCGCGGTCTACATCACCAAGGGACATCGGCGACACAGTCTCCGTGACAGGTCAACGACACAACTTGTCGCGGTCACCCTAGGTACATCGCCACCGCGTCGACCCCGATGTGTGCACTCCGCACGAACACATGGGGCGCACGATGGTGCGCGGAAGGGGACGTCAGATCAAGGGCGGCCTCCGTGCATCACGCCACCGAACCCAGGCCTACCCTGAGCTCGGCTTGGTCCCGACGAAACCAACCGGCGACAGACGGCGCGACCTCGACCGCTCAGAGGAACTCGCCGTCGGCGGGCAAGGGTCTGGGATCGTGGATCCCCAACAGCGCCGTCGAGATTCTCGCCGAGTGGGAGCAGCCGGACAAGGCCGAGAAAGTCTCCTGAACCCGGAGGGCCGGCGCTCGAGCGGCGCACCGGCCTAGGAGCGCACGCGTCGGGTCGCTACAAGAATCCCCAGATTGGACACCACAAAGGGCACCAGGTAGGTCACCGCAATCTTGGTCCAGACGACGATCCCGGCGTTGCCTCTGAGCACCACGTCGAGCTGGTTGATTGCGAACAGGATGGTGCCAACCACCAGCGCAATACAGACCGTCCTGCGCAGGTGGCGCCGATACACAATCACGCGTCGCGCCTCCCCCCACGTGGCCCAGGTGGGCGCGGGCTCGTCTTCCACCTGGGCCACTTGCGGCGGCCGCTCGATCAGGCCGCGTTCGACCAGTCGAAGTCGTAGAGGATCCAGTTGCTGTCCTTGAAGGAGAGGTCGAGGCCCTCGGCAGCCGCATGGAACGACCCCACGCCGCACTGCCCGAGCTTCCAGATGAAGCCGTGCTGGAGAGCGATATCGACGATGTTGTCCTCTCCGGTGACTGGATTCTTGAGCGTGGTGCCCGTGGCCTCGCCGATCCCGGGGATCCGCACCGAGCTGTGGCGGCCGTTGTCGACGATCTCAATGGGCGCCTTGACCAGTCCCGCGACACTGTAGGTGGTGCCCAGGATGGACCAGGGCAGACCGCCCAGCTGACCGGTGTAGATCCTCGCCAGGGCGTCGATCTGGGCATCAGTGGTAGATGGCTCCACGACAAAGACCGCGCGGCCGTTGCCGTCGTGGATTGCCTTGGGCCAGTCGATGATAGCCACCGCCTTGATCCCCGAGAGGTCGACGTCGCCGCAGGAGCCGCTGGTGATGACATTGCCGACAAGCGCCTTGCAACTCCCGTCCGGTGAGGTGGGAAAGCCGGAGAAGTTGCAGGTACAACCCGGCTGGCAGTTGCAGAACTCGTAACCCTTACCGACAATCCTGTACTTCGTCGTCGGTGCTGCGCCGGCTTCGGTGGCGGTCATCGGCAGTTCTCCTCGTCTGACGGTGTCGCGAATCAGCCCAGGTGGCTGATGAGGCTCGGATGGGCGAGCAGCGCGACCCCGAGTGCGGCCATGACGGCGGGCACGGTGCGCGCGATGAGCACCCCCTGGGGCGCGTTCTTCTCGAGAAGGATCAGGGCCGCAATGGAGAGCATGGCTCCCACCTGCATGGTCCCGAGGGTGATCAGGATGGCCATCAGCGCCCAGCAGCAGCCGAGGCAGACCAGCCCGTGGCTCATCCCCATGCGCAGCGCTGTTCGGGGCCGGCGCAGGTCACCGCGCTGGCGCAGGAAGAAGGAGAGCGGCGACCGACAATGGCGCAGGCATGCGGTCTTCAGCGGGGTCAGCTGATACGCCGCGGCCGCGAGGAGCACCGTGGCGGCAAGGTATCCCACCCAGGCGTCGCCGTTCGCGAGGGGCTCGCCGAGCGCGCGCCACGCCAGGGACGCCGGCAAGCCGACGGCGCCCCACACCGTGAGGTAGCCGGCGACGAAGACGGGCACCGGTGCCGCGGCGCCCCGCGCCGCGGCCAGCCCGTAGAGCCGCACCACCGGGATGATTGCGGGCAGCATCATCGCCGCCATCATCGCCAGCCAGGCGACCATGAAGCTGGTGAGCGACATGGCGGTAGCCGCGGCGGAGCCCATCCCCATGGGGTCGGGGGCCACCTGTCCGCCCATGGCCCGGGGGCTCATCTGCCTCGCGGTCACAAGTGACCAAGCCCAGCCGACCCCCGCGAAGCCAACCAGGGCCACGGGGATGGCGCGTCCCAACCTGCTGGCGCGGGCCACGCCATCGCCATCGGTTCCGACGACACGTCGTGGGGGGGTCGACGTTCCCTGCTCTGGTGACCCCCTCATGCTGGTCGGAGGGGGCATCTCTCTACTCTGACGGTGAGGCGGCTTCAAGCAGGCGGCGGGCGCATCTGGCGGGAGGTCCAGCTGCTCAGCGCCTCCGAGCCCTCCGACTGCGACGTGCCTCGCTTCCCCACCCCGGCGGATGGGTACCTGGCCTGCAACGGCTCGAGGAGCTCACCGTGTCAGCCGGCGACCGTCGCGGGGGTCGAAGAGGTGGATCGTCGCGGTGTCGACCCACAGCTCGGCGGTCTCCCCCTCGCGCAGGCGCGTCGCGGCGTCGAGGCGGGCCACCACCTCGCTCGCCGCGCCGCCTCCGTCCTCGCCGCCGGCCAGCTCGTCGAGGTCGCTGGCGGCGGCGCGCTCACCTCCGGCGGCGAAGTGCACGTACACGTCGGAGCCGAGTGACTCAACCACCTCGATGCGAACGCGCATGGTCATCCCCAGCTGCCGCCGTTCACCCGCCAGCGCGGCGTCCTCGAAGTGCTCGGGGCGGATGCCGACGATCACCGAGGCGGGAAGCGCGGGGTCGGAGAGACGGCTCCGCAGACGGTCGTCGAGGTCGATCGTGCCGAGGGCGAGCCGCACCGCACCGTGGTCGAAAGCCCGCGACGAAGAGGTTGACCGGGTGCCGGTAGAGCGTCTCCGGGGCGCCGACCTGCTGGATGACGCCCCCACGCATCACCGCGACCTGGTCTCCCAGGGTCATCGCCTCGGTCTGGTCGTGGGTGACATACACGGTGGTGGTGCCCAGCCGTCGCTGCAGCCGCGACACCTCGGTACGCATCTGTACGCGCAGCTTGGCGTCCAGGTTGGAGAGCGGCTCATCCATGAGGAAGGCCTTGGGCTCGCGGACGATGGCACGCCCCATGGCGACGCGTTGCCGCTGCCCGCCGCTGAGGTTGGCGGGCTTGCGCTCGAGCTGCTGGGTCAGGTCGAGCACCGCCGCCGCCTCCTCGACCTTGCGCCGGATCGTGGCCCTGTCGACCCCGGCCAGCTCGAGGGCGAAACCCATGTTCCGTCGCACGGTCATGTGCGGGTAGAGCGCGTAGTTCTGAAAGACCATGGCAATATCACGGTCCCGGGGTGCCCTGTCGTTGACCAGCTCGCCGCCGATGCGCAGCTCGCCCTCGCTGATGTCCTCGAGCCCGGCGATCATCCGCAGCGCGGTCGACTTGCCGCATCCCGACGGTCCCACCAGGATCATGAACTCGCCGTCGGCGATGTCGAGGGAGATCCGCTTCACCGCCTCGGTCCCGTCGGGATAGCGCTTGGTGATCCCGCGCAGGCTGATCTCCGCCACTCCCGAGCCCTCCCTATCCCTTGACGGCGCCGGCGGTGAGGCCCGCGACGATGCGCCGCTGAAAGGTCAGAACCATGATGATGATCGGGACGGTGACCACCATCGCGGCGGCGGCGATCGACCCCGTGGGCTGCTGGAACTCTGACGCCCCGCTGAAGAAGGCAAGCGCCGCGGGCACCGTGCGGGCGCTGTCCGTCGAGGTCAGCGAGATGGCGAAGAGGAAGTCGTTCCAGGCGAAGATGAACACCAGGATGGCGGTGGTGAAGACGCCGGGCGCCGCCAAGGGCGCCATCACCTTGCGAAAGGCCTGGAACGGGGTGGCGCCGTCCATCTGCGCGGCCTGCTCGAGCTCCCACGGGATCTCCCGGAAGAAGGCCGAGAGCGTGTAGATCGCCAGCGGCAGCGAAAAGG
>VBHE01000266.1:0-3755 GCA_005889515.1 Chloroflexota bacterium | reverse complement strand
GAAGATCGGCGAGATCAGCGAGATCTGAGGGAAGATGGCGATGGTCAGTGAGGCGCCGACCAGCAGCCGCTTGCCGGGGAAGTCGAGACGCGCGATCGCGTAGGCGGCCATCGACGCCAGCACCACGGAGACCAGGGTGGAGAGCACGGCGATGCCGATGGAGTTCACCAGCGCGCGGGTGAACAGGCTGGTCTGGAAGATTCCCCGATAGTTGTCCAGGGTCACCTCCGACGGCCACAGGGTGTTCTGCTTCAGCGCCGCCTCGGTCTTGACCGAGAGCGAGAGGATCCAGGCCACCGGGAGCAGCGCCGCGACGATCACCACCGCGTCGGCTGTGGCCCACCCCAAGCGCCGGCCGCTCGTCGAGTGCCTCACCGCCTCGTCCCCGCACCCGGCGCCGCGGCGCCGAACCCCCTGATGAAGACGAGGCCGATGAGCGCGACGATGAGAAAGATGAGCACCGAGACCGCCGAACCGATCCCCAGGTTGAGCCCCACGAAGAGCTGGTCGTATCCGAGGATCGACACCGACTGCGTCTGGTTGGCGCCGCCGGTGAGCACGAAGATGTCGTCGAAGACGCGGAAGGCGTCCATCACCCGGAAGAGCACCGCCACCAGGATGGCCGGCTTCATCAGCGGGAGGGTGATGCGCACGAAGCGCTGCCATGCCGAGGCCCCGTCGACCCTGGCGGCCTCCATCAGCTCCTCCGGGACCAGGGCGAGGCCGGCGAGCAGCAGCAACGACATGAACGGCGTGGTCTTCCACACCTCGGCGAGGATGATGATCGCCAGCGAGGTTCCGTGGGAGGTGAGCGGGTCGGTGCTCAGGTGCAGCCATCGGACCAGGTACCCGGTCACCGGAGTCCAGGCGAAGCGCCAGGAGAAGGCCGCCACCACGGTGATGATCCCGTAGGGGACGAGGACATTGGTGCGCACCGCGCCGCGTCCGAAGATGGTGCGGTGCATGACCAGGGCGACGAGCATGCCGAGCACCAGCTCGATGGTCACCGAGACGACGGTGATGATCACGGTGTTGGCCACCGCCTGCCACCAGCGGGAGGATGCGACGACGGTGAGGTAGTTCTCGAGCCCGACGAACGCCGACCGGTTGGGGAAGCGCAGGTCGTACCGCTGCAGCGATAGCCAGAGCGCGTACACGATGGGGTATGCGGTCACCGCCGCCATGACCAGCACCGCGGGGGCGCAGAGAATCAGGGCGAGCCGGCGCTCTGCGCGCGCTCGGCCGGTGAGCTCCTGTCGCCTGGGCATCGTCACGGCACCAGGCCCTGGGAGTTCAGCGCGTTGCCGATGGAGGTGCGCAGGTCGCCGAGGATGCGCTGCGGTTGAATCCCCGACGGGGGTGCCAGGGCGCTCTGAATCTCCAGCGAGACGTTGGTGTAGGCGGGTGTCAACGGCCGGACGCTGGCCGTCGCCAGTGCCTCCCGAATGGTGTCGGCGAAGGGGTACTCGCGCCGCAGATCGGGATCGTCATAGAGCGCCGACAGGGTGGGGGGAAGGCCGCCGTGAACGGCGGCGAAGCGCTGGTTGTCGGCGTCGCGAAGGCACAGAGCGGCGGCGAAGGCGACGTCGGGGTGCGGCGAGAAGGCGCTGACGCCGAGGTTGATTCCGCCGATGGTGACGTGACTGGGACGTCCCGCGACCATCGACGGGTAGAGGGCCCACGCCAGATTGCGGAAGAGCTCGGGGGCGTTCGTCCTCGCCGACGGGTAGATGAACGGGTAGTTGAGCTCGAAGGCGGCACGGCCGGTCTCGAAGGCGAGACGGTTGTCGTCCTCATGCTGGTTCGAGAGCGACGGATCCGCCGCGGGCGAGCGGGCCAGCAGGCGCATCACCTCGGCCGCCTCGGTGGCGGTGTGGTCGAGCGCAGACCGTCCGGCGTCGTCGAGGATGCGGCCGCCGGCGGATGCGACCAGGCTGTTGAACCAGACTGTCAGCGCCTCGTACTGGGCGCCCTGGATCTCCACTCGGCCCGGCCTTCCCTGCTCCTCGAGGCGCGTCCCCATGTCGATCATCTGCGCCCAGGTGGCCGGCGGCGAGGGCACCAGGTCCCTGCGGTACCACAGCAGCTGGGTGTTGGTGTTGTAGGGGAGGGCCTGGAGCGTCCCCCTCCAGGTGGCCGTTCTCAGCGCCGGCCCGAGAGTGCCCCGGCTCACCGCCTCCCGGAGACCGGCGGGGACCGAGCGGAGCCAGCCCGCCTCGGCGAACTCGGCGGTCCAGACCACGTCCATGCCGAGGATGTCGATGCTGGGATCCGAAGCGGCCAGCCGGCGGACCAGCTGCTGGCGCTGCCCGTCCGCGGTCGAGGGCAGCTCGGAGATGCGGATGTGGTACCGCCCGTTCGACAGCCGGCTGCACCTCTCCGCGCCCCGCTCGAAGGCGCCTGAGGGCTCGTGGAAGATGTAGAAGCTCACCGTCGGCGGCCCCGCCGAGCCGCCACCGCAGGAGAGCGGCCCCGCGAGGGCTGCTACGGCGAGCACGAGCAGCAGCACGCAGCGCCACGCGGAGCCCCGCTCGCCGGACCGCATTCTGAGCACGACGGTGAAGGCTAGGCAGGGCGTGCCGACGGTGTCAACGGGCGCTGCCGCGGGCGCGGCGTCGTCCTCGGTCGCCTCCGGTCCAGCCTCTCCCCGGCCAGGCCACGATACCGGAACCTACCTCGAGGCCTGATGCCGTGCAAGTCGGTGGCCGGTGACCTTGCAGCTGGCCAGGCGGCCGGCCTCCGACCTTCCGACCATGTCTTCGCCCTCCACGGTCATGTCGAACGTGAGGTTCAGACGCATGGGCTTGGTAACCCCAGGAGTGCGATGACCACGTGACCAGTGACGATCAGTGCGATAACAGCGAACGGCAGCACGAGAGATCAGGTCACCGCGACACCACGGTGGTGGCGAGGTTGGCGGCAGCAGCGACGAGGGTGTCGCACGAGGCCACCGTCGGCCAGGCGAGGGTGCGCCGACCTACCTCAAACCGGTCGGCTATGAAGAGCCGCCCGCCGGCACCGCCGACAGTGGTCGCCTCGACCACGGTCGGTGATCACGGCTCGCGACGGCCTCACGCCGTCACCCGGAAAATCAGCCGTGCAGTCTCAGCGCGGTCTTTGCCTCTTGAGGTGAGTTGTCGACGTTGAGCTCAGGTCGCAGAGCCAAGGTGACTCGGACCTGGAGGAGCATGACGCTGCCGCGTAGAGGAAACAATGGCGGTCACCGCGGCCGAAAGCGTCGCCGGAGCCAGTAGCAGGCCGATGGACGCTATGCCGACCAGGGTGACCGCACCAAGTATTAGTGAGAGGCCGATCAGCCCCACGCGCGCCCACAAAGAGTCGTGGACAGCGTCGACGATCGCGGCGACGCCGACGAGAAGGAAAGGCAGGCAGTATGCGACGACCAGGGGCGCTGCCGACCAGCCACCCGTGGCCAGCCCGTGTCGCTCCGTGAGCGTGCGCACGACGTGCCTGGTCACGCCGTCCTGGGTGGTGGTTGCTGAAATGGATGCGCCCCCGACCACCGGCCCGTAGGCGAGGAAGCTGACCGCGGCGGTGCCGAGCGTGGCCGCCAAGAGCCCCATGATAGCCTCTGTCCGGCGCGGCCCGACGAGCCGGCCTCCGTCTGCTGCCATCCGATGATCCTAGTCGCTCCTCGCCGCAGGACCGGCTGCGAATGTGTGACGACGTCCGGCGCACCGAGCGTCGATGAGCCACGGGGGACGGGCGCCGTCGATCGTTGCGCCCATGGCCGG
>VBHE01000265.1:13988-18003 GCA_005889515.1 Chloroflexota bacterium | reverse complement strand
TGGGCGCGCAGCGCGTCCGGGTGGTGGTACGTCTCCGCCATCCTCATGTATTAGCAGGGGCCCCGGAGGCTCGGGCTCGCGCACTAGGCTTGCGCGGTGCGTCCGAGCCGTCCCTGCGATCCGGAATGAGCCCCAAGGCGAAGCGGGCCTGCCCCTCCTGCTCCCGGGTGCTCAGCGCCACCGCGCGGTACTGCGTCGGCTGCGGCGCCGAGCTGCCCGCCGGCGAGGAGGCCGCCGGGGCCGAGGTCGAGGTGGTCGCTCCCGAGGCGGAGGAGGAGCCCGAGCCGGTCGAGCCCGAGCCGGTCGAGGCGGAGGCCGCGCCGGTCGCCGCGACCCCCGCCCCGGCGCCCGCGGTCGCCCCGCCGGTCGAGCCGCCCGCCCCGCCCCAGAGCCTCCCCGCCGCCGGTGCGATGGTGGCCGCCGGCGCCGAGGTGGCGGTGCCGCACTTCGACCGCTACGCCGGCACCGCCCCGGAGGCGCCGCCGCCTCCCGCCGCGGCCCCCGCGTCCGCCCCGCGACCGCAGCCCCGACCCGACGTCAGCCTGCGCGGCGCCTTCCATCGCCTCGCCCGCCGCAGCCCCTGGAGCGCTGGGATCGCGGCGTGGCGCTGATCGGACTCGGTCTCGGCCTGCTCGTCCGCTCCGCGCACGGCAGCCAGGGGTGCGCCGTCGGGGCGCTGACCGGGAGCCTCCAGGGCGGCTGCTTCCAGCCCGGGTCGACCAACGGCGTGCTCAGCGACTGGAACGCGATGCTCTGGTCGATCCAGGGGGTGGGGGTCGCCTTCACCGGCGGGGACGGCGGTGGCCTGGTGGTGCGGGCACCGCTCGGCCTCGGAATGCTGCTCACCACGCTGGTGCTCGCGGTGGCGGGCGCGGCGAGCGTCCGGCTGGTGGCGCCGGGCAGGCTGCGGGACATCGTCCTTCGCGCGGCGGTCATCGCCCTCGCCTACACCGCGGGCATGCTCCTCCTCGGCATCGGCGTCACCGCCCGCGGCGACCACGTCTCGGTCGGGCCCGACAACGGGCTGCTGCTCCTCTGGGGCCTGCTCCTCGGGTTCACCGGCTCGCTCGCCGGGATGTTCCAGCACCTCTTCGGCGCCGCGCTCCCCCGCGCCCCTCTGGCGATGGCGGCGGCGCGCCTGGGCAGCTGGGCGGGCATCGTCGAGGCCGCCATCGTCGGCACGGTGACGGCGGTCGTGCTCGGGATGCTGCTCGGCGCGGTCGCGACCGCCACCCATCCCGGGGACACCGGCAGCGCGCTCCACGCCGCCTTCATCGACATGACCACCCGGCCGCTTCCCTCGTCACCGACCGGGACGATCGCCTCGGTGGTGTACCTGGTCCTCGGGCTTCCGACCCTCGCCGCCTGGGTGCTCGCCTACTCGCTGGTCATCCCCACGGTCACTCTCGGCACGGCGCTGGGGTCGACGGACCACGGGCTGCTCGCCGGCGACCACGACGCCTGGCTCTGGGCCGCGGTCGCGCTGCCGGCGGTGGTCACCCTGCTGGCCGGGTACGTGGCCGCCCGCCGCCGCCGATCCACCTCGGTGGAGACCGCGGTGCTCGACGGCGCCATCGGCGGGCTGGCGTTCGCCGCCCTCGCCTTCCTCACCGTGGTGCTCCTCGACGGCGGGGGCACGCTCTCGCCGAGCGGGCTGGGCGCGATCCCCGGCGGGGTGGCCGGCACCGGCTTCCTCCTCGGCCCGGGCCTCCAGTACACGCTCGGGGCGCTGCTCCTCTGGGGAGTGGTCGGGGGTGCGATCGGCGGCTATCTGTCGCTCCTGCTCCTCGTCCGCGGGATCCGGCCGCCGTTCCTGCGCCGCTACGACATCGAGCCTCCGCCGGTCGCCGCGCCCACCGCGTGCCCGAGCTGCGGCGTCCCCGTCGCCGCCGGGGCGCGCTTCTGCAGCGCCTGCGGCGCCGGGGTCGACGCCCCGTCGCCGGGCTGAGTCACCCCCGGGCGGCGAGCTCCGGGAGGCGCGCCACCGCCACCCCGTCGAGGTCGAGCTCCACCTGCTCGGCACCGCCGGAGCGCGCCGGCGCGAAGCTCCGCCGGTGGTGGGGCGTCACCCCCAGGGTGCGCAGCGCCTCGAGGTGCTCGCGGGTGCTGTAGCCCGCGTTCCGCTCCCAGCCGTAGCCGGGGTGGCGGAGCGCCAGCCGGGCGAGCAGCCGGTCCCGGGTGACCTTGGCGACCACCGAGGCGCAGGCGATCGCGTAGCAGAGGGCGTCGCCATCGATCACCGCGGTGTGCGGGCCGACGTCGTCGAACCCGGCGATGCGGCGGCCGTCGACGAGGACGTGGTCGTAGCCGCCGATGCGGCGCAGCGCCCGGCGCATCGCCAGGTGGCTGGCGTGGTAGATGTTCAGGCGGTCGATCTCGGGCACGGACGCGGCGCCGACGGCGATGACGGTGCGCCTGCGGATCTCCGTCGCCAGCCTCTCGCGCTGGCGCGCGCTCAGCGTCTTGGAGTCGCGCACCCCGGCGATCCGGCGGCAGTTGGGGGGGAGGAGGCAGGCGGCGGCGACCACCGCGGCGCAGAGGCTGCCCATGCCGCACTCGTCGACGCCGACGACGCGCAGCGCGCCCGACTGCCAGAGCGAGCGCTCCATGCGCAGGGTCGGGGTGGATGGCGCCACGGGGCGGNNNGAAGCCGACGGCGGCGGCCGCTCTGCTACGGTGACCGGGCCGATGCCCCCGCCTCCACGGCCGCCCGCCGCCCCCCTGATCACCCGCCGGAGCACCCTCGCCTTCGGCGTCCTGCTCTTCGTCGCGCTGGTCGCGGCCTCGATGCTCTACGGCGCGAGCGGCTCGGGCAGCATGCGCGGATCCGGTGCGCTCGGGGTCGGCGCCGCCGTCGCCTTCGGGGTGTTCGGGGTCTCGGCGGCGGTGGTGTGGGTGAGCGGGGCGGTCCTCGCCGCCCGCCGCCAGTCGTTCCTCTGGCTGATGGTCGCGGTGGTGTTCGGACCCTTCGGCTCGCTGGCGTGCGCCTTGCTGATGGACACCGGTACGGTGCCGCCCCCCTCCTGACGGTGAAGGTGATGAACAGCTCCATCCTCTGGACCGACGTCGGGCCGCGCGACGGCCTGCAGAACCTCTCCGCGACCGTGGACACCGCGGTGAAGGTGCGCCTGGTGCGGGGGCTGCTCGACGCCGGCGCGCCCCGGGTCGAGGCGACCTCCTTCGTGAGCCCGAAGTGGGTGCCGCAGCTCGCCGACGCCGCCGACGTGCTCGCCACTCTGGGTGATGGGCTACGTGATCGCCTGAGGGTGCTCGTCCCCAACCGCCGGGGCTTCGAGATGGCCGTCGACGCCGGCGCCGGCAACGTGCTCGTCACCATCGGCGCCACCGACTCCTTCAACCGCCGCAACATCAACCGCAGCGTCGCGGAGTCGCTCGAGGACATCTCCGCGATCACCGCCGCCGCGGCGGACGCCGGGTGCGTCGTCGACGTCGCCCTCTCGGTGTGCTGGGGCTGTCCCTTCGAGGGCGACGTCGCCCCCGCGCGGGTCGTCGAGCTCTGCGGCGAGATCGCGGCGCGCGGCGCCGCCGAGGTCGGCGTCGCCGACACCATCGGGGTCGCCGAGCCGGCGCGGGTCGCCGACCTCTGCGCCGAGGTCGCCGCGGTGGTCGGGAGGGAGCGGCTCTCGCTCCACGTCCACGGCACCCGCGGGCAGGGGGTCGCCAACGTGCTCGCCGCCTACGGTGCGGGCGTGCGACGGTTCGAGGGCTCCGTCGGCGGCCTCGGGGGGTGCCCGTTCGCGCCGCGCGCCACCGGCAACGTGTGCAGCGAGGACGCGCTGCTCGCGCTCGCCGCGGCGGGCGCACGGACCGGGGTCGACCTCGACGCCTACTGCGCCGTCGCCGAGCGCCTCGGCGAGGACCTCGGCATGACCCTGCCCGGAAAGCTGCACCGCGCCGGTGTCTGGCACCCCGAGCGGATCGCCGCCACCGCCACCACTGGAGCCGCCGATGGCTGAGGCCCCCCCGCACCCGCTCCCCCCCGCCGCCGGCGATT
>VBHE01000265.1:6677-13954 GCA_005889515.1 Chloroflexota bacterium | reverse complement strand
CGCCGAGCAGGGCAAGCTGCCGGTGCGCGAGCGCATCGCCCGGCTCTTCGACCCGGAGAGCGCGTTCGTCGAGGACGCGCTGCTCGCCAACTGCGAGGCGGACGACCTCCCCGCCGACGGCGTCGTCACCGGCATCGGCATCCTCCATGGGCGTCACTGCGCGGTGATGGCGAACGACTCCTCGGTGAAGGCGGGCTCCTGGGGAGCGCGCACCGTCGAGAAGATCGTGCGCATCCAGGAGACCGCGGAGCGGCTGCAGATCCCGCTCGTCTACCTCGTCGACAGCGCCGGCGCGCGGATCACCGACCAGATCGCGATGTTCCCCGGCCGGCGACACGCGGGCCGCATCTTCCACATGGAGGTGCGCCTCAGCGGGCAGGTGCCCCAGCTCTGCGTGCTCTTCGGCCCGAGCGCGGCCGGCGGCGCCTACATCCCCGCCTTCTGCGACGCGGTGATCATGGTCGAGGGCAACGCCTCGATGTACCTGGGCTCGCCGCGGATGGCCGAGGTCGTGGTGGGGGAGAGGATCACCCTCGAGGAGATGGGCGGGGCGCGGATGCACTGCTCGGTGAGCGGCTGCGGCGACGTGCTCGTCAAGGACGAGGACGCCGCGCTTCGCGCCGCCCGCGACTACATGGCGTATATGCCGAGCAACTGGCGCGAGGCGCCGGCCACGGCGCCGCCCCGGGCGCCGGAGGCCACGGCGAAGCCGATCGACCAGGTCATCCCCCTCGAGGCCGCACGCGGCTACGACGCCATGGAGGTGATCCGCGCCCTCGTCGACGAGGGCTCGTTCGTCGAGGTCAAGCGGCTCTTCGCCCGCGAGCTGATCACCGGCTTCGCGCGCATCGACGGCCGCGCCGTCGGTGTCGTCTGCTCCCAGCCGCGCTTCAAGGGCGGGGTGCTCTTCGTCGACAGCGCCGACAAGGGCACGCGCTTCGTGACCCTCTGCGACGCCTTCAACATCCCCCTGCTTTGGCTCGCCGACGTGCCCGGCTTCATGATCGGCTCCGCGGTCGAGCGCCAGGGCATCATCCGTCACGGCGCGAAGATGATCGCCGCGCTCTCCGTGGCCACCGTTCCCAAGGTCTGCGTGGTGCTGCGCAAGTCCTACGGCGCCGGTCTCTACGCGATGTGCGGGCCCGCCTTCGAGCCCGACTGCACCATCGCGCTGCCCTCCGCGCAGATCGCGGTGATGGGGCCGGAGGCCGCGGTGAACGCCGTCTACTACAACAAGATCCAGGACCTCCCCGAGGAGGAGCGCGCCGCCTACGTGCAGCGGCTGCAGGACGAGTACCGCGACGACATCGACATCTTCAGGCTCGCCAGCGAGCTCGTCGTCGACGCCGTCGTCCCCGCGCCGCGGCTGCGCGACGAGCTGGTCGCCCGGCTGGCGGCCTACGCCTCGCGGCGGCGCACCGCGGTCTCCCGGCACCACGGCGTCTTCCCGGTGTGATCGAGGTCACCGGCGCCGCGCAGCTCCAGGCCTGGCGCGAGCACGTCATGCCCCCGGTCGAGAAGGTGCGGCCGGGACTGTGGTCGATCCTACGCGCTGGAGTGCGACGGTGGCATCGCCCTCGTCGACGCCGGCTGGAACACCGAGGAGGCGTGGGACGTGCTCCGCGCCGGCCTCGAGCAGATCGGCGCCGGGCTCGACCAGGTCAAGGCGGTGCTCGTCACCCACATCCATCCCGACCACTACGGGCTCGCCGGCCGGATCCGCGAGGCGTCGGGCGCCTGGGTCGGCCTCCATCCCGCCGACGCCGCCGTGCTCCCCGGCCGCTACGAGGACGTCGACGAGCTGCTCATCAGGATGAGCGCGCTGCTGCGCGCCTGCGGCGTCCCCGCCGTCGAGCTCGAGGAGCTCAGCTCGGCGTCGATGATGATCCGCCAGCTGGTGCAGATCACCCAGCCCGACCGGCTCATCGACGACGGCGACCTGGTACCGCTCGGTGGCCGCGAGCTGCGCGCGGTGTGGACCCCGGGTCACTCGCCGGGACACCTCTGCTTCTACGACGCACAGGAGCGGCTGCTCCTCGCCGGCGACCACGTGCTGCCGCGGATCAGCCCCAACATCTCGGTCCACTCCCAGCAGCGCCCGAACCCCCTCGCCGAGTTCATGGACGCGCTGCGCAAGGTGCGCGCCCTCGACGTCGACGAAACCTCGCATCGCGGGTCGACGACCTCCTCGCCCACCACGCCGCGCGGCTGGACGCCATCGACGAGATGGTGGCCGCCACCCCGGGGATCACCTGCTGGGAGCTCACCGTCGCCCTGCCCTGGTCGCGGCCCTGGGCCGACATCCCGCCGTTCATGCGCCGTGCCGCCAACGGCGAGACCCTCGCCCACCTGATGGTGCTGCTCGCCGCCGGCAGGGTCGCGCGCCACGGTGTCGAGCCCTGGCGCTGGGAGCCCCCCGCTCTGTAACGCCGTCACCCGACCTTGTGATGATTGTGACGGGATCGCGACACGGGTCACCAATTGTCACGAAAGCACCCTGGACCACAAGGGAATGGCACCCCGCAGCGTCTCCCTGTTCGGCCGGAGCCTCTCTCCGGACAACATGCGTGGGGTGCAGCCCGCGCCAGGGGACAAGATCCATGAAGAGAAGGATCAGCCTCGTCGTCGGGTCGGCCGCCCTGGCCGGTGCCACCGCGGCGCTCGCGGTCGGCGGCACCCACGCCTTCGCCGACTCCTCGGCGATCGCGGCCGATGCCTCCGGTCCGGGCATGTCGGCGACGCTCAGCATCGCCAGCCTCCCGTCGCTCGGCGCACTTCCGACGATCGACAGCGGCTCGATCTTTGGCTCCGCGCAGCAGGTCGCACAGTCGCTCGGGCTTCCGCTCCCGCCGCTGCCCGTGAACCTTCCGCCCGCGGCCAACCAGCTCATCAGTGATCCCACCGGCTTCGTGACCGGGATCGCGCAGAACCCGATGAGCGTGCTGAACGTCATCGACGTCAGCTCCATCCTCGCCCCCGTGCAGGGGGTGACCGGCGGCCTCGGCAACCCGGCCAACATCCTGTCCATGCTCCCCGATCCCAACGCGCTGCTCGGCAGCCTCCCCGGTCTCGACGTGCTCAACGGGCTGATCGGCAGCAGCGCGCTCTCCGGCGTCGTCGGCACCGTCACCGGCATCGCGGGCAACCCGGCCTCCCTGGTGAGCTCGGTGACCGGCGATCCCCTCGGCGCCGTGACCGGCCTGGTCGGCGATCCGACCAGCATCCTCTCCGGGATCATGAGCAACCCGACCGGATCGCTGAGCAGCGTGCTCAGCATGGTCGGCGGCCTCGATCCGACCGGCCTCGTCGGCGGCCTCATGAACGGCCTCGGCGGCAACCCGCTCAACGCGGTGACCGGCGTCGTCAGCAACCCGACCGGCGCGGCCAGCGGCCTCCTCAACACCGCGGCCGGCCTCGACCCGACCGGGACCCTGCCCGGCGTGGTCAACACCGTGACCTCGACCCTCGGCGGCGTCACCGGTGGGATCACCGGCGGTTCGGCCTCGGCCTCGACCACCGCGGGCGGCTCGCAGGCGCAGGCCCAGGTGAACCTCAACATGCCGGCGCTGCCCCAGGTCAACCTGCCGGCGCTTCCCCTCGTCCCGTCGGTGAGCGGGGTCACCGACACCGTCAACAACACCCTGAACACGGTGACCGGGACCGTCAACAACCTGCTCGGGTCGGTCACCAACGCGCTCCCCGTCCACGTCCCCCAGGTCTCGGACGTGACCGGCAACCTCACCCAGTCGCTTCCCGTCTCGGCGAACGTCTGCCTTCCGGTGGTCGGCTGCCTGTAGGCGGTGACAGGGGACCCCGAGAGAGGGGGCTTCCCTGAACGAGGAGGGCGGGGCCAACGTGGCCCCGCCCTCTTTCGTTTCCCCGGAGGTTTTTGCGGGGTTTGATGTTTTACGAGGGGTACCCGCGTGCAGCCGCGGAACGGCCCCCGGCCCGCCACCTGGACGGGAATGAGCTTGGAGGACACTCGGTGACGAGACGGGGGGTGCGCCGAATTGCCGGCGCGATGGTCTCCATCGGCGTCGTGCTGATGGCAGCGGAGGGATGGGCGCCGGGGACGCGGATGATGGTGGCGGTGCAGACCGCCTCGCCGGCGGCCTGCGGGGCCGCCGCCCCGGGGATGGCTCGCTGCCTGGCCCTCTTCATGCACACGCCGGCGAGGCCGGCCGACGCCGGGGGCGGCCCCGCGGGCCTCACCCCGACCGACATCCGCTCCGCCTACGGCCTGCCCGCAATCGGCGCCCGGGGCCGCACCGTGGCGGTCGTCGACGCGTACGACGACCCCAACGCCGAGGCCGACCTCGGCGTCTACCGCGCCACCTTCGGGCTGCCCCCCTGCACCGTCGCCAACGGCTGCTTCCGCAAGGCCGACCAGCGCGGCGGCACCCGGTTCCCGGCCGCCGACGCGGGCTGGGCGCAGGAGACCTCGCTCGACCTCGAGATGATCTCCGCCGCCTGCCCCAGCTGCGGCATCCTGCTGGTCGAGGCCGACGCCACCGACATGCCCTCGCTCGGCGCCGCCGAGAACATCGCCGCCACCGCCCCCGGGGTGGTCGCGGTGAGCGACAGCTTCGGCTCCTCGGAGACCTCCGACGAGCTGGGCTGGGACGGGCAGTACTTCACCCATCCGGGCGTCGCCCTGGTGGCCGCCTCCGGCGACTCCGGCGGCGCGAGCCTCCTCGGGGGCGGCGGCCCCATCTACCCGGCGGCCTCGCCGCTGGTGACCGCCGTGGGGGGCACCAGCCTGAGCCGCGCGAACACCCCTCGTGGCTGGGCCGAGACGGCGTGGAGCGGCAGCGGCTACGGCTGCAGCTCCGTCGAGGCCAAGCCGGCCTGGCAGGGCGCGACCGGCTGCTCGGGGCGGAGCATCGCCGACGTCGCCGCGGTCGCCGATCCGCGCACCGGCGTGGCCGTCTACAACAGCTACCGGTCCCAGGGCTGGACGGTCGCCGGCGGCACCAGCGCCGCCGCGCCGATCATCGCCTCGATCTACGCGCTCGTGGGCAACACCCGCGACCTGGTGGGCGCGAGCCGGGCCTACGCGGCCGTCGGGGCGCTCTACGACGTCGCCCAGAGCGGCGGCGGCAGCGGCCTGCTCGGTGGCATCCTCGGCTCCTCCGGAGGAAGCGCCGCCCCCGGCCCGGGCTATCACGGCCCGACCGGCCTGGGCAGCCCGGCGGGGACCAACGCCTTCTAGCTCGATGTGAACGCCGGGGCGGGGGATCCCGGATCCCCCGCCCGCGGCGGTCTATCGAAGCGGGTGCTCGCCGAGGAAGCCGAGCAGCCGCCCGAACGCCTCCATGGGGCGCTCCATCGCGTAGCCGTGACCCGCGCCCTCGAGCTCCTGGTACTCGGCCCCGGGGATCGCTGCGGCGAGGCGGCGGCCCTCCTCGACGGGGATGAGCCGGTCGGCGGTGCCGTGCTGGACCAGGGTGGGGGCATGGATCTCGCCGAGGCGGTCGCTGACGTCGAACGCCTTCCCGGTGGTGAGATCGGCGATCGCGCGCATCGCCGCCATCGCGTCCTCGGGGCGTGCTCCGCTCGCGGTGAGGACCTGGCCGAGCTCGCGGAGCGCGGGGTTCTCGGCGCGGAACTCGTCGCTGAAGAGCAGCGGCAGCAGGCGGTCGAGCGCCGCGTCGGGGTCGGAGCTCATCTGCATCGTCGCCTGGGTCAGCTCGATGATCTGGCCGCCGTCGCCGGCGGCGCGGAGGGGGGCGGCGGTGGTGCATCCGAGCACCAGGCTCCCCACCCGCCCGGGGTGGTCGAGCGCGAGGCTGAGCGAGATCATGCCGCCCATGGAGACGCCGTGGACGTGGGCTCGCTCCACCTGTGCGGCGTCGAGGACGGCGGCGGCGTCGGCGGCCATCGCCTCGACGCTGTAGCCGTCCCCGGACGGCCCCGAGCCGCCCGTGCCGCGGTTGTCGAAGCGAATCGTCCGGAAGCCGCCGAGGACCGGGAGCATCGGAGTCCAGGCGTCGCTGCTGAGGCCGAATCCCATCACCAGGAGCAGCGGCGGGCCCTCGCCCTGCTCCTCCCAGTGGATGCGCGCTCCGCTCGCCTCGGTGTGGGGCACCGCTGATCCCTCCTGACCACCGCCGTCCGCGACCGCTGCGCAGCTTAGGCGAGAATCCCCCCATGCCCGATCCCCTGCTGATGATCCCGGGGCCGGTGCCGGTGCGCGAGGACGTCCTCGCGGCACTCGCCGAGCCGGTCCGCAGCCACACCTCCGCCGAGAACGCGGCGTCGCTGCGCCGCGCCCAGCGCGGCATCTGCGCCCTGGTCGGCTCTGAGGGGGCGCTGGTCCACGTCCTCGCCGGCTCGGGGACGCTCGCCATGGAGGTGGCGCTCGTCAACCACGCCGCACCCGGGGAGCGGGTGGTGGTCTGCAGCGAGGGCTTCTTCGGCGACCGCTTCGTCGAGATCGCCACCGCCCTCGGCCAGGAGGCGGTCCCGGTCCGCTCCGAGTGGGGGAGGAGGCTCGACCCCGAGGCGGTGCGCCGCGCCTGCGTCTCCGGCCCCGCGCCCGCGGTGGTCACCATCACCCACGTCGACACCAGCACCGGGGTGCTGGCCGACGTCCCCGCTCTCGTCGCCGTCGCCCGCGAGCACGGCGCCCTGGTGGTGCTCGACGGGGTCTGCGCCACCGGCGCCGTCGAGGAGACCATGGACGCCTGGGGGGTCGACGTCGTCATCACCGGGGCTCAGAAGGGCCTCGGGCTGCCCCCGGGCCTGACCGTCGCCGCCGTCTCGGTGCGGGCCCGCGAGCGACGTGCCGCCCTCGCCTCGGTCGCCGCCTACTACGCCGACCTGCGCCGCTGGGAGCCGGTGATGGAGGAGCCCACCCGCTACTTCTCCACCCATGCCACCAGCCTGATCCGCGCCCTGGGGGTCTCCCTCGACGCCATCGAGGCCGAGGGGCTCGGTCCGCGCTTCGAGCGCCACCGGCGGGTCGCCGCCGGGCTGCGGGCGGGGATGGCCGTGCTCGGGTTCACCCCGCTCACCGAGGCGGCCGCTCTGGCGCCGACCCTGAGCGTGCTCGCCCTGCCGCCCGGCGTCGACGACGCCGAGCTGCGCGCGGGCATGGCCGCCCGGGGGGTGCTGGTCGCCGGCTGCCTCGGCGCCCTCGCCGGTCGGGGCATCCGCATCGGTCACCTCGGCAACCCCGGCGCCGCCGAGGTCGAGCGCACCCTGGCCGCGGTGGCGGGCGCGCTGGGGTCGGATCCCGGCGCGGCGCTCGAGGCTGCCCGCGAGCACCTCGGCGC
>VBHE01000265.1:0-6589 GCA_005889515.1 Chloroflexota bacterium | reverse complement strand
TCACCCCTTCAGGAGCCCACCTCGACCATGTGGCAGACAGTCAAGACCGCCTTCCTTCTCGCTCTTCTCGACGCCCTCTTCCTGGTCGTCGGCTTGGCCATCGGCCACCGCACCGGCCTGATCATCGCCGCCATCTTCGCGGTGGGCCTGAACGCCATCGCCTACTGGAACAGCGACAAGCTCGCGATCGCCGCGGTGCGCGGCCAGGAGGTCACCCCCGCGCAGTTCCCGGCGCTGCACCGCATCGTCGACGAGCTCTGCGCCGCCGGGAACATGGCCAAGCCGCGGGTGTACATCTGCGACGACCCGTCGCCGAACGCCTTCGCCACCGGGCGCAATCCCAAGCACGCTGCGGTGTGCTGCACCCAGGGCATCCTCAACCTCGTCACCGAGCGCGAGCTGCGCGGAGTGCTCGGCCACGAGCTCTCCCACGTGAAGAACCGCGACATCCTCACCGCCTCCGTCGCGGCCACGATCGCGCTGGGGATCTCCTTCCTCGCCCAGATGGGCCAGTTCGCGCTCATCTTCGGCGGCCTCGGCGGCAACCGCGACGGCGAGGACGGCGAGTCCTGGCTCACGATCCTGCTGCTGATCATCGTCGCCCCGCTCGCCGCGACCATCATCCAGCTCGGCATCAGCCGCTCCCGCGAGTA
The DNA here is from genome assembly GCA_005889515.1 of Chloroflexota bacterium. Lineage (GTDB taxonomy): Bacteria > Chloroflexota > Dormibacteria > Aeolococcales > Aeolococcaceae > CF-96. The sequence goes on along the minus strand of VBHE01000265.1, from coordinate 5,936 downwards.
CCAGGCGGACAGCAGCGGCGCCCATCTCACCCACGACCCGCTGGCGCTCGCGAGCGCGCTGCAGAAGCTCGAGGCGCAGAGCCGCCGGATCCCGATGCAGGTCGCGCCGGCGGTGGCGCCGCTGTTCATCGTCAACCCCTTCGGCGGGCGCCGGCCGTCCTTCGCCGGTCTCTTCTCCACCCACCCGCCGCTCGAGGATCGCATCGCCCGGCTCGAGCGCATGGCCCAGGGTCAGTAGGCCGGGCCGGGGCACGCCGCGGCGGTGGACCAGGCCCTCAACTCCCTGGTCGACCACGTCGGCGCCTTCGCGTACCTGATCGTCCTGCTCGGCGTCGGCATCGAGTCGATGGGGGTGCCCGTCCCCGGGGAGACGGTGCTCATCGCCGGGGCGCTGCTCGCGGGACGGCCGGACAGCCCCCTCGACCCGGCGATGCTCGCGGCCTGCGCCTGCGCCGGCGCGGTGACCGGCGACAACGCCGGCTACTGGATCGGCCGCCGCTGGGGTCACCGGCTCGTTCGGGTGCCCGGGGTGCGCCACCTCTACGACGAGCGGCGGCTCGCCCTCGCCGAGACCTTCTTCCGCCGCTACGGGATGCTCGCCGTCTTCCTCGGGCGCTTCGTCGCCCTGCTGCGCATCTTCGCCGGGCCGCTGGCGGGCATGAACGGGATGCGCTGGCCGCGGTTCTTCGCGGCCAACATCGCCGGCGGGGCGCTCTGGGTGGGCGCGGTGGTGACCGTCGTCCTCCTCGTCGGCGACCGCGCGGTGAAGCTGGTGACGCGGTCGGGCTACGTCGGGCTCGGCGCCGCCGTCCTGCTCGGCGTCGCCGCGTACGTCTGGCATCGCCGCCGGATGCGCCGCGAGCGCGAGGAGGGAGAGCGGCTGCTGGCCGGGGGCTAGCGGCGGCGGCGGGGACGTCCACCCCCGCCACGACGACGCTGAGGAGGGCCGCCGTCGGTGTCGCCCGGGGCCGGACCCTCGCCCGCCGGGGAGATGCCGTCGCCCTGGACGAAGACCTTGCGGGCGCCGACGTCGACCAGGTACGCGAGGGTGCTGCCCCCGCTCGAGTCGGGCATCAGCGACACGTCGGAGATCACCCCCGTACGGCGGCTGCCGCCGTACGGGAAGCTGACCCTGGTTCCGATCGGGAGAGAGGAAGCGGGGAGATCCCCGCTCATCGAACTCCGGCCCGGAAGCACTCGCTGCAGTAGACGGGGCGGTCCCCACGAGGGATGAAGGGCACGCGCGCGACCCCGCCGCACGACGCGCAGGTCACCTCGTGCATCTCCCGCGGAGCGCGATCGCCGCGAGGGCCACCACCGTAGCCACCGCCGCCGCCACCACCACCACCATTCATGCCCGAGGCCTTGCGGGCGGCGCGGCACGAGGGGCACCGCGAGGGGGCGTTGACCAAGCCGCGAGAGGCGAAGAACTCCTGCTCACCGGCTGTCCAGATGAAATCCATGCCGCACTCGCGGCAGCGAAGGGTTTGGTCGACCGACACGCGCCTAGATCCTCCATCCCGGCGCGTAAGGGGCGCCATAGGGTTTGAAACAGGAAAGACAATACACCCTGCCGGGGGTGCCTGCTAGCATCGTTACAACCCTGGACAGGAGCGGGCCGAGGCGCACAGGGCGCCAGGGTGGCCGCCGGTGGGGGATGGGAGATACCTGCCATGCGCACCCTGCCGCGCAACCTCTTCACCTCGGAGTCGGTCACCGAGGGTCATCCCGACAAGATCGCCGACCAGATCTCCGACGCCGTCCTCGACGCCGTCCTCGCCAAGGATCCGCTCGGACGCGTCGCCTGCGAGACGGCGCTGACCACCGGCACCGCCCTGGTCTTCGGCGAGATCACCACCGACTGCTACGTCGACATCGCCCGGGTGGTGCGCCAGACCATCCGCGAGGTCGGCTACACCCGCGCCAAGTACGGCTTCGACTACGAGACCTGCGGGGTCCTGGTGTGCATCGACGAGCAGTCGCCGGACATCGCCCAGGGGGTGAACGTCGGCGGCGCGGGCGACCAGGGGATGATGTTCGGCTTCGCGTGTGACGAGACCCCCGAGCTCATGCCCGCCCCCATCCAGCTCGCCCACCAGCTCGCCCGGCGGCTCAGCGAGGCGCGGCGGGCGGGGTCGCTCCGCTGGGCCCGGCCCGACGGCAAGACCCAGGTCACCGTCCAGTACGACGATGCCGGGCGTCCCCGGCGGGTCGACACCGTGCTCGTGAGCGTGCAGCACTCCGAGGACGCGACCAACGAGCAGGTCTTCGCCGACGTCCAGGAGCAGGTGGTGGCGCCGGTCATCCCCGAGGCGTGGCTGGACAGCGACACGAAGAGGTATGTGAACCCGACCGGACGCTTCGTGGTCGGCGGCCCCCAGGGGGACGCGGGGCTCACCGGCCGCAAGATCATCGTCGACACCTACGGCGGCTACGCACGCCACGGCGGCGGCGCCTTCAGCGGCAAGGACCCGACAAAGGTCGACCGCAGCGCCGCGTATGGCGCGCGTCACGTCGCCAAGAACGTGGTCGCCGCCGGCCTCGCGGCGAAGTGCGAGATCCAGCTCGCGTACGCCATCGGCGTGGTGAAGCCGGTCTCGGTGCGCATCGAGACCTTCGGCACCGAGCGCGTCCCCGCCGACCAGATCGCCGCGCTCGTCGACGAGCACTTCGACCTGTCGCCGATCGGGATCATCAGCGAGCTCCAGCTCCGCCGTCCCATCTACAAGCAGGTCGCCGCATTCGGCCACTTCGGCCGCAGCGACCTCGACCTGCCCTGGGAGCGGACCGACCGCGCCGCCGACCTCGCCGCGGCCGCGGGCACCGAGCCGCTGGTGCTCGGCTCGCTCGCCGCGGTCTGAGCGCGGCGGCCGCCGCGCCCGTGGCGCTCCATGTCCTCATCCTCGCCGGCGGGAGCGGGACGCGGCTCTGGCCGCTGAGCCGCGCCGCCCTGCCCAAGCACCTCCTGCCCCTGGGACCCGGCGGGACCACCCTGCTCCGCGCCACCGTCGAGCGGCTGCTGCCGCTCGGCGCCGAGGTGCGGGTGGTCACCGTCGAGGCGCAGGCGGCGGCCTGCCTCGCCGCGCTGGAGGGGACCGGCCTCGACGAGCGCTCGCTCGTCGCCGAGCCGGCCCCCCGGGGCACCGGTCCCGCCCTCGGGCTCGCGGTGCGCGAGGTCGCCGCCGCCGACCCGGAGGCGGTGGTCTGCTCGGTCCACGCCGACCACCACGTCGGCGACGACGCCGCCTACTGCGCCGCGCTCTGGGAGGCGGCGGGGTGGGCGGCGGCCACCGACGGGCTCGCCACCGTCGGGCTGGTGCCGCGCTTCGCGGCCACCGGCTTCGGCTACGTCGAGCTCGGCGAGGAGCATCGCCCAGCGACCTGGCGGCCGCCGGTGGTGTCCCCGCGAGCCCTCCATCCGAGCCCCGGTCTCCCCGCCTACACCGCACTCGGCTTCGCCGAGAAGCCCTCGTTGGCGCTCGCCGAGGAGTTCGTCGCCGGCGGCCGGCATCTCTGGAACCTCGGCCTCTTCGCCTGGTCGGCGGCGGCCTTCGGGCGCGAGCTCCGGGCCGCCGCTCCCGACGTCGACGACGCCCTCGCCGAGGTGGTCGAGCTCCGCACCGGAGGTCGCGCCACCGAGGCGGCGGAGCGCTACCGCGCCATCCCGTCCGCCGCCGTCGAGCCTCTCGTGCTCGAGCGGGGCGCCCGGCTCAGCGTCGTCGCCGCGGCGTTCCCCTGGTCGGACCTCGGGTCCTGGAGCGACCTCCTCGAGGCCCGCCGCGCGGCGGGGGAGGGGGACGCGGCCGGCAACGTGCTCGGCGGCGACGCCGTCGCCGCCGGCGCCCGTGGCTGCCTCGTCGAGTCCCGTGGCGGGCGCACCGTGGCCCTGGTCGGAGTGGAGGACCTCGTCGTGGTCGATACCGGCGACGCCGTGCTCGTGGTGCCCGCGCAGCAGGCCCAGGCGGTGCGCGACGTCGTCGACCTGCTCCGCGCCGGGGGCCGGACCGAGCTGCTCTAACCCGTCCCGCTCGCCCTGCGCCGCGCCGGACGGCGGACCGGGGTGACCAGGTCGGCGGCGGCGGCGGCGCCGCCGAGGGCGCCGGCGAGGTCGCCGAGCGCGGCCGGGACCACCCTGGCCGCCCCGGTGACGAAGAGATGCGGCTGCATCGCGGCCGCGACCCGGGCGACGAAGGGCTCGCCGAGGCGGGTGCCCAGGCCGCCGCCGATCACCACCGCCTCGACGTCGAGGACGTTGACGACCGAGGCGATGCCCGAACCCGCGGCCGCGACGGCCTCGTCGATGAGGTCCTGGGCGAGGTCGTCGCCGGCGGCGAGCGCGCGCGCGAAGACCCCGGAGGTGAGGTGGTCGAGCCCGCGGTGCTCCATGATCCGGAAGAGGTCGGTCCGCCGGCCCTCGGCCATCAGCCTGCGGGCGCGCCGTTCCATCGAGGCCCGACCGGCATAGGCCTCGAGACAGCCGCGACGCCCGCAGCCGCAGCGGCGCCCGCCGACGCGCACGCAGACGTGGCCGATCTCGCCGCTGGCGCCGTGAGGCCCGCTCCGCAGCGCGCCGTCGAGGACCACCGCGCCCCCGACCCCGGTCCCGAACCACACCCCGAGCACGTCACGCAGGCCGCGGGCGGCGCCGAGCCGGAGCTCGCCGAGCATCCCCGCGTGGACGTCGTTGTCGACGCCGACCCTCGCCCCGGTCCGTCTCTCGAGCTCGGGGCCGAGGGGGAACGGATCCATCCAGCCGGCGAGGTTGGGGCTTCGCGCCACCACCCCGGTGGCCTTCTCGATGGTCCCCGGGGCGCCCACGCCGATCGCCGCCAGCCCGTCCGCGCCGGCCTGGCGCCGGGCCTCGTCGAGGAGGGCGCACAGCGCGTCGACGACGGCGGGGGGGCCGCCTGCCGCCGGGGTCGGGCCGCGGCTCTGGCCGATCACCTCGAGGTCGGGGGAGGTGACGACCACCTGGATCTTGGTGCCGCCGACGTCGACGCCGGCGAGCAAGCTCACGGGTGCACCGCCGGCGCCGGGATGGTGTGCACCTCCACGGTCACCGCGGCGATCGTCCCCGCCGGGGCCGGGCCGCTCAGCTCGACCCCGATCTCGGAGCCGGGCACGACCTGGATGGCGCCCCCGGTGGCGTCGCCGACGATCCGCCCGGTGGCGTCGTAGACGGTGGCCCGGAGCGCGACGGTGCGCGGCATCGGCGCGGAGAACCGGACCTTCACGTCGACGACGAGCAGCCGGGCGGCGTCGAGTGAGAAGGTCACCCCCCCGGGCGGGATGGTGACGTCGGAGTCCCCGGTCTGGGTGACCACGACGTTCGCCGCCGCCAGCGGGGTCTGGGTGACCGCCTGGTCGACCACCGGCGGCCCGCCGCAGCCGGCGAGCAGCATGCCGCCGGCGAGGGGTGCGAGGACGAGCAGTGGCTGTCGCGTCGGGGTTGCGCCGTCCGGGGCTGCGCGGACGGGCGGGTACAATCCCCGCCGTGACCGCGACGCCAATCCGTTTCGGTACCGACGGCTGGCGCGCCGTGGTCGCGGACGACTTCACCTACGAGAACGTCCGGGCGGTGGCGCAGGCGGTCGCCTGGTACCTCGACGGCGATCCCCGCCCGGTGGTGGTGGGGCACGACACCCGCTACTGCGCTGAGCTCTTCGCACGCGAGGTGGCGCGGGTGCTCGCCGCCAACGGCCGGTCGGTGCTGCTCCTCGACGGCCCGGCGCCGACCCAGGTGTCCTCCTGGACGGTGGTGAGCCGCGGCGCCGCGGGGGGCGTGGTGGTCACCGCCAGCCACAACCCCCCGGAGTTCAACGGCCTCAAGTACAAGCCCGACTACGGCGGCTCGGCGTCGCCCGAGGTGGTCGCCGAGCTCGAGCGGCTCAGCGCCCGGGCCCAGGCCGAGGGGGTCACCGCCGTGCCCTTCGCCG
>VBHE01000264.1 GCA_005889515.1 Chloroflexota bacterium | reverse complement strand
CGACCACGGCGAGGAGCGGCCTGGGCACGTGGGGCTCGACGTAGACCGCGACCCCGTCCACCTCCTCGACCCCGGGCTGCCCGGAGTCGAGGCGGCCCGCAGCGGCGGCGGCGGCGCCGGCGTCGAGCGCCGCGGAGCCGAGGCTGCCGGCGAGGCTCCCGTCCTCGTCGACCAGGGCGGTGCGGCCGGCGTGCTCGCCGTCGGTCACGGTGACCAGCGCCGCGGCCCGCTTCTCCGCGAGGGCGTCGCGCAGCGCCGCCAGCGCGGGATCGGAGCCGTCCCAGCGCATGGTGTGGAGGAGGACGTCCACGGTGCCGCCGCAGGCGAGCCCCACCTCCCAGCCGAGCTCGTCGCTGATCCCGTAGTGGAGGACCCGGGGCGCCGCCCGGCCCTCGAGGGTGGACAGCGCCTCCTCGACGACCGCCCCCTCGAGGCAGCCGCCGCTCACCGAGCCGGCCATGCGGCCGTCCCGGGCGATCGCCATCCGCGCCCCGACCGGACGCGGGGTCGAGCCGCTGGTCCGGACCACCGTGGCGACCGCGACCTCGGGATCGGCGGCCGCCCACTCGTCGAGGGTCGTCAGCAGCTCGCGCATCCTCAGCGCTCCTCAGTCATCAGCACGCGGCGGTAGTCATCGGGGGTGTCGATGTCGACGGTGACACCCTCCACGGAAAGGGTAGCGACTATTCCGGGAACGGCGCGAAGCACGCTGCGCAGACCGCTGTCGCCGTGGGCTGCGATGAGCTGCGGCCAGAGCCGGCGATCGGCGGCGACCGGCGGCTGGAGCACCCCGCCGGCGCTCACCGCGGCCGCGGGGAGGCCGCTCTCGAGGTGGCGCTCGAGCACCGCGTCGACGAGCTCCGCGGTCACCCGCGGCTGGTCGCCGAGGAGGACGACGACCCGCTCCACCTCCGGGCCCAGCGCGCCCACGCCGGCGCGCAGCGACGCCCCCATGCCCTCGGCGTGATCCGCGGCGACGACGACCCGGGCGCCGGCGGTGTCGACGGCGGCGGCGATCCGCTCCGCCTCGGCGCCGAGCACGAGCACGAGCTCGTCGAGGCGCGCGCCGCGGGCGGCGGCGAGCACGGTGTCGAGCAGGGTGCGGCCCCCGAGGGGGAGCAGCTGCTTGGTCTGTCCCATCCGCCGCGAATCCCCGGCGGCGAGCACCACCCCGGCGGTCCTCATACGGCCATCATGCCAGTGCTGCGGGTGCGCGGCGGTCGAGCACAATGCACTCGCAAGCCGCCGCCACCGGGGAGCCCGCCGTGCAGATCGAGAACAGCTTCGCCGTCGACGCCCCCGCGGATCGCGTCTACGCCTTCCTCCTCGACGTGAACAGCGTCATGGGCTGCGTGCCCGGCGCCGAGCTCTCGGAGATCGTCGACGCCGACACCTTCCACGGGCGGGTGCGCATCCGGGTCGGCGCGATCACCGTCGCCTACCAGGGCACCGGGCATGTCGTCAGCCGCGACGAGGCCGCCCGGACCGCGGTGCTCGAGGCCGACGGCCGGGAGGTCGGCGGCTCCGGGTCGGCGCGCGCGGTGATCACCGTGCGGGTCGGCGAGAACGGCGACGGCACCGAGGTGACCATGCTCACCGACCTCAGCGTCGTCGGCCGGGCGGCACAGGTGGGCAACGGGCTGATCGAGGAGGTCTCGCGGCGCCTGCTCACCCAGATGGCGACGTGCATCGGCGCCCGCCTCTCCGACAGGGCCGTCCCCCTCCCCACCCCGATCCTCTCCGCCGAGCCGGCGGAGCCGCCGGGCGCACTCGACCGCGCCCTGGCCCTCGCCAAGGACCGTCCGGTGGCGCTGGCCACGCTCGCCGGCGCCGGCGCGGCCGCCGCCGTGGTCGCGGTGCTGCTCCGGGCCCGCCGCCGCTGACCCTCTAACCCCGGGCGCGGCGCCTGGGAAGCTCGGCGAGACGCCGGCCGAGCTCGTCGAGGGCGTCGACGTTGTGGGCGGCGAGGAAGTCGTCGCAGTAGGGCAGCGCGGTCGCCATCCCCCGCGCCTCCGGGGCGTAGACGTCGGAGCCGAGCAGCGGGTTCAGCCAGATGAGCCGGTGGCAGCTCCGCGCCAGCCGCGACATCTCCCGCTCGAGGGTCGCCGCGTCGCCGCGGTCCCAGCCGTCGCTGATGATCAGGACCACGGCGCCGTGGCCGAGGACGCGGCGCGCGTAGCGCCGGTTGAAGGTGCGCAGCGACTCGCCGATGCGGGTCCCCCCGCCGATGTCGTGGACCCGCTCGGCGGTGTCGGCGAGCGCCTCGTCGATGTCCCGGCGGCGGAGCAGGTGGGTGATGCGGCTCAGGCGGGTCGAGAACACGAACGTGTCGACCCGCTCGCGGCGGGCGATGGCGTGGGCGAAGACGAGCAGCGCCCGGGAATAGCGCTCCATCGAGCCGCTGACGTCGCAGATGATCACCAGCGGCCGTCGCCGGATGCGCCGGCGGGCGCGCGCGAGGGCCACCGCATCGCCCCCGGTCCGCGCGGCGCGGCGCATCGTGCGGCGCAGCTCGACCGGCCCCCGCCGTCCCGGCTGCCAGCGCCGGGTCCGCCGCTCGGCGAGCCTCCAGGGCGCCTGTCGCAGCAGCCGCCGGACCTGCTGCGTCTCCTCCCAGGTGAGGTCGCCGAAGTCGCGCTCGCGGAGCAGCTCCTCGGCGCTGTACCCGGAGCTGCTCGCCACCCGCGGGGTCGTCGACAGCTCCCGGGGCACCTCCGACTCGGGCAGCCCCAGCCGCGCCAGCCAGGAGCGTGCCTTGGCGGGGTCGAGGGGCAGCGGCCGGCTGCGCTGGGGGATCGCCCCGGCCCGGATCGCCGCGTCGGGCCGTGCCCAGTAGATGTCGAAGGCGGCGTCGAAGACCCCCACCTCCTCGCGGCGGCAGACGTACACGGCGCGGAGCGCGTCGCGCATCTGGTCGAGGTCGCCGATGTCGATGCATCCGAGCGCGGCGACGCCGTCGATGGTGCGGTCAGGGCCGGTGCGCAGGCCGGCGTCGCGGAGCAGCTCTCCGAAGCCGGCGAGCCGGACGACGAGGTCGCCCTCGGCGGTCCGGAGATCAGGCGGGCCGGTCACGCAGCAGGTCGGGGATCGCGGTGCGGACGGATTCCAGGTCCTCCTGGTACTTGACCGCCGCGCCCATCGTCGCCTCGAGCGTCTCCGGGTCGGAGCCGTCGGCGCCGATCGCCGCCAGCGAGCGCGCCCAGTCGACGGTCTCGGCGACCCCGGGGAGCTTGTAGAGGTCCATCCCGCGCAGCCCCTGCACCAGCCCCGCGACCCTGCGGGCGAGCCGCTCCGACACCTCGGGGGCGCGCACCCGGACGATCGCCACCTCGCGCTCCAGGTCGGGGTAGTCGATCCAGTGGTACAGGCAGCGGCGCTTCAGCGCGTCGTGGACCTCGCGGGTGCGGTTGCCGGTGAGCACCACGAAGGGCGGCTGGGCGGCGCGGACCGTGCCCAGCTCGGGGATGCTGATGGCGAAGTCGGCGAGCAGCTCGAGGAGGAAGGCCTCGAACTCCTCGTCGGAGCGGTCGATCTCGTCGATGAGCAGGACCGGAGCCACCGGGTCGCGGTTGTCGATGGCGTCGAGCAGGGGGCGGCGGAGCAGGTACTCGTCGCCGAAGAGGTCGCGCTCCGCGGTGGCGCGGCCGGCGTCCGAGGCGCCGGTGTCGAGCAGCCGGATGTGGAGCAGCTGGCGGGCGTAGTTCCACTCGTAGGCGGCGTGGGCGAGGTCGATGCCCTCGTAGCACTGCAGGCGGATCAGCCGGGCGCCGAGCACCTGCGCCATCGCCCGGGCGAGCTCGGTCTTGCCCACCCCCGCCTCACCCTCGACGAAGAGCGGCTTGCGGATGCGCAGCGCCACCAGGATGACGGTCGCCAGGCGGCGGTCGCAGAGATAGGCCTGCTCGCCGAGCCGCGCGACCACCTCGTCGACGGTCTCGGGCACGGCGGAGTGCAGGGAGGGGTCACCCCCGGAGGGGCCTGGGAGCGCGCACGGCACGCCCCCAGGGTAGCCTCCCGGGGCCGGACGGGGTCAACCGCCCGCGGACGCCGTCTCCAGGGCGCGCCGGGTGAGGGTCGCGGCCAGGGAGCGCTTGTACACCGCCGAGGCGCGGACGTCGTCGACAGGGTCGATGGCGGAGCCGGCCTGGTTGGAGGCATCGGCCGGCGAGGCCCCCTGGGCGAGCGCCTGCTCCACCGCCGTCCCCCGCCGCGGGGTGTTGCCGAGGTTCACGTAGCCGACCCGCCAGCCCGAGCCGGTCTGCTGCACCGCCACCCCCGCGATCGCCCAGTCGAACAGCCGCCGCCGGAACTTCAGGTACGCGTGGCGGCCGTTCGCCACCGGGAAGCGCACCTCGGTCACCACCTCGTCGGGCTCGAGGGCGGTGGTGAAGATGTCCTTGTAGAAGTCGGCGGCGCGGTGCCGCCGCTTGTTGGTCACGATCTCCGCGTCGAGCATGAGCGCGAGCGCGTTGTAGTCGCCGGCGGCGTCGCCGTGGGCCACCACCCCGCCGATCGTCCCCAGGTTGCGCACCTGGTTGTCGCCGACGTCGGTCGCCAGCTCCGCCAGCAGCGGCAGCGACGAGCGCACCTCCCCGCTCGACTGGATCTCGGCGTGGCGCGCGAGCGCACCGACCACCAGCGTGCCGTTCTCCCTGCGGATCCCATCGAGGCCGGAGATCCGGCCGATGTCGACGAGCACCGCCGGCTGCGCCAGCCGCAGCCGCATGAGCGGGATGAGGCTCTGGCCCCCGGCCAGTACCTTGGCGTCCTCGCCGTACTTGCGCAGCGCCTGGGTCGCCTCGTCCACCGAGGCGGCCGCCGTGTACTCGAAGGCTGCCGGGATCACGAGCGCGCCTCCTGGATGAGCGACCAGACCCGGTCCGGCCGCGCCGGCATCTCCACGTGCTTGATGCCCAGCGGAGAGAGGGCGTCGCAGACGGCGTTGATCACCGCGGCGCTGGCCGCGATGGTGCCCGCCTCGCCGATGCCCTTGACCCCCAACTCGTTGGTGGGGCTGGGCGTCACCGTGCGGTCGAGCTCGTAGTGGGGCATCTCCGCCATCGTCGGCACCAGGTAGTCGAGGAAGGTGCCGGTGAGCAGCTGGCCGCCGTCGTCGTCGTAGCGCACCTCCTCGAAGAGCGCCTGGGAGATGCCCTGGGCGATGCCGCCGTGGAGCTGCCCCTCGACGATCATCGGGTTGATGACGTTGCCGCAGTCGTCGACGGCGATGTACCGCTGCAGGTCGACGGCTCCGGTCTCGGCGTCGACCTCGACCACGCAGATGTGGGCGCCGAACGGCCAGACGAAGTTGGGCGGGTCGAAGTAGGTGATCGCCTCCATCCCCTGCTCCATGCCCTCGGGGAGCCCGGCGCCGTAGGAGGCGAAGGCGATCTCGCCCATCACCTTGGCGTTGTCCGGGCTGCCCTTGACATAGAAGCGGCCCTGGTCGAAGACCACGTCCTCCTCGGCCGCCTCGAAGATGTGGGCGGCGAGCCTCTTCGCCTTCTCCACCACCTTCTGGCACGACTTCAGGATGGAGATGCCCCCCACCGCGAGGCTGCGCGAGCCGTAGGTGCCGTAGCCGAACGGCGTCTCCCCGGTGTCGCCGTGCTTGATGTCGATCATCTCGTAGGGCACGCCGAGCGCATCGGCGACGATCTGCGCGAAGGTGGTCTCGTGCCCCTGCCCGTGGCTGTGGGTGCCCGTGCTCACCGTCACCGAGCCGGTGGGATGGACGCGCACCGCCGAGGACTCGACCAGGGCGACGCCCGCCGCCGGCGCGGTCGCCGCGCTGGGGCCGATGCCGCAGATCTCCACCCAGGTGGAGAGGCCGATGCCGAGGTACCGCCCCTGCTCGCGCAGCTCCTTCTGGCGGCGCCGGAGGTCACCGTAGCCGACCATCTCGAGGGCACGGTCGAGGGTCTTCTCGTAGGCCCCGGAGTCGTAGACCAGCCCGAAGTTGTTGGGATGCGGGAACGCCTCCGGCTTGATGAAGTTCTTGCGCCGAACCTCGACCGGGTCGAGGCCCAGCTCACCGGCGACGAGGTCGACCATGCGCTCGACCAGGTGGGTCGCCTCGGGCCGCCCCGCCCCGCGATAGGGGTCGGTGGACACCCGGTTGGTGAGGATGCCCAGGCTGCGCCCGTGCACCGCCTTGAAGGTGTAGCAGCCGCCACCGAAGGAGCCGAACACGCCCACGTAAGCGCCGGCGTCGAGCAGCTGGGTGATGCGCAGACCGACCAGGGTGCCGTCGCGCAGGGCGCCGACCTCGAGGTCATAGATCTGGCCGCGGCCGTGGGTGGTCGCCTGCTGACTCTCGGTGCGGGTCTCGATCCACTTCACCGGGCGGCCGATGAGTCGCGAGCCCGCGCAGGCCAGGTACTCCTCCGGGTAGGGCCGCAGCTTGGCGCCGAAGCCGCCGCCGACGTCGTTGGCGACGACGCGCATCTGCGCCTCGGTGATGCCCAGCGCGCCGCTGATGAACAGGCGCAGGAAGTGCGGCACCTGGGTGGACGACCACAGCGTCACCCGGTTGCCGAAGGGGACCCAGTCGGCGACGCAGCCGCGCGTCTCCATCGCCGTGGGGAACAGCCGCTGCTGGGTGATGCGCAGCTTCAGCCGCACCTCGGACTCGGCCATGGCGGCGTCGATGTCGCCACCGGGGAACACCGCGTCCCAGGCGATGTTGTCGGGAGCGCCCTCGTGGGCGGTGGGGCTGCCCGGCTCGATCGCCCTGTCGAGGTCGGTCACCGCCGGCAGCGGGTCGTACTCGATGCTCACCAGCTGGGCGGCGTCGTCGGCGAGGTAGCGGTCGTCGGCGAGCACGACCGCCACCGGCTCGCCCTGGTAGCAGGCCTCGCTCTCGGCGATCGGGTAGTGATTGGGAACCTGCTTCTTGTCGGGGACGAACGCGGGCGCCGCGGGGATGCCGCCGGCGAGCACCGGCTTGAAGTCCCGCGCCGTGTACACCGCGTGCACGCCCGGCGACTTCGCCGCGTCGGTCACGTCGATGGTGCGGATGCGCGCGTGCGGGAACGGGCTGCGCACCACCGACATGTGCAGCATGCCGGTGAGCCGCATGTCGTCGATGTAGTTGCCGTGGCCGGTGATCAGCTTCGGGTCCTCGCGCCTCTGGATGTGCGCGCCGATCATCTGAGTGATGGCCATGGCTAGCTCCCGACCGCGGCGGGCTGCGCCGCCGGCGCCGTCGTCCGGCCCGCCAGCCGGTGCAGCGGCAGATGTTGCCCTCGAGGCCCTTGCGGATCTCGTCGTCGCTCGGCGACGGGGTCTGCCCGAGGAGGTACGCCGCCGCCATGATGAAGCCGGGTGTGCAGAAACCGCACTGCAGACCGTGCTGGTTCCAGAACGCCTCCTGCACCGGGTGCAGGTTGGCGCCGTCGGCCAGACCCTCGATGGTGGTCACCGAGCGCCCGTCCGCCTGCACCGCGAACACGCTGCAGGACTTCACCGCCCTGCCGTCGACGATGACGGTGCACGCCCCGCACTGACTGGTGTCGCAGCCGATATGGGTGCCGGTCAGCCCCGCGACCTCGCGCAGGTAGTGCACCAGGAGCAGACGCGGCTCCACCGCGTCCTCGCGCCGGACGCCGTTGACGGTCACCGCGATGCTGTGTCTCATCAGCCTCCTCCGTGTGCACGCGCGGACACCGGGCCCTGCGCTGTGATTGAATGGTCGAAATGTGACTTGTATGCGCGGACGATCGGCTCAGCGTCGACTGCAGACGCCGCGGCCGCCCATCCTACTCAGCCCGTGGGGCACGGTAAACGGCCCGTCAGGGCGAGCTTGGCATGATTCCCGAAATGGGACGGTCGCGCAGCGCGCAGCTCGCATCGCGCACCTGGCCGCAGACGCAGCGCGCGGCGTCGCGGCGCCCGCTGCTCGCGGTGCCGCTGGGGTCGACCGAGCAGCACGGCCCCCACCTCCCACTCGACACCGACACCCGCATCGCCGCCGCGCTCGCCGCCGGCCTGGCGCGGCGGCGCGACGACGTGCTGCTCGCACCCGCGGTCCCCTACGGCGCCAGCGGCGAGCACGCGGGATTCCCGGGCACCCTGTCGGTCGGCACCGCCGCCCTCGAGCTGCTCCTCGTCGAGCTCGTCCGCTCGGCGTCCGACCTCTGCCGCGGCACCGTGCTCGTCTGCGGTCACGGCGGCAACCAGGACGCGGTCGACGGCGCCACCCGCCGGCTGCGCGGCGAGGGGCGGGCGGTGCTCGCCTGGATGGCGTCGGTCCCCGGCGGTGACGCGCACGCGGGGCGGACGGAGACGTCGCTGATGCTCGCGCTCCGCCCCGGGCTGGTGCGGCGGCGCCGGGCGGCGACCGGCGACACCCGGCCGCTGGGCGAGCTCCTGCCCACCCTCCGCGCCGGCGGGGTGGCGGCGGTCTCGCCGAACGGGGTCCTCGGCGATCCCGCCGGCGCCACCGCCGCGGAGGGCGAGCGGCTGCTCGCGGCGCTCCTCGACGATCTGGTGGCGGCGGTGGCCGCATGGGACCGGTGACCGCGGCGCCGGGTCTGCCTGCGGGCTTCGGCGTCGCCCTCGACCCCCGGCTGCGCCGAGTCGACCGCGGGCGCGTGCTCATCGGCGGGACCCCGATGCGGCTGGTGCGGCTCTCCGACGCCGGCTGCCGCGCCCTCGACCGGCTCGTGGGCGGCGCCACCGTCCCCGGCCCCGGCGCCACGGCGACCCTGGCCCGGCACCTCGTGGCCGCCGGCATGGCCCACCCCCGTCCCCCGCTCCCGCCTCAGGCCGGGGTCGCGGACGTCGCGGTGGTGATCCCGGTGCGCGACCGGCCCGAGGGCCTCGGCCGCGCTCTCGCCGGGATCGGACCGGTCGCCGAGCTGGTGGTGGTCGACGACGGATCCACCGACGCCCGCGCCGCCGCGGCGGTGACCGCCGCGGCGGGGGCGACGCTGCTCCGCACCCCCCGGCCGGGCGGGCCGGCAGCCGCCCGCAACCGCGGGCTCCACGCCACCACCGCCCCCCTCGTCGCCTTCGTCGACTCCGACTGCGAGCCCGCCCCGGGCTGGCTGGACGGCCTCCTCCCCCATCTCGACGACCCGGTCGTGGGGCTGGTGGCGCCGCGGGTCACCGCCCCACCTCCCGCGCCCGGCGACGGGCCGCTCGCCCGCTACGAGTCGGTCCGCTCGCCGCTCGACATGGGCCCGGGCGAGGCCGCGGTGCGGGCCGGGGGCCTGGTGCCCTACGTGCCCTCGGCGGTGCTGCTGGTCCGGCGCGAGGCGGCGCTCGCCGTGGGCGGGTTCGACGAGGCGCTCCGGGTCGGCGAGGACGTCGACTTCGTCTGGCGGCTCGCCGCCGCCGGGTGGATCGCGCGCTACGAGCCCGCGGTGCGGGTGACCCACGCTCCCCGCCGCCGGCTCGGTGACTGGCTCGGTCAGCGGGCGGCCTACGGAGGCTCGGCGGCGGCGCTCTCCCGCCGCCATCCCGGACGCCTCGCCGCCGCGCGTCTCTCGCCGGGCGCCGCGCTCGGCTGGGCCCTGCTGCTGCTCCGCCGGCCGGCGCCGGCGCTGGGCCTCGCCGCGGTGGCGACGCTGCGCCTGGGCCGGCGGCTGCGGCCGCTCGGCGGCCCCTGGCGCGAGGCGGCGCGGCTGAGCGCCGCCGGCCATGCAACCACCGCCCGGGTCCTCGCCGACCAGGCGACGCGGACCTGGTGGCCCGCGGCGCTGGGGGCGGCCCTCGTGTCGCGGCGGGCGAGGCGGGCGCTCGTCCTCGTCGCCGTGCTGCCGTCGCTCGCCGAGTGGTGGGAACGCCGGCCCGAGCTCGACCCGGTCCGCTACTGCGCCCTGCGGATCGCCGACGCCGCCGCCTACGGCGCCGGGGTCTGGGCGGGCTGCGCCCGCGAGCGCACCGCCGGGCCGCTGCTGCCCCGACTGGAGCGCCGCGAGGCCGGATCGGCCACAGCCGGCCTGTGGAAAACCGTCGTTCACATGCTGGGAAAGGTCGACTGAAAGATCCACCGGCGTCACTTGTCTTTTACAAACGGGACGGTGTCCGACACCGGAAGGCCGGGGAGACGTGCGAGGCGAGCGATGAGTGGGAGCCCTGAAGAGGCGGCGGTCTCCGCCCTCGAGGATCTGCGGGCCCTCCATCTGGCGACGCGACGGCTGTGCGGGCTGCTCGACAGCTCGGTGTTGGCGGCGCGGGCCGCACAGGCACCTCGCTGGCGGTGACCGAGCATCCCGGGCTGCTGGCGATGCGCGGAACCTGCCAGGCGACGAGCAAGCCGATCCGCGCGCTCAAGGTGCCCGCCGGGAAGGGCCTCGGTGGCCGTGTCCTCCTGGAGAAGCGGCCGATCACCCTGGCCGACTATCTGAGCGACCAGCAGATCTCCCACGACTTCAACCCGGTCGTCGCCCAGGAGGGGCTGCACGGCATGGCCTGCGTCCCCATCGACGACGGCGAGGACCTCATCGGCGTGCTCTACGCGGGCATCCGGCGGGTGGGCAGCATCGGCGACCGCGCCCAGGCCAACCTGCTCGAGTTCGCGCGCAGCGTCGGACCGATGATCACCGCCGCCCGCCACGCCGAGCAGCAGACCCGGCTGCGCGTCAGCGCCGAGCGCCAGCGGATCGGCCGCGAGCTCCACGACTCCCTGGGCCCGCTGCTCTTCGGGATCGGCATCTCCGCCCGCAAGGCGCGGGAGCGGGTGGGCGAGGACGACGTCGCCGACCTGCTCGTCGACCTCGACGACATCCAGCTCCAGGCCTCGGGCGCCGCCTCGCAGCTCCGCGAGGCGCTCCGGGACCTCGCCCCCGCCTCCGCCGAGTGCGCCTTCTCCTCGGTGCTCCAGATGCAGGTCCAGCCCTTCACCCAGCGCAGCGGGCTCCCGGTCTCGCTCGTGGTGCTCGGGCCGCCCCGCACCCTGACCCCGACCGTCCAGGGGGTGCTGCTCTCGAGCGTCCGCGAGGGCCTCTACAACATCGAGCGGCACGCCGGGGCCGCCTCGGTGGTGATCACCGTGAAGTACGACGACGAGCGGGTGACCCTGGTCATCCAGGACGACGGACGGGGCCTCCCCCGCCGGTTCGAGATCGAGGTCGCCCCCGACCACGGCCGCGGCTGGGGCCTGCCGGCCATCCTCGGCCGCGCCCAGGCGCTGGGCGGCGACGTCTCTCTGTTCAACAACGACGACGGAGGCGCCACGCTGCGGGTCTGCATCCCCACCGGGCGCGGAGATGCCGACCCGCACTAGGGTCCTCCTCGTCGACGACCATCCGATCGTCATCTCGGGGATCCGCAGGCTGCTCGGCTTCGCCGCCGACTTCGAGGTCGTCGGCCACGCGTCGAACGCCCACGACGCGGTCGAGAGCGCGATCGCCGCCGCCCCCGACCTCATCCTCCTCGACCTGCACCTCCCCGACGTCAACTCGGCCGACCTCTGCCGCCGCATCCGGGCGACCGTCCCCTCGGCCCAGGTGGTGATCTTCACCGCCTTCGTCGACGCCGCGGTGCTCCGCTCCTGCATGTCCGCCGGCGTCGCCGGGGTCCTCCTCAAGGACGCCGCCGAGCTCGACCTGGTCGGCGACCTCCGCCGGATCCGCTCCGGGCGGGTGATCATCGACGAGCGGGTCCAGGCGACCGCGGACGCCGCCGCGGCCGAGCCCCACCTCCTCGATGCCACCCTGACCCAGCGCGAGCACCAGGTCCTCCGCCTCCTCGCCGAGGGGATGTCCGGCAAGGAGATGGCCACCGCCCTCGGCCTCGCCCCCAACACGGTGCGGAGCTACTGCCAGTCGCTCCTCTCCAAGCTCCAGTCGAGCAGCCGCATCCAGGCCCTCGCCAACGCCAGGGCCCGGGGGCTCCTCTAGGAGCTCCTGCCCGCGGGGTGAAACGCGGGGCAGGGCTCGATTGTCTTGAATCTGTGGGACGCGCGGCCGCCACCCCCTGTGACGGTCTCAAGCGTGCCGCGCCGGTTGGCTGCAATCTGTCGGCGCAGAGCACCCCGCTCCGCTGCAACTGGAGCGGTGAACGGCACACGTGCCGCGCGTCCCAAACCACCCCTCGCCCCCGGGGTGGACCCTCGCTCAGGGGGGGTCCGGCCTCGAGTCGCTGCCGGATGCTTCAAACAGTCCTCGGCGTCCTGCGGGGCTTCGCCCCTGCGGTCGCCTGCGGAACTCGCCCGGGCGTGGTGTCCCCCATCCGGCCGCTGCGCCGAGAGACACGCCGTCGGCCCTGGCTCGTTGTGCTGAGAAAGGAGAGGGGCGGCGCCTGGAGGCGCCGCCCCTCGCCAGATCAGCCCTGGCCGCCTCCTAGAGGCAGGGGCACTTGTAGCTCGTCGCCAGGGTGGAGGCGAAGAGCGGGGCGACCACCTTGAGGCCGCCCTGGACGGTGGAGTCCGCAGCCGCCACGTAGACCTCGCGGGCCGGCGGCTGACCGGGATGGGAGTAGTCGAGCGGGGCGATCAGCCCCATGGTGTCGACGCTGGTGAGCTTCTGGAAGGCCTTCAGCAGGGAGGCGCGCTCGAGCGATCCGCTGCTGCATGCGGCGTTCAGGATCTGATACATGATCTCGCCCTGGCCATAGCCGTAGTCGACGCCCGCGTTGGGGGTGTCCTGCGGGTAGGCGGCGGCGTACTCGGTCCGCAGCGAGGTGGCGCCCGGCGAGTCTCCGGCGTAGGGCGACGAGGAGCCGACGAGGAAGTAGCGCTTCTGGAGCGCGACCTTCGCCGGGCCCGCGAGCAACGAGGGGACGAAGGTCGGGTTGGAGCCGAGGAAGGTGGCGTCGAAGCCCTGGGCCTCGGCGATGGAGACCGCGGACGCGGCCTGGGTGGGGGTGCCGGTCAGCGCGATGAACTTGGCGCCCGCCGCCTTGATCGCCTGCACCTGGGCGGTCATGTCCTTGGGTGATGTTGTTGGCCTTGCCGAAGGTGGTGGTGCCGAGGAGCGCGTCCTCGCCGTACTCACCCTCGAGGTAGATGTGGCCGATCTTGGAACCCGCGGTGAGTCCCTTGTTCTTCATCAGCCAGTCCCAGCCGTTGAGCATCTCGATGTCGTAGGTCGCACCGCTCATCACGATGTAGGGGTTGGTGAGCAGCTTCGACGACCACGACACCGGCTGGGTGAGGATGGTGTCGCTGGCGATGCTGTTGAGCAGCGCCGCGGTCATCGGGGACCCCAGGAGCTCCTGGAAGGCGAGCACCTGCGGCTGCATCGAGGTGTAGAGGGACACGGCGTTCTGGACGTTGTAGCCGTGATCCTTCGTGATCAGCTTGACGGTGCGCCCGCAGACGCCGCCCTTCTTGTTCTGGTCCTGCCAGTAGAGTGTGGCCCCCTGGGTCACGGACTTCCCGAGCGCTGCAAACACACCGGTGAGGTCGGTGAGGATACCGAGATCGATCTCGCTCGAGGTGACCCCCGGACCCACCGGGATGCCGGGGCTGGACGCGCCGCCGCCGCTACTGCTGCTGCCGCACGCGGCCAGCACCAACACGCTCGCGGTGGCGACCGCAAGGGATCTCCAGGTACGGACGCGTGGCTTCATGCTGCCTCCTTCTGACGTGGTGGATGGGGGGATCGCCGAATTCGGGACACGAGGCGGACCAACCGCCGGGCCAGTGACGCCACCCCGCCGGGTTCGAAGACGAGCAGCAGGATGACGGCCGCGCCGTAGACGAACTGGGCCGCCACACCCGCAGTCACGCCACCGGACCCGGTGGGTGCGATGAAGGGAAGGGAATCACTGTACTTCGCGAGGACCGCGGGCAGTGCGGACACGAACAGGGCGCCGACCAGCGCGCCACCGGGGGAACCGAGCCCGCCGATGACGATCATCGCCAGGAAGGAGACGGTCAGGCCCAGCCCGAAGGTGTCGGGGACGATGTGGTGGTAGACGAGGGCGTAGATGGCGCCGGCGAGCCCCGCGTACATCGAGGAGAGGGTGAAGGCGTACGCCTTGTAGCGGACCACGTTCACCCCCAGCACCGAGGCCGCCACCTCGCTGTCGCGCAGGCAGCGCAGCGCCCTCCCGGGGCGCCCGCGGAGCACGTTGACGTAGTAGACGTAGGCGAGAACGACCCCCGCGAGCCCCAGGTACCAGAGCTTTCCGTTGCGGGTGAAGGTGACCCCGAGGAAGCTCAGAGGGGTGCTGTCGAAGTTGAAGCCGAGGAGGTTGACCTCAGGCACGTCGCGGCCGTTGAAGCCACCGCTCAGCGACTGGGCGTTGAAGGCGATGTGCTGGCCGACGAAGACCAGCCCGAGCGACGCGACGCCGAGGTAGATGCCGCGCACCCGCGCGGAGATCGGGCTGAAGAGCAGGCCGGCGAACCCGGCGATGAGCACCGCGCCGGCCATCGCCAGCAGCGTCGGAAAGCACGCTCCGGCCTGGATCGAGGAGGCGATGGTTGTGCCCTTCTCGTGCGTCGGCGAGGAGAGGTACACGTATCCGTAGGCGCCGACGGCCACGTAGAAGGAGTGGGCGAGGGAGAGCTGGCCGGCGCCGCCGACGAGGAGGGTGAGTCCCAGGGCGCCGATCATCGCGGCGAAGGCGAAGACCCCGCTCTGCAGCCAGAAGTCCTGGCCCGCGGCGTCGAAGGTCCCCAGCGCCAGCGGGAAGAGCGCGACCAGCGCCACCACCCCGGCCCGGACGGCGAGCGCGCGCCGGCCGGAGGCGGCGCGCGCGGCCGCGACGTCCGCGGAGGTCTCGAGCCGGGCGGCGGCGACCTCAGACACGCGTGGCCTCGCGGGTCCCGAAGAGCCCGGCGGGCCGCACCAGCAGCACTGCCACCATCACCACGTAGGGCATGACCTCGTCGAAGCCACGCCCGAGGAAGCTGAGGTTCGACTGGTAGCCGGCGGTGAGCACCTCGGCAACGCCGATGATCAGCCCCCCGACGACCGCGCCCCCGGTGGAGTCGAGCCCCCCGAGGATCGCCGCGGGGAAGGCGCGCAGCGCCACGTCCCCGGTGCCGGAGTCGAGGCCCGCGCTGGGGAAGGCGGTGAGGAACACTCCGGCGATCGCGGCGAGGGCTCCGGCGA
>VBHE01000120.1 GCA_005889515.1 Chloroflexota bacterium | reverse complement strand
AGTGGTCCCAGCCGAGGCGCATCTTCGCGGTGACCGGCACGTCGACGGCCGCGGTCATCGCCCCCAGCACCCGGGCAGTGGCGACGGGGTCGCGAGCGAGGGCGGCGCCGTTGCCGATGCCGACCACCTTGCGCACCGGGCAGCCGAGGTTCACGTCGACGGTGGTCGCCCCGCGGTCGACGGCGATCCGCGCCGCCTCCGCCATCGTCGCGGGATCGCTGCCGACGAACTGGGCGCCGACCGGAATGGACATCCCCGCAGGGAAGTCGAGCAGCTTGAGGCTCGCCTCCGCGCTGCGCGCCACCGCCTCGGCGGCAACCATCTCGGTGCAGACCAGCCCGGCGCCCATCTCCGCGGCGATCCGGCGGAAGGGGGCGTCGGTGATCCCGGCCATGGGCGCGACGAGCACGGGCGAGCGAAGCTCGAGCCCACCCACGCGAAGCGGCGCGACGCCGACACCGGTGCCTGCGGTCATGCCGGGAATGCTAAAGGGGCGCCTCCCAGAGAGAGACGCCCCGAGAGGGGGGGCAGCGGTGTTGCCATCGAGATGGCAGAACTTTATGATATCGCGCCTGTCGATTGTGCGCAAGCGACGATGGTCCTTCATGCCCTCCCCACAAGGTGGGGCATGAACTGTCAACGCTCGCCTATACTCGCCGGCCATCCCGCCCGTGCGCACCGGCGGGGCCCCGACGCCCGCCGAGGTCTGCTGCCCCATGCTCGACAAGCCCGTCCTCCTCACCCAGGAGGGCCTGGTGAAGCTTCAGAAGGAGCTCGAGGAGCTGCGTACCACCCGGCGCAGCGAGATCGCCGAGCGCATCAAGTATGCGAAGGAGTTCGGCGACATCAGCGAGAACGCGGAGTACGACGACGCGAAGAACGAGCAGGGGATGCTCGAGGGCCGCATCCTGACCCTCGAGAAGATGATCCGCAACGCGGTGATCATCGAGGATCAGCACGACGGCCGCGTCCAGGTGGGCTCGCGGGTCACCGTGCGCGACGAGTTCGGTGAGGAGGAGTACACGATCGTCGGGCCCGCGGAGGTCGACGTCGCCAAGGGCCGCATCTCCATGGAGTCGCCGGTGGGCAAGGCGCTCCTCGGCCACAAGGTCGGCGAGGAGGTGAAGGTGCAGACCCCCGGGGGGATGCGCCCGGTGACGATCGTCAAGGTGAGCTGACCTGCCCGAGCAGGATCTCGTCGCGGAGCGGCGCCGCAAGGTCGACGAGCTGGCGGCGCTGGGAGTGCCGAGTTACGGCGTCGACTTCCGCCCCGACCTCACGCTCGACGGCGCGCTGACCCGGCTCGAGGGCTTCGAGGAGCAGGCCGGCCCTCCCCCCGAGGACGGCTCGCCGCGTGAGGGGCCCGCGGTCGCGGTCGCCGGGCGGGTCATGCAGCTGCGGCCCTCCGGCGGGGTCGTCTTCGCCCACATCGAGGACGAGGGGCGCCGCCTCCAGCTCTGGCTCAAGCTCGACCGGCTCAGTCCCGAGGCATGGGAGGTGGTGCGCCGCCTCGACCTCGGCGACATCGTCGGGGTGCGCGGCCGGCTCACCCGCACCCGCCGCGGCGAGCCGAGCGTCCTCGCCGACGAGCTGGTGATCCTCGTCAAGGCGCTGCGCCCGCCCCCGGAGAAGTTCCACGGGCTCCAGGACCAGGAGACCCGCTACCGGCGGCGCTACCTCGACCTGCTCAGCCACGTCGAGCAGCGCCGCCACTTCGCGATCCGGTCGGCGATCGTGCGCTCGGTGCGCGACACCCTCGACCGCCGCGGCTTCCTCGAGGTGGAGACGCCGATCCTCCAGCCGATCGCGGGCGGCGCCAGCGCGCGGCCGTTCTCGACCCACTGGAACGCGCTCCACACCGACGTCTACCTGCGCATCGCCATCGAGCTCCACCTCAAGCGCCTCCTCGTCGGCGGCTACCGGCGCGTCTACGAGATCGGGCGTGTCTTCCGCAACGAGGGGCTGTCGCCACGCCACAACCCCGAGTTCACCCTGCTCGAGGCCTACGAGGCCTACGGCGACTACACGACGATGCGCGAGCTCACCGAGGCGATCGTCGTCGACGCCGCCAACGCCGCCGGGCCGTCGCCCGAGCCCGAGGAGGGCGGCTCCGCGGTCTGCCTCAACCCGCTCGCCCGCCGCTTCGGCGGCCGCGAGCTCGACCTCACCCCGCCCTTCCGCACCGCACGAATGGTCGACCTCGTCGCCGAACGCTGTGACTTCGACCCGGTCGCCGCCCTCGACGCGGGGACGATGCTCGATGAGGCCCGCCGGCTCGGCGTCGAACCCCCGCCCGGTGCCGGCCCCGGCGGCGTGCTCCTCGAGATCTACGAGCAGCACGTGGAGTCGACGCTCTGGGACCCGACCTTCGTCCTCGACTACCCCTCCGAGGTCTCGCCGCTGGCGCGCCGCCGGAGCGACGACCCGCGCTTCACCGAGCGCTTCGAGCTGATCGTCGTGGGCCGCGAGCTCGCCAACGCGTTCAGCGAGCTGAACGACCCCATCGACCAGCGGAGGCGCTTCGAGGAGCAGGCCCGCAAGCGCGCCGCCGGCGACCTCGACGCCCAGCTCGTCGACGAGGACTTCCTCGAGGCGATCGAGACCGGGATGCCACCCGCGGGTGGCCTCGGCGTCGGCATCGACCGGCTCGTCATGCTCCTCACCGACAGCCCCACCATTCGCGACGTGCTGCTCTTCCCCATGATGCGGCCGCAGACCGGAGCCACCGGAGAGACCAGGTGATCGCCCTCCAGCGCATCCGCGACGAGCCCGAGCTCATCCGCGAGGGCGCTCGCCTCAAGGGCGAGCCCGCGCCCGTCGACGAGATCCTCGAGCTCGACGCGCAGGCCCGCGCCCTGCGCTCGGACATGGAGGCGCTGCGCGCCGATCAGAACCGCGAGACCAAGGAGATCCGGGGCAAGCCGACCGACGAGCAGCGCGAGCGGCTCGCCGGGTTCAAGCGCCGCATCCAGGAGGCGGAGGAGTCCGTCGGTGCGCTCGAGGCCCGGGTGCAGGCGCTGCTCCTCGTGGTGCCCAACCCGCCGCATCCGAGCGTGCCGGCGGGGACGAGCGACGCCGACAACGTCACCGTGCGCACCTGGGGCGAGCCCGCCCGGTTCGACTTCACCCCGCGTCCCCACCACGAGCTCGGCGAGGCCCTGGGGATCTTCGACTTCGAGCGCGCCGCCAAGATCAGCGGCGCGCGCTTCGCGGTGCTGCGCGGCGACGGCGCCCGGCTCCAGCGCGCGCTCGTCACGTACATGCTGGATCTGGCCACAACCCGGCACGGATACAGCGAGATTGCGCCACCCTACCTGGTGCGCCGCGAGGCGATGGTGGGCACCGGCAACCTCCCGAAGTTCGAGGACGACGCCTTCCACACCGAGGGCGACATGTTCCTGATCCCCACCGCCGAGGTCCCGGTGACCAACCTCTACCGCGAGGAGATCCTCGACGGCGACCTCCTCCCGATCCGCCACGTCGCCTACACCCCGTGCTGGCGGCGCGAGGCGGGCGCGGCGGGGAAGGACACCCGCGGCTACGTCCGCCTCCACCAGTTCGACAAGGTGGAGCTGGTGAAGTTCGTCGACCCCGAGACCTCGCTCGACGAGCTCGAGGGGCTGGTCGGAGACGCCGAGGCGGTGCTCCAGGGGCTCGGAATCCACTACCGGGTGCTGCTGATGTGCACCGGCGACATGGGCTTCGCCCAGTGGAAGAAGTACGACCTCGAGGCCTGGTGCCCGGGGATGGACCGCTGGCTCGAGGTCTCCTCCTGCAGCGTCTTCGCCGACTTCCAGGCGCGCCGCGCCGACATCCGCTACCGGCCCGCGGCGCAGGCCAAGCCACGCTTCGTGCACACCCTCAACGGCAGCGCCCTGGCGGTGCCCCGCACCTTCGACGCGGTGCTGGAGACCTTCCAGCAGGAGGACGGGTCCGTGGGGATCCCCGACGCGCTCCGCCGGTACATGGACGGGCAGGAGCGGCTCTGCCCGCGATGACGGCCGCCCGGCCGCCCGTCCGGCTCGACGACGCCTGGCTCAACGACCGCAGCGAGTTCCAGCGCAACTTCGTCCACGGGTTGCGCAACCCCGTCGGGCTCCACATCCAGTACCGCCTCGAGCTCCTCGAGGGCGGCCCCGACCCGGTGTCCGGGCTGCCCCCGCACCGCGTCCGCGGCGAGTGGACCCCCGACCCCGAGGTCCACGCCGGCTTCCCCGGCGTCGTCCACGGCGGCCTGGTCTCGGCGGTGCTCGACGACGTCATGGGCCGGAGCACCATGTTGCTCCGCCGGTGGGTGGTCACCGGCCGGCTCGAGGTGCGCTACCGGGGCCCCGCGCCGACGGGGACGCCGCTGCAGGTCGAGGGCCGGATGACCGGGCTGCGGCGGCGTGTGGTCACCGCGGAGGCGCGGCTCCTGGTCGCCGGCGGCGCCACCGTGGCCGAGGCCTCGGCGAGCTACCTGCCGCTCACCCCGGCGCTCGAGCGGCTGATGGTCGAGCGCTGGCCGGGCTTCGCCGCCTACCTCGGAGGCGGGACCGTCTGAGACCATGGCGGCGTTGCTCCAGCACGAGGACCGCCGCCGCACCGGCACCGTGCTCAGCTGCTGGACGCGACGCTGAGTGCGAGCTCCTCGACCCGGGCGTGGAGTCGCTCCACCCAGAGCTCGTGCGCCGGCTTCATGAGCACGCTGCGCAGCACCCGCGCGGAGGGGGCGTCGCCGGCGATCCCCGGGAGCGCTCCCACGAGCCGGGCGCCGTCCATCCGCAGGGTGCTGAGGAAGACCGGGTCCGGCTCGGTCATCCCGCGCCGGAGCATCGCCTGGCAGGCGGCGTCGAGCCCGCTCAGCGTGTGCGCCGAGCGCGGCGCGAGGGTGACGATGTCGAGCTCCGGCCGGTGGCAGGGGGCGAGCAGCTCGGA
Organism: Chloroflexota bacterium; assembly: GCA_005889515.1. GTDB lineage: Bacteria > Chloroflexota > Dormibacteria > Aeolococcales > Aeolococcaceae > CF-96. Next base: position 1,235 of record VBHE01000120.1, on the reverse strand, counting down.
GCCGTCGAGCAGGTCCGACCATCGCCGCGCCGCGCGGAGTCCCGCGGCGAGCACCGCGCCGAGCCCGTCCGGCGTCGGCGGGAAGGCGCGCAGGGTGAGCCAGAGCGCCGCCGCCGCGGCGCCGGCGCGCGAGCACTCGAGGCTGATCTCGCCGAGGTGTCCCACCGCGGACGTGTAGTACGTGTACGGCGAGTCGTGTGCGTAGAGGCGCGCCACCGACGCGTCGCGGAAGAGCACCGCGCCGCAGCCGTACGGCTGGAGGCCGTGCTTGTGGGGGTCGACGACGACGGAGTCGCACTCCGCGACGGCGCGCAGCGGTGCGGACGGGACGAGCGGATCGCCGGCCCAGGCGAGGATGGCGAAGAAGCCCCCGTAAGCGGCGTCGACGTGCACCCGCACCCCGTGGATGCGCGCGAGGGCGAGTGCCTCGTCGACGGCATCGACGGCGCCGAGCCCGGTGGTGCCCGCGGTGAGCACCACGGTGCCGATGCGCCCGGTGCGGAGCAGCGCGTCGAGGGCGTCGAGGTCGATGCGCCCGGCGGCGTCGACGGGCACCTGCTCGCACGCGAGGCCGAGCAGGTGGCACATCCGCCCGTGGGTGTAGTGGGCGTCGGCGCTGCAGGCGACGCCGCGACCGGGATGGAGCTCGCGGGCGACGAAGAGCGCCTCGAGGTTGGCGATGGTGCCGCTGCTGGTGAGGTGGCCGAGACCGTCGGCGGGGAGGTGGAGCATGGCGGCGAGCACCGCCACCGCCTCACGCTCCATCGCCGCCGTCGCCGGGCCGCCGTCGAGGGCGTGGTTGTTGGGGTTGACGAGCATCGCGGCGAGGTGGGCGGCGATCGCCGCGGGGTGGGGCGGCTTCAGCATCTGGCCCGCGTAGCGGGGATGGAAGAACGGGTAGTTGTCGCGCAGCCGGGTGGTGAGCTCGTCGAGCAGGCCCTCGACCCGTGCCGGATCGAGGTCGGTCGCGGGATGCGCGGGGACCGGGCCGAAGCCCTCCTGCCACGCGGTCATCGCCGCGATCACCCGCGCGCACCAGCCGCTCAGGTCGTCGCTCACCACGAAGACTCCAAAACGCACGAATGGCCGCCAGTGCACGGAATGCTCCATTTCCGGCAGGCTGAGATATCATCCCAGGCACGGGAAGGGACCGATCGATCGGGGCAGCACCTCGGGTGGCTGCCACCGCCCCGGCGGGAGGACGGCGCGGCTCACGCCGCCCGCGTTGATGACAG
>VBHE01000119.1:15312-21099 GCA_005889515.1 Chloroflexota bacterium | reverse complement strand
GGACGATGGGATCGCCCGCGGTCGCCGCGAAGGAGCCGCCGGACGCCGGCTGGGTGGTCACCACCCCGTCCGGGAGCGTGTCGGTCACGGTGGCGCCGAGCACGTCGCCGCTCTGGTCGAGGGTGAAGTTGGCGACCTCGCCGAGGCAGGCGCTGCCGCCGTCGCAGGCCGTGTAGCCGCCGGGGACGGAGAGCTGCTGCACCGTGTACGTCTGCGTGCCCCGGGCCGGCGGGGTGAGGCTGAAGACCGCGCAGCCCGACGGCGAGGCGCCGGTGCAGTCCCCCCGGCCCGCCGGGCAGCCGCCGCCGATCGCGCGCGACGCTGAGTTGGGCACCACCCGGACGGTGGCGGCCCCGCCGGCGGCGAGGCTGAGGCCGACCCCGCCGATCGTCTGGTTGCAGGCGTCGAGGGTCTGGATCCAGACCGAGACCGTGGTCGCGGCGGCCACCGGCGCCGAGGGCACCCAGGCGGCGAGGACGGAGAGCGCCACCGCCGCCGTCGCAACGGCCCGGCGCCGGATCCCTGTTCCCACCGACCAGACCTCCCCGCGCGCACCCGCGATTGACCTGCACCCCGTAGTGAGAGGAGACGACGGGAAAGCCTCGAAACCTGCAGGAGCCACAGCACCGTCACAGCCTCTCCGCACCGGGCGACCCACCCGATCCGCGAACGTCGCCGCAGCCGGCGGCGCTAGGGTGGAGGCCGCGAACAGCACGGAGGTCGCCGTCATGCCAGGTCTGGTCCACGCCGACGCGGAGGGATCGGTCGCCGCTCCCCCGGCGGAGGTGATCGCCTTCCTCGCCGACTACCGCCGCCGCCCCGAGATCCTCTCCGCCAACTACCAGGACTACCGGGTCGAGGAGGGGGGCACCGGGGCGGGGACGGTGGTGCGCTACCGCTTCAAGGCGGGCCCGCGCGAGCGCGACTACCGGATGCGCGCCGAGACCCCGGACGCCTCCACCCTGGTCGAGCGGGACCTGGGCTCGACCCTGGTGACCACCTGGCGGGTCAGCCCGGCGGCCGAGGGCAGCCGCGTCCAGGTCCACACCGAGTGGCAGGGCGCCTCCGGCGTCGGCGGCTTCTTCGAGCGCACCTTCGCCCCCAAGGCGCTGAGCCGGGTCCACGCCGAGAGCCTCGGCCGCCTCGCCACCGCGGTCAGCGCCCGCCCCGCCGGGACGGCCTGACTCAGGACGTCCGGCGGCGCCGGAGCCGGCGGGCGACGTCCGCCCCGGCGAGGACGAGGGCGAGGGCCAGCGCCACCAGCCCCCAGGGGAAGATCGCACCGTGCGCCGAGGCGGCGGTGGCCGCTGGCCGCACCGGCGCGGCCGGCGGCGCGGTCGGCAGCACCTCGGCCGGGGGCGCCGGGGTGGAGGCCACCGGGGCCGGGGTCGCCGGCGCCGGGACCGGGGGCTGCACCGGGGCCGGCGGAGCCTGCGGGGCCGCCACCACCGGGGGCGCGGGCCGCCGCACCGCCGGCGCCGGCGCCCGCACCGGCGGGGGCCCGCTCACGCCGCCGAGCACGGTCTGGAGCGCCTCGAGGGCGATCCCCGCGGACTCGGTCGTGATCCAGCGCTCGCCCCTGAAGAAGCCGAACTGGGGGGCTTCTCGGTAGGGGTACCCGGGCAGCGGCGTCGCGGTCTCCATCTGCAGCGCGACCCGCAGCATCTCCGCCTCGGCGCCGGCGTAACGGCCGCCGGTCAGGGCGTTGGCGCGGTGGACGTCGCCGAGCAGGGTGAGCTGGCGGGTCTCCTTGTAGCTGCTGTCGACCGCGCCGGAGCCCATGTCGAGGCTGAAGAAGTAGCCGCCGCCGGCGAGGTCGTGGAGGCCGGAGGCCGGTCCGGCGAGGGCGTCGAGCATCTCCGTGGCGCGGGCGATGTAGGCGGCGTTGTGGGTGGCGGTCCCGGCGTCGAGGAGGGCGGTGATGTCGTCGGCCTGCTCGCCGAGCTTGGCGTGGGGGTCCCAGACCGCCCCCTGACAGACGATGCGGGCGAAGAGACGGTACGTCGTGTTGAACGTCTGGCCGACGACGACGTCGACCTCGTGCCCCCCGGCGGCGCTCCAGGCGGGGTTGCCGAAGCGCGCGCCCGCGTCGACGAGGGCGAGGCCGCTCTCGAGGTCGTGGTCGACGCGATAGCCGTCGGGGCAGCTCGCCGCCGCCTCGGCGGTCGAGGCGCTGAGCGGGCCGTGGGAGACCCCGGCGGTCGGGTCGATGATCGCTGCGAGGTGGACGGCGAGCGCGCGCGCGTCGGCGGTCCACGCCGCGTTGCGGGTGAGGTCGGCGAGCTGCAGCAGCTGCCAGTACACCCACCCCTTGTCGGAGGAGTAGTGCGAGAACTCGCTCAGCACCACGGGCTCGAGCCTCGCGATCGCCGCCGCCTGGGAGGCGTCCCCGGGGTGGCGGGACCCGTACCAGCGCATGTTCACCAGGTCGCGCAGCTCGGTGAGGCCGTCGTGGCGGGCGGGGTCGCCGCCGGGCTGGTTGACGACCGCGGGGTTGTCGACCGACCAGTTGATGTACAGGCCGCCCACGGTGGGGTTCCAGCCGTGGGCGTCGATCTCGTCGAGCACGGCCCGGACCACCCCGTCCGGGGAGGCGGCGCGCGCCGGAGCGGCGGTGAGCGGCGTGGCGATGGCGAGCAGCGCGACGGCGAGCCCGAGAGCGAGCCGGCGACGATGACACGCGCGGGTCCGTACGGCCCACATGCGCGTTTTCCCTTCCTGTCCCTGATCCCGTCCGTGGAGGCGACCCGCCGGCGCCCCTGGACATGATGCCCCAAACGCCGCCGTTGCGGCGTTCGCAGGTTCAGGCCCGCGCCATCACCAGGAGGTGGCGCACCTCGCGCTCCCCCCACGCCGGATGGCGCACCGGGGCGTTGCGATGGACCTCGTACACGTTGCGCCGGCCCTCGCGGCGGCGGCTGATATAGCCGCCGGTGATGAGCTCGCCCACGATCCGCTGGGCCGCGCGCTCGGTGATCCCCACCGTGCCGGCGATGTCGCGGACCCGGATGGTGGGCTCGCCGGCGATGCAGAGGAGCACCAGGCCGTGGTTGCTGAGCAGCGTCCAGGCCGGACGTTCGGTCGGTTGCTGGGCCGAGCCAGGCCGTCCGTCACGTTCCATGAGCGGACCGAGTATATCGCCGCGGATCGGGCGAGCCGGTGGACGGCGCAACGTCTTTTCACAGAACCGAAAGCGTGGAAGACTGTGAAACATGAGCGCACCCCCCGATCGCGACCTCCGACCCTTCGACCGTGCCCGGCTGCTCGCCCGGCAACGGCGTGCCCCGGTGTTCGTCGCCGGCGGCGAGGTCCTGCTGCTGAAGCCCAAAGGTCCGTCGGCGACGGTGTGGCCCAACGGGACGGTCACCTGGGGGACCGCGACGATGGCGGCCCGGGACGTCGAGCGCCGGCTGACTCCGCCCGCCGCCTGACCGTCGCAGCCCCGTGGGCGGGTCGCGATCGCTTCGGCGGAGGGGCCGAGCAATGATCGAGCGTGGAGTTCGTTAAGTCTGCAGGGCGCGCGGGACACCCGCCCCCCGCAGCACCGTCCCGCGCCTTCCCAGCGAACTTGCAGGACATATACCCACTTTTCGTTACAGTATCGGTGTACATGAGAGACGCAGGATGCTGATCGCGAGCACGGCCGAGGCGCGCTGCCTGCGACGCCGCGGCCTCGCCGCCTCGCTCCTCTGCTCCACCCCGGTGCGCGCGCTGGGAACCGCGCTCGGCCTCCTCCTCCTGGTCCGTGCGGTGAACGTGCCCGCGGCGGCGCGGCAGCTCGCCGACGTCCGCCCCGGCTGGATCGCCGCCGGGACCGCCCTGACCGGCGTCTCCATCGGCCTGGGCATGCTCTCCTGGGCGGTGCTCCTCCGCGGCTCCTGCGCACGCCTCGAGCCCGGGGCGCTGGTCTCGCTCTACCTGCGTGCGCTCTTCGTCGGCCAGCTCGCCCCCGGCGGCGTCGGCGGCGACGCCGTGCGGGTCGTCGAGACCGGGCGGCTCACCGGCACAGGCCGCGCGCTCGCCGCGGTCGTCGGCGGCAGGCTCGCCGGGGCCCTCGGCATCGCGCTCTGGGGGGCGTTCGCGGCGCTGACGATGCGCGACCGGCTCGACGACACCCTCGGGTACCTGCCCGCGGCGGTCGCGGTCGCGCTCACGCTCGCGATCCTCCTGGTGCTCGCCACGCTGCTCTGCTCCGACACCCTGCTCCGCCGCCTCGGCGGCGGGGGCGGGCTGCTCCGCCGGCTGGGGGCGGCGGTCCGTCCCTTCACCGGCACCTTCGACGGCTACGCCCACCACCCCCGCCTGCTGCTCGCGTCCCTGGGCACCGGGGTGGCGAGCTGGGGGGTGAACCTGCTCGCGCTCGCCGCCCTCGCCCACGCGGTCGGGGTCGGCACCGACCCCGAGGTGTTCGCGCTGGTGATCCCGATCTCGCTGCTCGGCACCCTGGCGCCCTTCTCGGTGAACGGGCTGGGGCTGCGCGAGGGGATCCTCGTCGGGCTGCTCGCCCACGACGGCATCGGCACCACCCAGGCGGCGTCGGTCTCGCTTCTCGTCGACCTCCAGATGCTGCCCTTCGCCGTCGCCGGCGCGGTGATCTGGGGCCTGCGCCGGCGCTCCCGCACGTGCGTCGAGATCGCGGCGGTCGAGACCGTCCCGACCTCTCTCCCCGCCCTGGAGCCCGCCGCAGCCTAGGAGGCCGGGTCAGCGGCGGAGCCGGAGCCGGCGCTCGGTGGTGCACTCCCAGTCGACGTCGTCGCCGTGCCGGTAGGACCGCGTCGAGGTGAGGCTGCGCCGCACCTGCCCCATCCACTGGACGAGGGCGAAGAGCAGCAGGACGACCATTCCGGCCAGGGTGACGTAGGCCATCATTCACCGACCCCTCAGCTGCGTGGAACCGAGGGTGGAACGTGCCGCGGGCGCCGGGGTTACAGGGCGCCGGACGCCTGTGCGAAGCTGCGCGGGCGCCCGCAGCATTCCACGGGGAGGGGACCGTGCCGATGACCGCAGCCAGCCGCTTCGGGGTGGTGGGGATGGCCGTGATGGGCCAGAACCTGGCTCGCAACCTCGCCCACCACGACGTCCCGGTGGCGGTGTTCAACCGCACCGCGGCGCGCACCCGGGAGTTCGTCGCGGCGCACGGCGGCGAGGGGGCGATCTCCCCCACGTACTCCCCGGAGGAGCTGGTCGCCGCGATCGAGCGTCCGCGGCCGATCCTGCTCATGGTCAAGGGCGGCGACCCGGTCGACGCCGCCATCGCCGAGCTCCTCCCCCACCTCGACAAGGGCGACATCCTCATCGACGGGGGCAACTCGCTCTTCACCGACACCCGGCGGCGCTCTGCGGAGATCGAGGCGCGCGGGATCCGCTACATCGGCACCGGGGTGTCGGGCGGCGAGACCGGGGCGCTCGAGGGCCCGAGCATCATGCCCGGCGGCACCGCCGAGGCGTACGCCGAGGTCGAGCCGGTGCTCACCCGCATCGCCGCCCAGGTCGACGGCACCCCCTGCTGCACCCACATCGGCACCGACGGCGCCGGGCACTACGTGAAGATGGTGCACAACGGCATCGAGTACTCGGACATGCAGCTCATCGCCGAGGCCTACGACCTGCTCCACCATGCGCTGCGGCTGAGCGAGGCGGAGCTGGCGCAGATCTTCGCCACCTGGGACGGGGGCGAGCTCGAGTCGTACCTCATCAACATCACCGCCCGGGTTCTGGCCAAGACCGACGACACCGGCGGCGCGCTCGTCAACGCGATCGTCGACCAGGCGGAGCAGAAGGGCACCG
>VBHE01000119.1:0-15192 GCA_005889515.1 Chloroflexota bacterium | reverse complement strand
CCTCGGCGACGGCGCCGACCACCCGCTCATCGACTGTGTCCGGGACGCGCTGTACGCGTCGAAGATCGTCAGCTACGCGCAGGGATTCGACCAGATGGTCGCCGCCGCCGAGACCTACGGCTGGGACCTCCACCTCGGCCGTATCGCCACCATCTGGCGCGGCGGGTGCATCATCCGCGCCCGCTTCCTCGACCGCATCCGCGAGGCGTACGAGGATCATCCGACGCTGCGCAGCCTGATGCTCGCGCCCTTCTTCCGCGACGCCCTCGCCGACCGGCAGGACTCCTGGCGGCGGGTGGTTCGCGACGCCGTCGACGTCGGGGTGCCGGTCCCCGCGTTCTCCTCCTGCCTCGCCTACTACGACGGGCTGCGCCGGGCGCGCGGTCCGGCCAACCTCATCCAGGGGCTCCGCGACCTCTTCGGCGCCCACACCTACCGCCGCACCGACCGCGAGGGCGTCTTCCACACCCGCTGGGACCAGGACGGCGCCGAGGTGCGCGTCGACGGCTGAGCAGACCGCGTCCGTGTTGGTGCGGGACCGCCGCCAGGGACCCGAGCAGGCGGTCGACCGCGAGGTCCGACTGGTGCGCTTCCTCTACTGCGACACCGACGGGATCACCCGAGGCAAGGCGGCGGGCACCGCCCACTTCGCCGAGCGGCTCGAGGGGGGCATCGGCCTCACCGTGGCGATGCAGGCCTTCACCATGCTCGACCATCTCGCCCCGGTCCCGGGGATGGGCCCGGTCGGCGAGATCCGGCTGGTCGCCGATCCGACGACCTTCGTCGTCGCCCCCTATGCAGCGCACACCGCGGTCGTGCTCGTCGACATGATGACCACCACCGGTGAGCCGTACGACGCCGACGGCCGGCACTTCCTGCGGCGGGTGGTCGAGCGCGCCGCGGCCCACGACCTCGCCGTGGTCGCCGCCTTCGAGCCGGAGTGGTCGCTGGCGCGGTGGGACGAGGGCCACCTCGTGCCCTTCGATCGCAGCCTCTGCTTCGACTCCCGGGGGATGGACGCCGCCGCCGAGGTGATCGACGAGGTGATCGGCGCCCTCGAGGCTCAGGGGATGGCGGTCGAGCAGTACTACCCCGAGCTCGGCCACGGGCAGCAGGAGCTCTCGATCCGTCACGCCCCCGCCCTCCAGACCGCCGACCAGCACGTCCTCTACCGGGAGACGGTGCGCGCGGTCGCCCACCGCCACGGCCTCCACGCCACCCTCGCCCCCAAGCCGTGGCCGGACCAGCCGGGGAACGGCTGCCACCTCCACCTCTCCGCCCTCGACGTCGACGGCGACCGCCAACGCTTCCACGACCCGGCGGCCGCCGACGGCCTGAGCGAGACCGGACGCCGCTTCGCCGCGGGAGTCCTCGACCACCTCCCGGCGCTGGTGGCGCTCACCTGCGCCTCGGTCAACTCCTACCGCCGGCTCGTGCCCCAGTCCTGGGCGTCGGCGTACCGGGTGTGGGGACACGACAACCGCGAGGCCGCGCTGCGGGTGGTGTCGCCCTACTGGGGCCGCGAGGCGGCGACCGTCAACCTCGAGCTCAAGCCCTCCGACGCGAGCGCGAACCCGTACCTGAGCCTCGGCGCGGTGATCGCCGCCGGCCTCGACGGCGTCGAGCGCGGCCTGGAGCTCCCCGACCCGGTCGAGGTCGACCCCGCCACTCTCGAGGCGAGCCCCGAGCGCCTCCCCACCAGCCTCGGCGACGCGCTCGACCGGCTCGAGCGCGACCCGGTGCTCCTCGACGCGCTCGGCCACCGCCTCGCCGGGTGCTACCTCGCGGTGAAGCGTCACGACATCGAGGCGTTCGCCGTCGAGGACTCCGAGTTCGAGTTCCGCCAGCACCGGCTCCGGCACTGATGCGCGAGCGGCTGCTCGCCGCCTGGGCTCAGACGGCGGCGGTCGACCACCACTGCCATCCGCTGCGCCGCCCCCAGCGGCGGATCACCGCGACCGAGCTCCGCTCGGTCTTCACCGAGAGCGTCGAGCCGCGGCAGATCGCCGAGCACGTCGCGAACACCGCGGTGTTCCGCGACGCGCTGCGCCGGCTCGGCGCGGAGCTCGGCTGCGAGCCCACGGAGGAGGCGGTGCTCGAGGCGCGCGCCGCTCGCGATCCGGCCGTCCACCTCCTCGCGCTGCTCCGCGCCAGCGGCACCGGGACGATGCTCCTCGACCACGGCCACGCGCTCGCCGGCGCCATGGACGCCGGCGAGCACCGCCGCGCCGTGCCCCTGCCCCAGCGCGAGGTGGTCCGCCTCGAGACCCTCGCCGAGACCCTGGTGGCGCGGTGCCGCAGCGTCGGCGAGTGGCTGGAGGCGGTGCGCACGGAGCTGCGCCGCGCCGTCGAGGGCGGCGGCGCGGTGGCGGTGAAGACGATCGCGGCCTACCGCGCCAGCCTGTGGCTGCGGCCCCCCGACCGCGCCGACGTCGCCGCCGCATACGCCGAGCTGCGCGAGCTCGCCACCCGCACGGACGTCCGCCTCCAGGGGGAGCCGCTCTGCCACGCGCTCCTCTTCGACGCCGCCGAGGAGGTCCGCCGCCTGGGGGTGCCGCTCCAGGTGCACTGCGGCCTCGGCGACGCCGACAGCGACCTCGCCGAGGCGAGCCCGCTCGGGCTGCGCCCGCTGCTCGGCGGCGGACGCTTCTCCGGGGTACGGCTGGTGCTCCTCCACTGCTACCCGTACCACCGCGAGGCCGCCTACCTCTGCGCGCTCCACGCCGACGTCCACATGGACCTCTCCCTCGCCCTCCCCCAGGCGGGGTGCGACGGCGCGCGGGCGATGAGTGAGACGCTCGGGCTCTGCCCCTGGACGAAGCTGCTCTACGCGACCGACGCGACCGCCCTGCCGGAGGCGTTTCTCGTCGCCGCGGCGCGCCACCGCGAGGCGCTCGCCTTCGCGTTCGCCGAGCTCGTCGAGGGCTCGGTGCTCGACGAGGCGGAGGCCGTCGACGCCGGGCGCAGGGTGCTCTGTGGCAACGCCGCCGCGCTCTACGGACTGGAACAATGGGCGCCTCAGTGAACGCCAGATCCGGGAGAGAACGATGCAGGAGAAGATCGTCGGGACGGTGATGCCGGTCCTGGAGCTCACCCTGGACCCGGGCGAGAGCATCTTCGCCGAGTCCGGCGAGCTCTCCTGGCTGACCGAGAGCATCGCCATGGCGACCACCACCCAGACCGGTGGTGGCGGCGGCGCGATGGGCGCGCTGAAGCGGATGGCCGGCGGCAGCAGCCTGTTCATGACCGCGTACATGGCCCAGGGTGCGCCGGGGATGGTGGCCTTCGCGGCCAAGCTGCCCGGGCAGATCTTCCCGATCGACGTCACCCCCCAGCCCGGTGCCGGCTACCGCGCCCATCGACACGCCTTCGTCGCCGGCACCCACGGCGTCCAGCTCTCCATCGGGTTCCAGCAGCGGCTGGGGGCCGGGATCTTCGGGGGCGACGGCTTCCGCCTCCAGGCGATCAGCGGCCAGGGGCGCGCCTGGATCGAGCTGAGCGGCGAGATCGTCGTCTACGACCTGGTCCCCGGGCAGACGATGCGCGTCCATCCCGGCCACGTCGGGCTCTTCCAGGAGTCGGTGAACTTCGGCATCACCACCGTCCCGGGGATCAGGAACAAGCTCTTCGGCGGCGACGGCGTCTTCCTCGCGACCCTCACCGGTCCGGGCCGGGTGTGGCTGCAGTCGCTGCCGCTCGCCCGCCTCGCCCACGCCCTCGCCGAGTACACCGTGGTCCAGGGCGCGGAGGCCGGCGCCGCCGGCGGCGTCGCCGCCTCGGTGATGCGGGGGATCTTCAAGGGGTAGCCGCCGGCCATGACGATGGCCGGCGTGGGCGCCGTGCTGCTCGACCTCGACGGTACCGTCTACGAGGGCGGGCGCCCGGTCGAGGGCGCCGCCGCGACCGTGGCGTGGCTGCGCGCCCGCTCGATCTCCCTTCGGTTCACGAGCAACACCGACTCCGTGACCCCGGCCGAGCTGGTGGAGCGGCTCGCCCGGATGGCGATCGCCGTCGCCGAGGACGAGATCCTCACGCCCGTGGTCGTGGCGGCCCGGCTCTTCGACACCACCCCGGGGTGCCGGGTGCTCGCGGTGGCCTCCGCCTCGGTGCGCGAGCGGCTGCGTGCCCACCTCGCCCGCGCGGACGAGGCGCCGACCCACGTCCTCGTCGCCGACCCGTCGTACGGCGCGACGTACGCGGACGTCGACGTGGCGTTCCGGGCGCTGCGCGGCGGCGCCGCCCTGGTGGCGACCCAGCGCGGACGCCGGTGCCGGCGCGACGACGGCGAGCACCTCGACACCGGCGGCTGGGTGCGGATGCTCGAGTACGCCGCCGAGGTCGAGGCCCGGGTTCTCGGCAAGCCGTCCGCCGACTTCGTCGGCGCCGCACTGAGCGCGCTCGGGGTGGGCGCGGACGCGGCGATCGTCGTCGGCGACGACGTCGAGTCCGACCTCGGCGCCGCGCGCGCCGTCGGCGCCCGGATCGCGCTGGTGCGCACCGGCAAGGGCGGCGGCGACCGCCCCGAGGCCGCCGGCGCCGACGCGACGATCGACAGCGTCGCCGGCCTGCCGGAGCTGCTCGGCTGAGCGCTCAGGTCAGGCGCGGGTCGAGCGGCGGCGACGGTGCGACATGGGCGGCGAGGCGGTCGAGCAGCGCCGCGGGCTCGACGTCGCGGAGGAGCAGGCCGCGGGTGCGCGGGGCGAGGAAGCCGCTCAGCACCCCGTGGTCGAGCTGACCGGTGAGGCCGGTGTAGTAGCCGAGCACGTCGAGGACGCCGATCGGCTTGCGGTGGAGGCCGAGCTGCGCCCAGGTGGCGATCTCGAGCAGCTCCTCGAGCGTGCCCAGGCCGCCGGGCAGCGCGACGAAGGCGTCGGACAGCTGGAACATCAGCTGCTTGCGCTCGTGCATCGAGCCCACGACGCGCAGGTCGGTGAGCCCGGCGTGGGCGACCTCGTGCGACATCAGGTGCTCGGGGATGACGCCGGTCACCCGTCCGCCGGCGGCGAGCACGGCGTCGGCGACCACCCCCATGAGGCCGATGCGGCCGCCGCCGTAGACGAGCGCGCAGCCGCGCGCGACCAGCTGCTCGCCGAGCTCCACGGCCGCCCGCGCGTACTCGTCGCGGTCGCCGGTATACGAGCCGCAGAAGACGCAGACGGTACGGAGCTGTGGTGCCTGCAGGGAGGGCTCTCTACTGCAGATGCGGGAGCCCGTCGAGCTCGGGGAGGAGCACGACCGACTCCTGCTCGTTGGGATCGGTGCGCGCGACCAGCGCGACGCAGGGCTCGCTGTCGCTCGCGTTCACCGGCAGGTGGGGAGTTCCTGCCGGGATGTACACGAAGTCGCCGGGGTGCTGCTCGAGACGCTCCGCCAGTCCCTCTCCGTACCACACGACCGCGTCACCGCTGATCAGGTAGATCGCGGACTCGTGGCCCTCGTGCAGGTGGGCGCGGGCGCGCCCGCCGGGCGGGATGGTGAGCGCATGCAGGCAGAGTCCACGCGCGCCGGCGCTCTCCGACGAGATCCCGGAGAAGTACGAGAGTCCCTGGACGCCGGTGTACCGCCCACCGCCCGAGACGACGCGAACCGGGTCCAACCCGCCTATCTCCAGTTGAAGTGGGCTCCTCGCCGCGCCAGCCTGTCCTGGGTCAGCCACGACGCGTGGGCACAGTACCCGAAACCGTGCCGGGTGCGGCACCACGGACAGTAGTGCTCGGAGAGCGGCGGGAGCGCGGGCTGCACCGCGGTCGCCGGCGGGGTGGGTGCATCCTCGTCCAGCCGATCGGATGCCAGGCCGCTCACCTCAACCCCCCCAGAGACCTCTGTCGAGTCTACAGGTGAACGTCCGGCAGCGCGGAATCCTCCGCGGTGCGGCGCGGCTAGACTCGTACCGTGATCCGCGTCGACCCCGGGACCGTGGTCATGTACTCGGACATCGCCTGCCCGTGGTCCCATCTCGCCGTCCACCGGCTGCGCTCGACGCGCCGCCGGCTCGGACTCGACGGGCGGGTGGTGCTCGTGCACCGCGCCTTCCCGCTCGAGCTCGTCAACCGGAGGGCGACGCCGAAGCGCGTCCTCGACGCCGAGATCCCGGTGGCGGGCGGGCTCGATCCCGGCGCCGGCTGGCAGCTGTGGCAGGCGCCGGAGTGGGAGTGGCCGGTGACCACCCTGCCGGCGCTCGAGGCGGTGCGCGCCGCCGAGCTCCAGGGTCCCACCGCCGCCGAGGAGCTCGACCACCGGCTGCGCCGGGCGCTCTTCGCCGAGAGCCGGTGCATCAGCCTGCGCAGCGTGATCCTCGACGTCGCCCGCGAGTGCGAGCACGTCGACGCCGCCGCCCTCGCCTCCTGCCTCGACGAGGGCGGGACGCGCCGCGCCGTCATGGAGGACCTCGCGACCGCGCGCGAGCACGTCGACGGCAGCCCCCACGTCTTCCTCCCCGACGGCACCTCGGCCTTCAACCCGGGCGTCCGGGTGCGCTGGGAGGGTGAGCACGGCCGCGGCTTCCCGGTCGTCGAGGAGGATGACCCCGCCGTGTACGAGGGCCTGCTGCGCCGCGCCGCCGACCCCGCCGGGGCCTCGGTGGCGGGCTGACGCCCCGGCCGCTACTCTGCGCGGGTGGACCGCTGCGCGATCTTCGTCGACCTCGGCTACGTTCTCGCCGCCGCCGGGGAGATCTGCCTCGGCACCAGCCTGCGGCCGCAGATGGACTGCGACTACGAGGGGATGGCCTCGTCGCTCGCCACCCTGCTCACCGAGCACTGCGGCCTGCCGCTGCTGCGCTCCTACTGGTACGACGCGGCGTCGGGGGGCATCCCCACCGAGCACCACCGCCTGCTCGCGGGCCTCGGCAGCGTCAAGGTCCGCCTCGGCCGCATGGTCCAGGGCCGGCAGAAGGGCGTGGACTCGCTGATGGTGCGCGACCTCATGACCCTCGCCCAGGCGCGCGGCATGGTGACCGCCTTCCTGGTGACCGGCGACGACGACATCCGCGAGGGGATGACCCAGGCCCAGGACCTCGGGGTCCGCGCGGTGCTCGTCGGAGTCCCCGGCAACAACCAGGCGCACACCCTGGTGTGGGAGTCCGACGAGCACCTCGTCCTCCCCCAGGAGTTCTGGAGCCCCCACCTCAGCCGGGTGGCGCCGGCGGTGCGCGGCGAGGAGATCGTCGGCGAGGCTCCGTCGACCGAGCAGTTCGCGATGCAGGTCGGGGTCGACTTCGGCGCCGCCTGGCTCGCCCGAGCGACCCCCGAGCAGCTGCGAAGCCTCCATGGCCTGCGTCCCTGGGAGCTGCCCGCGGAGATCGACTCCGAGCTCATCCGCGCGGCGGTGCGCGCCCTCGGCGAGCTCCGCGAGCGCCCCGAGCTTCGCCGCAGCGCCCGGGCGGGCTTCTGGGCGGCGCTCGCCCAGCGCAACGAGCAGGCCGAGCAGGCCGAGGAGCCCGAGCCCGCGGCGGCCGCCGAGGAGGAGCCGATCGGCGGCGGCTGAGCCGCCGGTTCAGCCGGGGGGCAGGGCCGGTGGGGCGCCCGGCGGCAGGCCGAGCTCGCCCCGCAGGGCGGCGAGGCGGCGCTCGACCCCGCCGGCGACCGCCGCCGAGGTCACCTCGGCCGCGATCGCGGCGGTGTCGCCGAGGGCGGGGCGGCGGTTCAGCTCGGTGAGGGCGTCGGCGCGAGCCTGGACCTCGAGCATCCGCTCGCGGGCACGCTCGAGCAGGGCGCGCACCGCGGTGTCCTCGGCGGCGAGCCCGGCGAGTGCCTCGGAGGCACGCAGTCGCAGCCGGTCGGCGGCGTACTGGGCGCCGAGGGCGTCCCTCTGGGTGCGGAGCAGGGCGAGCCGCGCCTGGTGGCGGCGGCCGGCGGCGTCGAGGGCGTCGTGGTCGCCGCCCAGCCGCTCCGCCTGCGCGCCGAGCGTCTCCACCTGGCCGTCGATCAGCACCGCCTGGGTCAGCGCCGCGGCGGCGAGGTCGTCGCGCCCCTCGCGGAGGTGGCGCCGGGCGCTCCCCTCGAGCCGCGGCCGCTCGCGCTCGAGGGCCTGCTGCTGGAGGCGCAGCCGGGTCTGGGCGGTGCGCATCCCCGCCGTCGCCTGGCGGAGCGCGTCGGCGGTGGCGAGCTCGCGCGAGTAGGCGAGGTCGAGGGCCTCGATGGGATCGACCGGCCCGTCCAGCCGGCGGGCCCGGGCGCGGAGCAGGTGCCCGAGCCGCCGGCGGAGTCCCACCTGGCTACTGGGCCGCGTTGCCGCCGCGGCAGATCCGCCCCGGCGCAGGCGGCTCATCGGGCGCGGCGTCGGCGCGGCCGTTCTGGTCCGCGGTCGGGGCCACGCTGCCCGGGGCGAGGCTGCTGCGGAAGGCCTGGAGGGTGGTGAAGCCCTTGGCGATGCTCCCGAGGACCGCGTCCTGGATCCCGTCGGTGCCGTTGAACACGACCAGGTTGTCGATGTCGCCGACCGGCTTGGCCGCGGCGGCGACGATGTTCACCGCCTGCTCGGCGAGCTGCTGGGCGATGACCGCCTCCTGGTTGACCGCGAGCGCCTCGGCGCGGGCCTTGATCGCCGCCGCCTCGGCGAGACCGCGGGCCTCGGTCGACTTCGCCTCGGCGAGGCCGCGGGCCTGGGTGGCGTCGGCCTGGGCGGTGCCGATCGCCCGGGTCGATCCGGCCTGGGCGTCGGCCTCGACGCGGATCTTCTGAGTCTCCTTGGCGCCCGCCTCGGCGCGGGAGATGCGCGCGTCGCGCTCGGCCTGCGCCAGGGTGCGCTGCTTGTACGCCTCGGCGTCGGCCGGCTTGCGCACCTCAGCCTGGAGCGCCTGCTCGGTGCGCTGGGCCTCGAGCTCGGCGACCTTGGTCTGCTCCTCGACGACGCGCTGACGGGCGATCTGCTCGGCGAGCGGACCGGCCTGGGCGGCCTCGCGCTGGGCGCGGTCGATCTCCGCCTGGTAGCCGGCCTTCTTGATCTCCGCCTCGCGCCGCGCCGCCGCCTTCAGCGCCTCGGCGGCCTGCTCCTGCTCGGTGGCCTCGCGGTCGGCCGACGCCTGGGCGATGCGCGCCTCCTTCTGGACCGCGGCGGCGTGGGGCGCCGCCAGGCTCTTGATGTACCCGGTCGGATCGTCGATCTCCTTGATCTGGAGGGTGTCGATGACCAGCCCCAGCTTCTGCATCTCCTCGGCGGAGTGCGAGCGGGTGCGCTCGGTGAGCGCCTCGCGGTCGCGGATCATCTGCTCGACGGTGAGCCCGCCGACGATCGAGCGGAGGTGGCCCTCGAAGACGTTCTTGATCTTCTGCTCGACCTCCTCGGGCGCCTTGTCGAGGAAGCGGCGGCCGGCGTTGGAGATGGAGACGAAGTCGTCACCAACCTTGTAGATCACCACCGCCTTGACGATGACCGGGATGCCCTGGGTGGTGACGCAGGTGATGTTGAGCTCGGTCTCGTTGGCGTCGAGCGAGAGGGTGCGCACCCGCTGGAAGCCGGGGAGCACGAGCACGCCCTTGCCGGTGACGATCTTGAAGCCCATGCTCTCGCCCACGCCCTCGACGGGCTCGTGCTTGAAGCCGGAGATGATCATCGCCTCGTTGGGCTCGGCCACCCGCCACATGGCGCGGAAGACGAGGGCGACGACGATGACGAGGGCGATGGCCCCGCCGACGCCGGCACCGGCGCCGATGATCAGGCTGTGCATGTCGACAAACCCCCCTCAGCCTAGGCCAGGCTGACGAATACGGTGCGCGGCGGGAAGTGCTCGACGACGACCACCCGGGTCCCCGGGTCGAGGGTCTCCCCCGCCTCTGCCGCATGGGCGAGGAAGGCCTCGGTGCCACCACGGACGGACAGCATCACCTCACCGGTCCGTCCCGGACCGATCGCTCCGGTGACCCGGCCGATCTTGCCGACGACGGTGTGATCGTCGCTGTCGACGACGTGCCCTGCCATGGTTCTCCTCAGGGCGCGGACGCGCCCGCTCTCACGATATGCCCGGCCGCCTTGCGGGTCCTCTCCAGGGTGTCGCGAGCCGGTAAAGAAAGCCCGCCTCCGCGGTGCAGCAGGCCGCCGGCGCGGAGCCGCACCGCGTGCTCGGCGTCCACTCCGCGGACGAGGTCGCCGACCAGGGCGTCGACGACGAGCGCGGTGCGCACCGCGACCGCCTCGCGCAGCCGCTCCAGCGCCGCGGCGACGGCGTCGACCCCCGCCGCCGCGCGCTCCAGCCGCTCGGGGGCGGCGTCGGCCAGGGTCCAGAGCTCGCGCAGCTCGGCGTCGAGGCGGCGCGCCAGCCGCAGCGCGTCGCCGAGCAGCCACTCGGCGTGGGGGTCGCCGTCCGCGGGCACCGCCGCCCTGGCCGCCTCGCAACTCTCGAAGAGCCTGCGCCGCAGCCGCGCCAGCCGGCACTGCCCGAGGGTCGCCGCGCGCTCGACGTTCAGCGCCAGGGCGAGGCGGGCGAGCGCGGGCCGGCTCGGGAGCGGACGCCGCGCCCGCCGCAGGTCGCGGACCAGCGTCGCCGCCAGCACCGCCGGCGGCGCCGACAGCAGGACCAGCGCCACGAGGACGGCGAGCACCTTGGGCTGCACGGCGAGTCCATGCTACGCCCGGATCACGAATACGGCGCGCCCGAGCCGGGGGAGCACCGGAACGGCGTCCGCTGCCTCGACATCCTGCTCGGCGCCTGAGGGCGCCGGAAGCGGAGCGCGCGTTTCCAGCAAAGACTCGTAGAGTCCCTACTCATGACGTACCGGGTCGAGCAGCTGGCGGCCGCGGCGGAGGTCTCGGTCGACACCGTCCGCTACTACCAGGCCCAGCGGCTGCTCCCCCCGCCCCGGCGCCAGGGCCGGCTCGCCCTCTANCGAGCGGATCCGCGAGGTCAGGGCGCTGCAGCGCAAGGGGCTCACCCTGGTGGCGGTGCGCCGGGTGCTCGAGGGCCGGCTCGGCGCCGCCGACCAGGACCTCGCCGCCGCGGTCGCCGCGCTCCGCGCCGAGGACGAGACCGAGGAGCTGATCGGGCTCGATGAGCTCGCCCAGCGCAGCGGCGTCGCCGCCCCCCTGCTCCAGGCCTTCGAGCGCGCCGGGCTGCGGCTCGGGCGCACCGTCGACGGGGTCCACCGCTATGGCAGCGCCGACGTCGAGATGGTCCGGCTCGGGCTGCAGCTGCTCGAGAGCGGCCTCCCCCTCCCCGAGCTCCTCGCCCTCGCCCGCGACCACGACGAGCACGTCCGCGCCGTCGCCGAGCGCGCCGTCGAGCTCTTCGACGAGCACGTCCGCGGCCCCGCCCGCGCCGCCTCCGCCGACGACACCGAGGCGGCGATGCGCCAGGTCACCGCGTTCCGCCGGATCTTCCCGGCCGTGACCCGGCTCGTCGCCCACCACTTCCGCAGCGTCCTCCTCGACGTCGCCGAGGAGCACATCGAGAAGGTGGGCGACCGCGCCGAGGTCGCCGCCACCCGCGCCGAGGCGCGCCGGGGGGTGGAGGCGGCGTGGCCCGCCTGAGCCCGCCGCCGGTCGAGGTCTACCGCGGGGCCCGCGAGAACCGGGCGATGTTCGACCGCATCGCCCACCGCTACGACCTCATGAACCGGGTGCTCACCCTGGGCCTCGACGGCCGCTGGCGGCGGCGCGCCGTCGCCGCCCTCGGGCTCGCGCCGGGCTCCCTGGTCGTCGACCTCGCCTGCGGCACCGGCATGCTCTGCAACGAGGCGCAGCGGGCCCGGCTTCGCTGCGTGGGGTTCGACGTCGCCGCCGGGATGCTCGCCCACAGCCACACCTCGGCGCCGCTGGTCCGAGCCGACATCCTCCGCCTGCCGCTCGCCGACGGCGGCGCCGACGGCGCGGTCTGCGGCTTCGCACTGCGCAACGTCGGCGACATCCCCGGCTGCCTGCGGGAGACGGCACGGGTTCTCCGCCCCGGCGGGAGGATCGGCCTCCTCGAGGTGGCGGAACCCGAGAACCCCATCCTGCGTCGCGGCCACGCCCTCTACTTCCGCCGCGTCGTCCCCCTCGTCGGCGGCCTGCTCTGCGACCGCGACGCCTACCGCTACCTCCCCGCCTCGGCGTCCTGGCTGCCCGACCCCGCCGAGCTGCTCGCGATGCTCCGCGACGCCGGCTTCACCGCCGTCGAGCGCCGCGCCCTCGGCGGCGGCGGCGCCCAGCTGCTCACCGGGACCAGGGCATGAGGCTCGACCTCACCCCCGCGCCGGCCGACCTGCTCGCCGCCTGGGAGCCCCAGGACGGCTTCCTCCTCGAACGCGCGGGCGGCGGGCTGGTCGCCGCCGGCACCTCCCGGGAGGGAGTCGTCCCGCCCGGGCCGGAGCAGGGCGCCCGGGCGGCGGAGGCCGCGGCCGCGCTGCTCCGGGGCGCCGACGAGGACGGCGCGGTCGCGGTGGGGGCGCTCCCCTTCGACGGCGGCGTCCCGGCGCGGCTCTGGGTGCCCCGGCGGGTGCTCCGGACCACCCCGGCCTCGGGGATGCCCGGCCACCGCCATCCCGGCGACGCGGAGCCGCCCGCGGAGGGTCCGCCGCCGGTGGCCCGGCGCGCCCCGGCCGGCGACGCCGCCGGCCTCGACGCCCACCCCGATCCCGCGCCCGAGGCGTACGCGGCCGCGGTGGCCGAGGCGGTGGAGCGGATCCGCCGCGGCGACCTGCGCAAGGTGGTGCTCGCGCGGACCCTGCGGCTGGAGCTCGCGACCCGGCCCGACCCGGCGGCGGTGCTCCGCGGCCTCCACCGCCGCGACCCCGAGTGCCACACCTTCGCGGTGCGCGGCGCCGACGGCCGGCTGCTCCTCGGCGCCACCCCGGAGACCCTCCTCCGCCGCCGTGGCCGCACCGTGGTCTGCGACCCGATGGCGGGCTCGGCGCCGCGCTCGCCCGACCCCGCGGAGGACCGCGCCGCGGCCCAGCGCCTGCTCTGCTCGGCCAAGGACCACCGCGAGCACCGCCTCGTCGTCGAGGCGATGACCGAGGCGCTCGCCCCCTTCTGCGATCACCTCGAGGTGGAGCCGCGCCCGCGGCTCACCGCGACCGCGACCGTCTGGCACCTCGCCACCTCGATGCGCGGCCGCCTCGTCGAGGGAGCGCCCTCCGCCCTCGGCCTCGCCGCCGCCCTGCAGCCGACCCCGGCGGTCTGCGGCACCCCGACGCCGGCCGCCCTGGAGGCCATCCACGAGCTCGAGCCGGTGCCGCGAGGGCTCTACTCGGGCCTGGTCGGCTGGGTCGACGCCACCGGCGACGGTGAGTGGGTGGTGGCGCTGCGCTGCGCGACGCTGAGCGGCCGCGAGGCGCGGCTGTACGCGGGGGCGGGGATCGTCGAGGGCTCGGTGCCCGAGCTCGAGGTGGCCGAGACCGAGGCGAAGTTCGGCGCCCTGCTCTCCGCCCTCGGGGCGGCCGCTCAGGCGACCGGGGTGGGCTGAGCCCCGGTCAGCCGGAGGGGCGTTCACCCAGGGCTGCCGCGACCCTCGCCGCGACCTCGGCGTGGTGCTCGACGTTGCGCCGGCGGTCGGTGGGCACCTCGACGATCTGGGCCCCGCCCTCGGAGCCGGCCGCGGCCACCGCCTCCCCGAGCCCGGCGGGATCGACGAGGCGGCGGTACCCGGCACCGGCGGCGGCGGCGACGGCGCCGAGGTCGAGACCGTGGGGGGTGGCGAAGAGGGCCTCCGCCTCGGCCTGGGGGAGGGCGCCCTGGCCGAGGAGGGCGAAGATCCCCCCGCCGTCGTTGTTCACCACCACCAGGACCAGGTCGAGCCCGCGGCGTGCGCCCCAGAGCAGCGCACCGGCGTCGTGGAGCAGGGCGAGGTCGCCGATCAGGGCGTACGCCGGGCGCACCACCGCGGCGGATCCCAGGGCGGTCGACACCAGGCCGTCGATGCCGCTGGCGCCGCGGTTGGCGACCACCCGCAGCCCGGAGCGCGGCGCCATGAAGGCGTCGAGGTCGCGGATCGGCATGCTCGAGCCGGCGAGGAGCACGGCGCCGTCGGGGAGGGCGGCGGCGAGGTCGCGGGCGGCGCGGGGCTCCGACGGCTCCGCCCAGGCGTCGAGGCAGGCGTCGGCCGCCGCCCGCGCCGCCGCGTCGGCCTCCTGCCAGGCCCGGGTCCAGGCGCTCCGCCGGGCGCTGCCGAGCCGGGGGAGCACCGCGGCGGCGAGCGTGGCCGGATCGCCCCGGAGCGTCCAGGAGGCGCCCCGGGCGGGGTCGGGATGGAGCTCGTCGGGGGCGACCACCACGGTGCGCCGCGCCCCCGCGACGGTGGCGAGCGACGCCCGGCTCGTGGGCACGCCGCCGACCTGGAGGACGAGGTCGGGGACGTGCCCGGCGCGGAAGCCCGCGCCGGCGAGCGGCAGCGGGCCGGCGGAGAGCGCCGGCGGACCGGTGCGCAGCCCCGACGCGGGCTCGGCGAGGAGCGGCCAGCCGGCGGCCTCGGCGAGGGCGCCGATCGCGCCGGCGCCGCCGCCTCCCAGGGCGCCGGCGACCACGAGACCCCGCTCGGTGGCGGCGATCTCCGCGGCGAGGGCGGCGACGTCCGCCTCGGCGGGCTGTCGGGGCGGTGCCGAGACCCGCTCCCAGGGCTCGCCGCCGGGGCGGCCCGCCGCCTCGGGACCGAGGTCGACGGCGCGGCCACCCGGCACCAGCGGCTCGCGCAGCGGCACGTTGAGGTGCACCGGCCCCGCGGGCGGCCCCAGCGCCGCCGCCGCCGCGCGGCTCCCCAGCGAGCGCCAGTAGCGGGCGGCGCCGGGCCGCGCCTCGGGCACCCCGGTGTCGGCGAACCAGCGGACGTGGGCGCCGAAGAGCCGCTGCTGGTCGATGGCCTGGTTGGCGCCGGTGTCGCGCAGCTCCGGGGGCCGGTCGGCGCTCAGCAGCACCAGCGGCAGCTGGGAGAGCCGGGCCTCGACCGCGGCCGGAAGCCAGGCGGCGGCGGCGGTGCCGGAGGTGCAGACCACCGCCACCGGGCGCTCCTGGAGGCGCGCCATCCCCAGCGCG
Source organism: Chloroflexota bacterium (assembly GCA_005889515.1). GTDB lineage: Bacteria > Chloroflexota > Dormibacteria > Aeolococcales > Aeolococcaceae > CF-96. The sequence goes on along the minus strand of VBHE01000119.1, from coordinate 252 downwards.
GCGTACGCGGAGGAGCGCTCGTCGAGGTGGACGTGGAGCCGCACCCCCGGGTGCCGGGCGAGCGCCAGCGCCAGCGCCGTGGAGCGCGACCCCGGGGAGATGCAGGCGTCGCTCATCCCGGCGCGCACCAGCTCGTCGACGAGCAGGTGGCAGCAGGCGAGGCCGAGGTCGCCCTCGCCGGCGCTCACGTGCCCACCAGGTCGGGCGCCACCCGCCTCGGACGGAGCACGCCCTGCACCGGGACGAGCGGGT